>PMZA01000321.1 GCA_003170595.1 Armatimonadota bacterium
CTGTCTACTCACCACACCCCCACCACCCCCAACCTCACTACGCAAAAAACAGGCAAAAACTGTTGTCGTTGAAGGAAGAAGTAGTTGACGTCAAACAGCCGGTCGCCGGTAACTTTCCGATAGGGCAGACCAGCCCCCATATCTTGGCGTCTGAGCGGCTGCAGTGACCCGAGATCCCACGGCCCCCAGAGAGTCCGCTGGCCCGAGCGATCGCGCCGGGCACTGGCGGATGCCCGTGGCCCTGTGGATCTCCCCCACGTCTCCGAGCCACCCATGCCCTAGGGTGCGCGCCTTCAGTAGCGCGTCGTGTCGTCTCACACAGGGCAAAAGGGGTGCCCGCCCGTTGGCAGACGGTCGACTGGTCCCCTTGGTCCCACCGGGGCACGCCTATCGCTGACAGCCAAGGACGGATCCGGCTTGAGCTGTCGCCAGGAAGGGCGATGCACGATGAGCACAGGAGGTGTCAACGAAGGGCTTCTAGCCGGGACATCCTGGCCGGGGGGCCCTGGTAACCTGCCCGCCACGGTCTCGCTCTCGGCTCCCGCGGAGACCTGGGGGTCTGACAGCCAGCGCCCGACCCGGCGCGGGCCGACTTGAGGAGGAGCGATGCCCGACGAGCAAGAGAAGGGCTGACAATGGGCTTCTACCAACTGACGGCACCCGGCTGGCGGGTCCGGGCAACCAACCCGCCGCGATACCCCTCCCGAATCGGGAAGAGCCCGAAAGGGTGGCAGCCGACGACCGAAGTGGTGCCGACAATGTACCAGAGGTGCGACAGATGATGAACTCAGGAGGTGAGTGCAGTAAGCAGCTAACGAAGCCGAGCCCCGAGCCGGCAGGACCGGGAAACCAACCCGCCGCGAGCCCCTTCTCTGCCACAGGGAGCTCCGGCTGACAGCCGACGACCGAGGGGACTCAGGCAGTGTAGTGGAGAGGTGATCCAAGATGACTGGCAGCTACGCAGGTCCGCCTGGTCTCCCGCCCTCGGCAGCACCCTTGGTCCTCGGGGTCGTGGTCGATGGTCCCAACTATTGCCACCTGTGCAAAGCCCTCGATGTGCGGCCGGGGATCCGGGAATTCATCGAGTGGCTGCGGGCTTCCCTCGAGGTGTGGTGCGGCGCCGACCTGCAGCTCGGGCGGCTCGTCTGGTCTTCCCCCGCTCCGAGCGGCCCCGCGGGCGCCGGACTCGCTCGCTTCCTCGCCGCCGTCTCCCGGATGGGGTTCGACGTCCGCACTGCCCCGCGTGGACACGACGACGACGTCGTTACCTCGGCTATCTTGGGGTTGGCGCACGAGCACCACGTTGTCGCCCTCGTTAGCGGCGACGGCGATTTCGTCGAACCCGTGATAAGCGCTCGCGATTCCGGCGCTGTGGTGGTCGTAGTTACTGCCGACTGCCCTCCGGAGTTCCTTTCGAGCGTAGCCCTGCGCTTTGCTGCCGACGCCAGGCTCGACTTCGCCGATATGATGGAGGCGAGGCTCGTTGCGTAACTCCCCGCCCGCCGCCTTGTGCGAGCCCGCTGTCCCCGCGGGCTTCGGGGCGGGCTTGGAGGCCGTCGTGCTGGTAGGCCTCTCCTCCGTGCCGCCAGGCCGCCCGGCCCGCCAGGTCCGCTCCAACCGCGACTGGCTGCTGCCGGCCGCGCTTCCGGGGGTCTCCTTCATCGCCCCAGGCACAGGTTGGCATCCCTTACATGCGTTCTCGCCCTCATCCGATCTGCTGGTTATCGTCCAGCCTGGCCACCGACTTGTTCATCCTGTGACCGAGCTTGACGGCGTGCCCGCCCTCCCGATGCGTTGGTCAGCTACGGCACGCGCCAATCGCCTGGTGGCCCAGGCGAGAGAGGTGCTCCGCCGCTCCGGGTGCTTGCCCACCCTCCGAGCATCACTAGGGGCCTTGTGGATGCTTTCTACTCAGCCTCGTACAGCGCCCATGGCTGTGCTTCGCAGGGCGGGGCGCCTCAGCGGCAGAGACGTGCGGGCGGCTGAAGCAGCGACGGCTGACCTCCAGCATGACGGTTGGACCGTGCTTGCGGACACCGTCGTGCCCGTCCCGCTTCCGGCGGACAGCGCCGCCGACCTACGGGAGCTTGCGTCAGACCTGGGCCTATCGCTGGCAGACATGGACCAACTGCTTGGCATCGGGCCCGCAGCCTTCGGTGGGCTTGTCTCCGTGGCCTGGTCGTGGAGACTGGTAGTCGCCGAAAGGAGGAGTGCCTGATGATCGCTCTCACCGCCCTGCTAGCTTCTTTGGTTGGCGCGCCAGCCGGGGTTGACCTCTGCATCGCCGTCGACAGGTCTGTTTCTGTCAGACCTGCGTGGGCCAGCTTCGTGAAAGCTGTCCCTCCCCTGATTCACGAACTCCGCCAGGGCGACAGGGTGCTGGTAATCGCCTTCGGTGCTGGCGTGTCGGTGCCCGTGGACCAGACCATCGGGCGTGCCAGCGACCTCGAGACGGTGACCAGCGCGATGAACCACCTTCAGTGCGGTGACCGGGAGACCAAGCTCGCAACCGCACTGCGCACCCTGCAGGACAAGCTGTCGCCCGGCCGAGCCACGGTCGTCGTTCTCCTCACCGACGGACTCCCCACGTCCCTGCGGCCACCGTCCTATGCGCAGGAATGGGCCGCCAGAGATGCTGTTGTAGCCAGCCTGAAGGCAAGGTCAGCGTCAGTAAGCTACGTCGTCCTCGGTGTTAACACGCAGGCTGCGGCCGCCGCCGATCTGTCCCGTCTGACGAAGCTGCTTGCAGCTCGCCGCTTCGACTTGGCGAGTGCCCCCAGCGTGCCGGCGGTACAGCAGGTCATCGCCGCGCTCCATCCTGTCGTGGAAGCCATCCGTAATGCCGCGACCCCACCGGCTCCAGTGCCGGGGGCCCCGCGCTCGCGCGGGCTTGGCAGGTTGGCCGCGCTGTCGGCGCTGGCCGGGTTTCTGGTTCTGGTGCTGCTACTATCCGTGTCCGCCCGGCGTCGGCAGGGCGAGGCGGGAGCTGGCATCGCTCGGCACCGTCTGGCGATCGAGATCTGGCGCCTTCACGAACTCACAGGTGAAGCGTTAGCGAGGGTCGTGACGCGGACATTTGATGTGCCTTCGCAAGGCGCCACAAGCATCAGCTTCGGGTATACCCCAGACGCCGACGTGGCGCTGCCCGTTGACCCCGAGACCCCTGACGACCCGCTTCCAGCGCTGGTCGTGGGCCCCGCAGCTCATGTAGCCCTGCACGTTCCGGCTGGCAGCAGTGTTCTCGTCGATGATGGCGGGGATCACCTGAACCTTGACGCGGTCAGCGTAGCGGAGCTCGGCTTTATGCGAGTGGGCGGGGCCGTTGACCAGGCCGTATCTTTGCCGCCGACATGGCGCATTCGGTGGGCAGGTATCGAAATACGCGGCAGCCTTCGGACCGCCGGGGAGGGCGATGAGGATGCAGGCCTATAGGACCGAGAAGACGGACCAAGTTACGGAGTCTTACCGCGAGGACGTGGCCTTCCCGGCCTTGGCCGGATACACTAACCGGATCACGATGCGTCCGACCGGGCTCCTTCTGTGCGGCGGCCGTGCGGTCCGCGTTCTGGGCGAACTGGCTGGCCTCCTGGAGGTCCTCGGGATACCCACTGATGCCCTCGGGGGCGGCCTGCGGGCGGGCGTCCTCGACCTCGTGGCCGACGAAGCCGATCTGTGGCAGCAGTCGGGCCAAGCCCTGCTGCCGCGTGACGTCTGGCGACACTTCCGTTTGACCGGCCAACCCATCAGCACGTTCTCCGAGGAGAGTGTCGTGGGCCGCTGGCTCAGTGGGAACGTTGCACGGGCAGCCGTCCGGAAGGCAGGCCCCAACCTGTCCGAGGGAGGCAGGCAGAATCCCCCTGCTGCCGCTGCGGCTGGTGTCATGTCCTCCGTCGAACTGCACGGGAGCGTCCGCTGGCTGGTCGAGCAGGTGCTGGATCTGAGTGGCTCCGCCTGTGTGACCCTTAAGGGCGACCCCCTGTTCATCACGGTCCACACTGACTGCGGCTCTGTCGGGCGTGGCGTCGGTCCGCTCGTTGCAGGCTACCTGGCAGCTGATCTGGAGACTCAGCAAGTCGAGTTCGCCTCGACAGTCGAGATCTCCATGTGGATGTCCTCGTTCCCGTCCCCCTCAGAGGGCCTTGGACAGGCCGCTGAGTTCGGTAGGGCGGTCGAGAACCTCTGGATGGACAGCGTCTCCGCCTGGGAACTCCCCAAGGCGGGTGGTCAAGAGGTCGTGAGGATCGAGGGCCGCCCTGCCAAGTACCACCTCGTCCTGCCCGGCGAGGCCTTCGGGTCCGAGTCGGGGTACCTGGCGCACGTTGCCGAGACCGTACTCGCTCTGTGCACCGGTATCGGCGGCGCTGCGGTTCAGTTGTGGCACAACGTCACTGACCCCAGAGGAGGAATTGATCGTGATGCATGACCAGGCTAACGGCAGGGCAATGGACGCTATGCGGCACTTGGATGCCGTCCTGGGCCACCGTGCGGCGTTCGCGCAGACCCGAGCGGTCGTCGGCGCGTTGCGACCGCGGCGGCTCGCCGACTTTGTGGCGGTGTCCCTCGCGTGCGAAACAGCAGAGGCGCTGATGTCGGCGAGTAGCGAGGATCGGCAGCAGGCGGGCGCCGCGCTCGTGCGCAGTTCGTGCCTGGCGGGGGGCTTCCCCCGAGCCTGTGATGACCTGCTCGGTATAGCAGTTGGACGACGTATGACGGTGGCCACGCTGGCTTCGGACCAAGTTGCCGGCGTCACGAATATGGCCAGAAACCGAGCGGGTAGGGACTGGCCCGCGGAGGCCCTCAATCTGGCCACCGCGGACGAGCGGGGCGTATGCCAGCGTTTGCGTGAGGAGGTGCGCGAAGCATTGTGCTCCCAGTGGTGGGGCCGCATCCACGACCACACGGTCCTCGCTGCCCTGAAGCGTGGCGATGTGCTGGAGGCCCAGGGTGCGGCGCAGGCTTGGGAGAGCACCTTCGAAACCTACAGTACCCTGGCGGGGGAACTTGCCGGAGGAGCCAAAGCCGCCCTCACGGACGCACGCACCAAGGCCATGACCGAGGCGAAAGTGGTAGCTGGGCTCCTCAGTCACTCGCAATCCCGCGTCCGTCCGCAGGCCGAAGGAGGCTTCGTCGAGTGGATCAAGGGTCTGCTCGCACGCCCCGTCGCGCCGGTGGCGCCTTCGGACGTGGACGCCGCGCGTGACCGTGCCGGCACCCGCGCTGATTCAGCGCTACGTGAGTACATCACTGCGATCGCCGCTTGTGGGGCCGCACTAGGCACGGAGGACGCGGTGACGTACCTTCGAGACACCGCCCTGCCGTCGGTCCACGCCGTCGTCGATGGGTTGATCGGGGTCATGCGGGAGGCCGAGGCTCAACTCGAGGGGCAGCGTCTATCCTTCGAGAACTACCGAAACCGGGCTGCCGGTAGGGCCCTGGATCTCTCGCCGACTTGCGTGGCATGGGCCCGTAGCCTTGTGTCGGCGGACAGGTCCGTGCTCGCCCTTGGTCAGCGCTGGTGCGCTGGGCTGGCCGCTTCAGAGGAAGCTGGGATCACTGCTGCGGTCGCCGTGAAGCGCCTGACGGACGGGCTGCACGTCCACCTGAAGACGCTCGACCTGCCCCTGGATGATCTAGTTCAGCGGATGCCAGACGAACTCGTGGTAGATCTCTTCCTGCCGTTGGTGCGACGGCAAAGCCTGATAGTCGGGCATGGCGAGGGGCAGGCGGCGTCGCTGCCCACCATCATAGGGCTGCCGGGCGGGCCGGGCTCGCCCTTGGACCGCAGGCTGACGCAGCTGAATATCCTGCCGACCGCCGCTGAGGTTGTGGTGTCCCCGATGGGCGAGACCATCTTCGCACTCACTCACGTCGCCGGTCTCACTCTGAGCCAACTGCCTAACGTGGGCGACCGGTGGGAGCACTACCTGTCCCTACCCGAGCGCTCGGCGAATGGACCCGATCGGCGGCAGGCATTCGCAGTGATGCCAGCCAAGGCGCTGCTCGATTCGGTGGTGTTGTCGGACGAGAGCCTGCTGGAGCTCTTGGCTTCGGGCATAGCTCTCGGGCGTGTGGGCGATACGGCTCCCCAGAACAAGGCGGGCGGCGTGTTCAAGCTATTGCCGCCAGGCCTCGCCATGCCCCGGGATCTGCGCGCCGCGGCAAGAGCAGCGGCGATTCGCTCCTGGCCGACTCTTGGACACACCGTGGCCGAAGCCGTCGAGTGCCTGAGGGCCGACGTCGATGGCCGCGGAAAGATCATGCGAGCCAAGGCGGATCTGCTGTCTCATGGTGGGCGGGAGGCGTTCCGTGCCTGTATCCAGGAGGCATATCGCCAAGCTGGTGTGGCCTGGCGACGAGATCCCGCCTTGACCCAGGCCTTCGAGCGTCTAATCGAAGAGCAGGCGGCGGTCCTATGAGGCGTCCTCCGTTGAAGGTGCGAACAACCGCTGAGCGACCCGCCGGCGCGGGGTCGGCCGAGGCGGGCGACGACGTTGTGTCCTTCGCGGGGGATCGCCCGCCGTGGCGGGACGCCGCGGTTTCCCCCCTTGCTGCCGGGCTCGCCGGAGCCGAGTCCTGGCCGCGGCTCACGGAGGTATCGGCTTCTACCCGTGAGGTCTCGCGACCACAGGCACACGGCCTCGTCGGCGTGGGCGGCCGTAGCCCGCTGCCAGCGGCCCTGGGGCCTCTCTCCCCAGAGGCGGCCGACCTGAATGGCGGGGTCGAGGTGCGTGCGTCCTCCTGGGGCGATACGCTGCTTCCCGGCGCAATGGGCCTCGTGGTGACAGCGATGATCACGGCGGCGGCGCTGCACTTCGACAAGACTTCGCTGACATACGGTCCCGCGCCGGCTGTCGTGAGGGTCGGCCTCGGCTTGTTGTTCCATGGTTTGGCTATGATGGCCGTGTGGGCTGTCTGGGTGCCTGGGGCCCACACCCCCCGCTGGCTCGCCTGCTGGGTAGGTTTCGCGGTGGCAGGTACCACCGCCGCGTTCACCGGGAGGCTGGGTCTGGAGGCCTTGGTTCTCGCAGGGCTGGTAGGCGGCGGGACCTGGACGGCGGCGCGCGGCATCGTGTCGGTGCGGGGGATGTGGCCAGCCACCGCCCTGCGACCCCTTCTTTGGGCTGTGGCTGCGTCAGGATGGGGCGTGGCCGTCGTGGCGGGTGGATCTCTGTCTGAGGCGTACCGGCAGGCCATCGCCTTTTCGTTCGCGGCCGTCGTGATCCTCAACCCCCTGACAGCCACCTTGCTGGGCAGGCTGCTATGGGCTATGTGCAACTACTCCTACGGCCTGCTGGACCTCGGCAAGTTGATGTTCTTCGTAGGGCTGCTGTTGCTCTTCGGGTCCTTCGCCCTGGGCGCTGGCCACCGTGGCCCTGCCTTGCATGTCGGAGGCATGGACCTTCAGCTTTTCGTAGCCGCGCGTCTGGCTCTGCTGGTGGGGCTAGCCCTGTACGTGGGCCATCACCCCGAACCACGTAGCACCTCGGCGAGACGTCGGATCCTGATCGCCTTCCTGGTCTGTGCCATCGGGTTTGCCTGTCTGCGGGAAACTACCGAGATACTCCTCTTGGCTGCAGGGGGGACGCTGGTCGGTCTGGCGGTGTGGGGGCTTGTTCCCACCCTTGTGTCGGCATCGTCTCTTACCGCGCTGTTCATCTTCCTCGCCTACGCGGTGAAAGCCTACTACCCTGTGCCGGCTGAGCGGTTGGCCTTGATGCTGCACCCCCTATCCAGCCTTGAGCTGTCGCGCGTGTTCGCTGCCATCGGCACGGCTGGCCTCACTGGCCTAACGGGTGCCAATCTCCATGCCATCTCCCGCGCCTGCACTAGCGACTATGCGCCTGCTGCCATCACGCTGAATTACGGCCTGGCCGGCCTCCTACTGGCGGTCGCCATGACGGCTCTCGGGACCGTGTTCATGGTCGCCTCTGCGGCACGCTTGCCGAACGCACCGACCCGGGTACTCGGACTCGCGTTGACCGGGTTCGTGGTGGCCCAGTGGATTGTCCCGGTCCTTTCGTTGGCCCAGATCTGTCCTTTCGGAGGCACGCCCTTCGGGCTGATGGGGCGAGGAATCGCGCAGTTGCTTGGACAAGCGGTGGCAATCAGCTGTCTGAGCGGACTGGTGACCATAGGAGGGCGTGACCATGAGCAACCAACATCAGATCAGCCCATCGCGTCTATCCATTGAACTGATCTGCGCAGGCCTTCTGGTCTTGCTCGCCGTGGCCGGCCTTCTCGTCGTTCGTGCAGGACGGACGGGGGTCAGCGACGAGACCATGAAGAACGTCGCTCGGCTCGCACGCCCTGCCTCAACTTGCGGCCCCATCTATGACAGGCGCGGCGTGCCCTTGGTCTGGCCTGAAGAGAAGCCCAAGCGCCGGGGCTTCGCGCCGGAGATTGGGAATACCGGGACGCTCGTAGGCGCAGACGTAGTTGTGGGGGGCTTGATATACCAACAGCGTACGTGCGACGTGGTCGAAGGCGGGCGCTGGGATCGTTTCCTCGGTGACCCGATCTGGAGCGCCGGACCAGCTCCTGCCGTAAGGGCGACCGTCGACCTTGAGCTATGTCAGTCCCTCGGTCAGATTCTGGAAGGCACAGGGATGCCCGGCTGCATCATCGTCGTTGACCAGCACGGAGACGTGCGAGGGTACGTCCAGGAGCCCAGCCTCCGCCTTGCTTCAGGCGAGGGCGACAGGGGGGATCCGCAGGTACACGGAACGGCGTCTCAGCCCGTCGGCCCGGCCTACCCCGCGTGGCAGTGGGAGATCCCGCCCGGCTCCAGCCTCAAGCCTTTCATAGCTGGGGTTGCGCTGGAAGAAGGTGTTTCGCTCCCATCAGCAGTCTGTACAGGAGTGGTGCACAGATGGGGGCGGCCACTGCGTGACTGGGGATGTCACGGGCAGGTAGGCCTCGACCGAGCCCTGGCTCTCAGCTGCGACACGTACTTCTACCTTAGTTCCGCAGACGCGCGGTTGACCGGCAAAGCGTTGGCTACTTATGCCGACTTGTGCGGGCTGTCACAGCCGACGATGCGCTATATCCGTCCCGCTAGGTCGGACCTTGCTGCTCTTACTAGTGCGCCTGCTGACACCGAAAGGCGAGCACTTGCCTTTATCGGCCAGTCCATCACCTGCAGCCCCTTTGCGCTGCTCTCAGCATACGCAGCACTCCTCTGGGACCGGGTGCCCACGTGGCGCTTCATCGACCGGATCGGCAAGGCGGACCTCCCGCCTGAATTGAGGAAGTCGCCCTTCACCGAGCCCGTGAGAAACGCCGTCAGAGGTGCGCTCAACGGCGCGGTTCGATACGGCACGGCGAGGCCGCTCAGGTCTGTGCGCGTGCCCGTGGCAGCCAAGACTGGAACCGCTGAGACGGGTGGGAACCGAAGGATCTCGTGGTGCGTAGCGGAGTTCGGCGAAAGCCCGGAGCACCGGTACCTGGTGGTCACGGTCCTCTTCGCGGGGGAGCGACGCCGACCGTCCGCTGTCCAGGTGGCACCGGCTGCTGTCGCCGCGGTCCTCCGTGAGGAGCGGACGTCTCGAGGATGACGGGTCGGAGGCGCTGCATCACGGCTGAGGTCAGAGCATGCTTTCGGGGATGCTTCGTCGGCGGCCTTTGGGCACCGATACGCAAGGCAGCGCACACGCTCAGGCGAGGTGAAGGGACGATGCGAACGGCGATGATCACGGTATGCGCGGTGGTCCTTTGCTTGGTCTGCTCATGCCATCCCCGAGTGCTCGGTGCGGAAAGGCCTGATCGCGCCGCTGCCAGTTCCAGCCCCGGCGGCAAAAGAGGTGCCCTACTGTCCGGCAGCAGGGACTGGATCGACCCCGTGGTTGACTCGTACGTCATCACCGAGCGTCTCGAGGACATCATCGAGGCGGCGGAGACGGGCCGTCGACTTCCCGCCCTCAGCCTTGAGAAGAACGGGAGACCGTCAATCGTGGACGACGCCTTTCTCCAGGCCGCTCATGCCAAGGCTTGGGGCACGCTGATCGCCCGGCGAACCGAACTGGCTAAGCACGACCAATATCTGGTCGGCCAACCAAGCTACGTCCTGAGCCTATCGGCATGCGATCCCGAGATGTACCGGGCTGCCCTGGGAGCGGACTGGTGGCGGTTGCTCAAGCTGTCCGGGCAGTGGCTGCAACGAACGCCTGACGACGTCTTGGCAGCATGGCTTGCCGTAGAGGCTTACAACCGGGTGAACCGCAGGACGGTGACAGTGAAGCGGGCCATGGTGCTCTTGTGCGACAGAGGGCAGTTCGATGACTATCCGCCTGAGAGCCTGTTCTGGCAGCCAATGCTCTACTTCTCAGCCGAGTGTCTGCTGGCTGATCCAGGGTCCCCATCCGCCTGGGCGCTGTACGCCAACGTGATGGCCAACGGCGGGGGAGATGAAGGCACCTCATCCGAAGCCGTAGCCATGCACGCGGCAAGTCGGGCAGTACTCCTGGCTCCAAGAGACGCGGTTGCACTGCGCATATTGGGTGAGGTCTCCGCGAACGCCGGACGGGCGGTGGGTTGGGAGAACTCGCGGCACCGGGACACGCCGTACGAAACTCTCGAACATCTAACAGAGACGCAGTAACCTTCGGCCGGCGAGGCATGCTGGGAGGCTGTCAACGGCTCCGACAGGCGGCCTGTCGAGTGCCGGGCCGCCCGATCGCGGGTCTATAGCGAAGGGGCTCGAACTGCTCAGCGACGAGGCTCAGGGAAAGCCTGACCGCGATGGAGAACTGTCGTGCTGGCGGGCGATCTGCCCGGGAGACAAGGTCATCGCGGGAACGCTATCGGGGACGAATGCTCTATCGGTTGCTCAGGGCTACGGCGCTTGGTGGCGAGGGTTAGAGGACTCTCCATCATCGCGTGGCGCACGATCAGGTGACAGACTCGAAAGCCGTCAACGGCATGGCTGCCTGGAGAGGAGTGATGGAAGCTATGACAAAGGCCATGTGGCTCATAGCGCTGTCTTCCGTGCCCCTCGCGCTGTCAGGGTGCACAGACGGCGGTCCCGCGCTCGGGAGTAGCGGTGTGGAGACCCCAGTGGGCGTCTACGCCGCGCCGGATAGCCCTTCTGCGAGCAACGGCCCGGGGATGTACGGACTGCGGCAGACGATGGTGGGACGGCTGCCGGAGACAGGCCGAACCGACATACTCATGGAGGATGCCCGGGGGCGCCACATAGCTGCCATCTTGCACACCGACCAGGGCGACCTGATCTGGGTTGATGGCGCCCTGAGGCCCCAGCGGTATGCCGAGATAGTCGGCGTGGCCCTGAGCCAGGACGGCAGCGTCTGCGCTTCCCTGGTTAAGGTGGGGAGTAGATGCGCAATGGTGCTCAATGGCCGAAGTGGTCCACCTTGCGACGAGGTCGGGTGTGTCGAGTTCAGCCCAGACGGCACTCGCTGCGCGTACACGGCAAGGAGGGGATGTCTCTGGCATGCGGTGACGGACGGCAAGATCGGGCCGGGCTATGAGGATGTGGGCCCCATCTCGTTCAGCCAGGACAGCCGGAGCGTTGCATACGTCGCCCATGCCTGGAACGGGTCTTGCGTGGTGTTCAACGGTGCGCGGGGACGTTCGTTCGATTGCATCTCCGACCTGCAGTTGAGCCCCGATGGCAGGAGATGGGCCTATGTTGTCGGGGGCTCGACCTGCTGTCTTCTTCTTGACGGAAAGCGGCTCTCCAAGTACTCGGTCACGGCGGGGCCGATATTCAGTCCAGACGGCCGACATGTGGCATTCATCTCCGGGGATGACGAAGAGGAGACCGTTGTCGTCGACGGGAGGAAATATGCGGAGGCAGGAAAGATCACGGAAGGGCATCCGTTCCAGGAACGCTTGGGCCCGCTGCCCATCTTCAGCCCGGATAGCCGCCATGTGGCCTATGTTGCTGGCAGGGAGATGAGCGTGGTAATGGAGGACGGTCTGCCCAGGTACCGGCATAGCTATGTCGAACCCGAGTCGGTGGTCTTCAGTCCCGACAGTTCGCACTTGGCCTACTTCGCCTTCAACAATGGAGTACGACATGCCGTTGTCGACGGACGCCATTGCTCAGCATATGACGCGAAATCGGACCAGGCACCGGTCTACAGCCGAGACAGCCGCCACCTGGCCTTCATAGGTGCGCGGGGTGAAAAGCGCTTCGCAGTGCTCGATGGAACGGCGGGTCCTGAGTACGATGAAGTGCGAGACATCGTTTACAGCCCGGATAGTGATCATGTTGCATACGCCGCCGAGGTCGGCTCGCAATCCGGTGCTCAAGCCTTCTTCGTGTTGGCTGGCATGCGCAGCCCGGCATGTGAGATTGCGGGCTTTGCTTGTGGGCCAGAACCGTCCTTCGACAGCGATGGGACGCTCCACTGGCTCGGGCTCCAGGACGGGCGGCTCTACCGGGTCACGGTCTCGGTAGGCCTCTCTGATCGTTGCCAGCACTCAGGCCAGACCCAGTCCTGTATCCTCCCGAGGAGGGACAGACGGACACCGGACGCTGGCCGGGGCATCTGGCAGGGCGCCCTCGTCACGGTTGGATCATAGGTGATACCGGAGGAGACTCGTTATGCAAATCGACCGAGAGCAGAGGTCTACGCAGTGCGCCGCCAATGCTGAGAAGCTTGAGCAGGCGATCCAAGCGCTACGGACACAGCACGGAGAGTGGCTAAGCGGACGCGTAAACTACCGGGAGTTCTGGGAGCACTCCAAGGCCGTGGCCGAGATGTTCAGGATCATCAAGCCACTGGAGAGCGATGACCGAGCGCGACTGTGGGCAGAACTGACGGACCTGCGCGACGAGATGCGACGGCGACAGAATGCAGAGCATGAGGCACGCAAGTCGGTGTCCGAGCAGCGACGGTCTGCCATAATGGACTGCATTCATGAAGCAGGACACTGCATAGCGGGTGCCCCCGACCTCGACTACCTTCGACGGGCCGACGATCTGCTAGATAGGGCCCAGCAGATGATGAAGGGCGGCTGGGACCATCTTGGGGGAGGCTTCCAGACTGCTCTTCACGAGATGGTGGTTAACGATGGCAGGCTGACCCGAGAAGATCGTGAGTTCTGCTGGGAGCAACTACAGGACGCTTGGAGAAGGCTCAAAGGTCGCAAAGAGGACCTACGCCAGCAAGCCTATGAGCATGGCCAGCGACTTGCTGCAACCGCGCACAATGCTGCCCAATACTCCGACCCGTACGATGCTTTGGAGACCATCAAGCAGTGTCAGTCCGAGGTCAAAGGCTTGCGCATGGGCAAGGATAGGAGCGAGATCGTCTGGAGAAGCCTGCAGGACGCGTGGGACCACGCTACCGCTCGGATCCGGGAGCACAAGGAGGAGAAGCGTCGTCGGCATGAGGAGTGGGTCGCGCGAATGCACGAGAACACGGGCCGCTGGGAAGCGCTCATTGAGAAGAACGAAGGTGTGATCGATCGCCTGCGGGACCAGATTGCCGACTGCGAAGAGAAGTTGGCAGGTGCTCGAACAAGCGATTATGCTGCGATGGTACAGGGCTGGATCGACGAGAAAGAGGACAAGATCCGTGACATCCAAAGCACCAACCGGGAACTCGAGGCACGGATACATGACGTTCAGAGCAAGCTGCGGGGTTGAGTTGCTGCCCACGGCTAAGGGAGGCCCTAGTCGCAGCATTCGCCAGTTCCAATGTCCGGGCAGGTCCGCGCGGGAGAGTTCAAGCCTCTGCCTCGACGATGACTCCGACCTCAGTTTTCGCTCACCACAGGTTCTCCTCCCCCCACGGCTCTGTCCAAGGCCCGCTTCATGCGATCGGCAGACGGTCGGGCGTAGATCCAGGCCGTTGTACGCACGTCCGCATGGCTAAGTATGGCCGCGGCGTCCCCACAGCTCGCCGGGGAAACTGACACTGGAGGCTTTCGGCGTCTCCGGGAGGGGCCCTCGAGCCCCATAGGCGCTAACTTAGGGATTGGAAGGTCGCGAAAATGCAGCCCAAAGACTCGAAAACGATTGAATCAATGGCGATCAGGACCGATAGAATCGTCTAAGTTAGCGCCTATGCCCTCGAACCCTGAGCTACCCTCAAAAGGTGTGTAAACGGGAATAAGGGTGGTGGTAACCTCAGGTGGTCCAACGACACGGCAAGTGAAGGCTTGCCGAGGAGGTTACCACCATGAGCGAAGGTAGCACGGAGGGTGTTGACGGGCAAGTTGAGGGGCAAGGAGCGACCTGGGAGACGCTGGAGGCGTGGCTTCGGGTGAAGGCGCAGGAAATGCTGCAGGAGGCGCTGGAGTGGGAGGCGACGGAGTTCCTGGGGCGGCTCAAGTCGCAGCGGCGGGCGGCGGTGGACGCTCCGGCCGGGTATCGCAACGGGCACGGCGAGCCCCGGCGGCTGACCCTGGGGAGCGGGACGGTGGCCCTGCGGCGGCCTCGGGTGCGAGGGGTGGAGGAGCGGTTCGAGAGCCGGGTGTTGCCGTTGTTCGTCAAGCGGACGCGGGAAGTGAGCGAGCTTCTGCCCGAGCTGTA
>PMZA01000368.1 GCA_003170595.1 Armatimonadota bacterium
GAACTAGAGTGGGGATTGGCGAGTGGCGGCGATGGTTCTCCGGAGAGCCTTACACCGCGGGATAGGGGCTGGGGCTGACAGACGGAGGGGTGGCCAAAACTCCAGTGCAGTGGCTCCTATCCCCCGGTGTTGATCTCGACAATCCAGCAGGTCGTTCTGAGGGCCAGGCTAAGCTGATCGGTGCCAGGGCAAGCGCGTCTCCGCGAGGAGGGGTCTAAAGGAAGCCTGAGCCACAGCTATGGCATAACGAACGGAAACCGGCTTACCGTCCTGCTCTCCAGTCCCGTAACCCACCTTCCTGGCCGCTCGAGGTCTTCGGGGTTGCTCGACCTGAAACGTAGGGTGATCTTGGTCCGGCGGTGAATCTTTGGACCAGACGGGGGGCTGTTGAGCCCCTGAAGGAACGACGCCCATTTGATATGGGCAATCCCAGATGGGGGGTGTCCCGATGAGTTTGATGAATCGTGCGAAGAAAGCGCTCAACGACGTCACGGCTTCTGCCAACACCGAGGTCCAGATACTGAGGATCGAGGCCGAGCTCGCCGGCCTCGACGGCGCTCGGCAGATCCTTGACAACGACCTGGCAATCGTGCGCAAGCGCGCGGACGAGATCAAGACGGCCATCGACGCGGTCCGCGCGGAGATATCCAAACTCCGCCGCGACAAGCCTGCCGGGAAGACGGCTCCCAAGACGGCGGCTAGTAAGACGGCGGCCAAGCCATCCGCTAAGCCCGCCGCGAAGAAGACGGCCGCGAAGCCCGCTGCGAAGCCTGCGGCTAAGAAACCGGTTGCCAAGAAGCCAGCCGCGGCGAAGGCGTGAGGGAGGCTAGTCGTCCCAGGCTTCTTTGGCTGCGCCGCGGACCACCTCGTTGCTGCGCTTCACTGCGTCCAGCATCACGGGATCGTAGCCCAACACCCGCGCCGTGCAGAATGGCATGTGGGGGTCCTTGGGCAGGCGCTTACCTCCGAACCCGCACTCCTCGCTCACTATGGTGTGGCTCGCGTTTATGTGATCGTCGAGGAGCACAGGTCTGCGCAGCTCATCGTAGTCCACGCTCGCGGTCTGGGCGATGTCGTAGATCCCGTTGAAGAAGGTGACCTTCGTCGCCATAAAGCAGTTGATGGTGTACTTCATCATCTCGGCCAGAGCGGCTGATACTTGGCGGTACAGCACGGCTGGCCCGAGGACGGTCGGGTAGAACTTGAGCACGGGCCGCCGACTTGGTCTACCTGCCGGAACCGGCCTAGCCCATGCAAGATCTCGACGGCGGCGGATGGCTTGGCGCAGGGCGTAGGTGCCATTGCGGCGGCCAACCTGATGAACGACAGTTATAACTGCGGGCTGGCGACACGCGGAATTTCCGGTTGACGACCGCCTTGTGACCGCACGGCCTCGGGATGCAGGACCTCGTGGATCTGGACCACACGGGCGGCTTGGCCTTGGCGTGCAGGAGAGATCGCATCTGGATGGAAGACTACGCCCGCAGGTGAACCAGAGATCGGTACCGGCGATCGGGTCCATACTGACATCTGATCTGGATTCGTTTTCGCGGCAAGGTCACTACGTGGGGCGAGATGAAGGAACGGCATTCCTCTGGCAGGAATGATCCTGGTTGGAGGTGCTACCTGTGCGCAGCTTAGGGATGTGTCTCGCTGTGATCGGCCTCATGTCAGCCGCTTGCTGGGGTTCGACGACCATCGTCGGATGGGACTTCGAGCAGGGGATGGGGCAGTGGGCAAGTCCCGACCCCATGACGAAGATATCCCTGGCGGTGGGTCCGAATGAGGCCAACTCGGGCTCGAGTGCGCTGTACGTCAAGTTCCCCCGCGTGCAGAAGCAGGACGAGATTCAGCAGCGGCAGATGCCGGGCGCTGTGATGCTGCAGATGCCATCGCCGCCGGCACCGGCGCCGACGTGCCTCGAGTTCGCGGTGCGGGCGAAGCTGCTTACGCCTTTGATGGTCTTCCTAGCCCCAGCCGGCAGCCCGGGCTACACGCGGCCGGTGATGGTGATGCCCGGCGCCTACCGGCACGTCAAGCTGTTCCTCAACGAGTTCCTGCCGGACGACAAGATGCCGCCGCCGCTGCGACCACTGGATGGGGGCGAGATCCAGGGCATCGGCTTCATCGACGCCAGCTTCTCCTTGGTCGCGCTATCGGCGCAGACCGCGCCGGGCGGCCCCATGCGCTTGCCAATGCCCAGGTTCGGCGACAATGAGATCTGGCTGGATGACATCAAGTTGACCGACGAACCGCCGCCGGCTGACCCGCTGCCGATCATCGACGCGACGGCCGACATGGCCAAGTTCGTCGCTGTCATGAATGCCGACGGCCAGTTCGACAGGGAGCCGACGGGGCTCGCAGGCAAGCCCTGCTGGGTGATGAAGTATCGGCTGGGGGAAAAAGAGGTCGTCGTGATATCGGGCGGCGTGCCAATCGGGGCGCTGATCGGGACGGCCGGTCTGCATGTCTCACTCTCGGCGACGGCGCCCACGACAATTAGCCTTCAGGTCAAGAAGCGCAATAACGCCGAGTACAACACCATGCTTCATCTTCAGCCCGGTCAGCCGCTGGACCGTGTCGTGCCGTGGAGCGAGTTCAAGCTCGGGGAAAACCAGAACGATCCCGACAACAAGCTGGACCCCGGCGAGATCAATGGGGTCACCATGATGGACGTCTCCGGGGCCCTACCGAACGCCCAGCCGCAGGCGAACGAGCTGCGGATCGGGGTTCTCGAGGCCGTGCACTAGATGCGGGCAACATCGACAAGAGCGGCTTACGAGACCGACAGGTGCGCACCCTGTCGGTTTCGTCCTTTGGCCCTGGGGCTCGGCTACGCACCGATGACCTTGATGATGACTCGTTAGTCGGGTCGGCCGTCGAACTCGGCGTAGTGGATCTGCTTTCGCATGGCTAATTGCGGCTCCAGGGATTGTCAAACCCCCCTGGCCGGCCATGCGTATGCGCTCTTCGAGGACCTCGACGGTACGGGTGGCGCCCAAACGGATGACGCCGATGGCCCGCACCTCCAGAGCGGCATCGAGGGTGCGGATGCCGCCTGACCTTGCCCCCGGTAACGAGGCCAAGCCGAACGTAAACATGGACCGGAAATGGGACCAGGCCAAATGGGGCGTGAGGCATGGCCAAGCGAGGTCTGTAGGGGCTTGGTGACCAGTGAGGAAGGTGCCCGGGGCCTCAACGGCGAACCGCCAGGGGTGTTGGGACGCTCTCCGTCCCACACAGCGACGGCACCTGCTTGGTATGGCGATCCCGGTTCAGGAGGCCCACCATGCGCAGCACACTCGTCTTCGTGAGCTTGTTCCTGGCGGCGTCGTGGCTGGCGCCCCCGCTTGCGCGTGCGGACATGCCGGTCAGGGTCACCGTGGACGCCAGGGCGGGGCTGCGCTCCATCTCCCCCTACCTCTACGGGCGCAACCTCGCCCTCCAGCAGGATAGCACCGATCTCCTTCGGGCCTCGGGCCTGCGCATCACCCGGGAGTCCGGCGGCAACAACTGCACCAAGTACAACTGGCGCCTGGACCTCTCCTCACACCCCGACTGGTACAACAACGTCTACAAGCAGGGCTGGCACGAGCGCGCCCAGCGGCTACAGAGGGACTTCACCGACCTGCAGGGCCTGTTCGGGTTCCAGGTGTTGGGATGGGTGGCAAAGACCGATGCCGTGAACTTTCATGAGCAGGAGGTCAACCCGCGGCCCGACCCGCACCTGAACCTCTGCGGCGGCGGCAAGCCCGAACTGTACTTGCAGCCGTGGACAGCCAAAGACACGGTAGACATCCTGGACTACTGGTTCGGCCCGAGCGGGCTGAAGCTCGACCCGGCCCGCTTTCACTACTGGCACATGGACAACGAGCCGGAGTGTTGGATGTCGACCCACGACGACGTCTGTCCCAAGGATTTCAGCCCCGAGGAGTGCGTGCGCAGGTACGTCGCGGTGGCGCGGGAGGTGAAGACGCGCTACCCGCAGTTTCGGCTCATGGCCCCCGGCTTCACCTCGGAGTGGATGTGGTGGAACTGGAACAACAACTTCGTGCAGGGCATGCCCTGGGTGGAGTTCTTCATCAAGCGGATGGCCGAGGAGAGCAAGGCCGCGGGGATCCGCCTTATCGACGTGCTGGACTTCCACACCTACGCCTCCCCGGCCAACGCCAGCGACGAGGACCTACTGCAGGAGTACCGGATCTTCTACGATCCCGACTACAAGTTCCCCGGCGCCAACGGCTGCAAGCACTACCCGGACGGCGGCTGGCACGAGGACCAGAAGGTGGAGATGATCTTCGCCCGGGCGGAGCAGTGGTTGGACAAGTACTTAGGCCCGGGGCACGGCATCACCCTGGGCGTCACGGAGGCGGCCCCGGCCCACAAGAGCGAGATGGTCACCGCGCTGTGGTACGCCTCCATGCTGGGCACCTTCTCCGACCACGGCGTGGAGGTCTTCACCCCCTGGGACTGGCGGGAGAGCTGGTGGGAGGTGGTGCACCTGTTCAGCCGCCACGCCGGAACCCAGCGGGTAGAGTCTCGCTGCGACGCGGAGCCCACGGTTTCGGCTTACAGCTCCCTGGCCGCCTCGGGCAAGACGCTCACTGTCATACTCCTGAACCGATCCGCCCAGGAGACGGCCTCGGTGCAGATCGCCCTGGCGGGGTTCAAGCCGCTGCAGGGCCCGGCCACAACGCTGCAGCTCGCGAACCTGCCGGAAGACCGGCGCACCTTCAAGTCCGAGACGGACAACGCTCTGCGCAAGGGAACGGCACCGGCCGGCGGGGGCGGCGTGACCGTGAGCCTGCCGCCGTACTCCATCACCGCCGTGGTTCTTGAGGGTGCCGTGGCGGCTCGATAGCCGCTGACAACCGCAGGCGTGGGGGCTTACGGCAGTCCCGGTTACCACCTTCGGCGGGCTGGAATGCCGCTCATTCCGGTTCAGCCGGCTCGAGCTCTACACAGAGCGGCGGCTGCGTCGGATCGTGAGGCTGGACAGCGAAGAGGAGCAGGTCAGAGCGTTCGAGGAACTGCGACGCTCGGTCGAGGCATACGGCAACTGGGGAGCTCACCCAGCCGGCCCTCGACTTCCCCGGTCCTGGCCTGCCGGATGACGTCCCCTGCCATGCTCGGGCGGCCAAGGGGGCTCCTGGAGGACCGTCGCCCGCTTGCATCCCAGGTGGACCAGGATACGGGGTTCAGACCAGTCGGATATGTGCCGACGCTCGACCTGGACCGATTCTCCGGGTTCAGACCACAGCGCGGCATCTGCCTTCTTCCTTCCCGACTGAAGCAACTGACTATCACAGAGGGGTATACTTTGGAGTCAGATCATGTGCTGGTGGCCCACTACTGTGGGTAATGCGAAAGAGAAGGGGGTAGTGGACATGATAGCACGATGGTCCCTGCTGTCCGCGCTTTGCCTTTTTGTGATTCTCGCTCTTGTGCCTGATGCTTTCGCCGGGATCGTGCCGACCGACAGGTCCGTGGCCTTCGTTACCTTCCAGGGCCTGGCGACTCCCGCCACGTCCGGCCAGACGAAGTCGGGCCAGGCGGCCGCGATCGAGATCGTCAGCTTCAGTCTTCCTGTAAGCACACCTACCCAACCCGCCAGCCGCCAGGTCAAGGGCCAACGCCAGCCCCAGCCAGTCACCATCATCAAGGCGGTGGACAGTTCCAGCCCGGCGCTCCTTAGAGCTGTGCTTAACGGCCAAGTCTTCCCCCAGGTGACGATCGACCTCTTCAATAAGGACGCTTCGGGAAAGCAGTCCCTCCGCAAGCGGTTGGTTTTCACCAACGTGATCATCACCCAGGACAACCCTCTTACCGGCGCAAACAGCGCCAAGTACGGCAACAAGCCGATGGAGTCCATCAGCTTCGCTTACGAGAAGTTCCAGTCCAGCACTGGTTCGCCGAACCCGCAAACCAGGATAAAGATCATCGTTCGATGAAGATCGATTGGCCCTGCCACGGGACCTCGTCCTGAGTGAAGGTAAGGGCGCACCGTGCTCGGGCCGGGCCCGTGGGCGACGTGGAGCGTGGCCACGAAACCACAGATGGCGGACGCCGATTGCCAAACACCGACGCCATCGGGAGGATTGGCTAGGCTCGCACATCACGGAGTCCTACTTCCCCGATGTCTCGACGGAGTCGGAGCGATGCGCAGGTGGACCGAGGGGAAGATGTTGGACAGGACGAGCTACCCTCAAAAGGTGTGTAAACGGGAATAAGGGGTGGTGGTAACCTCGTTGTGGTCCAACGACACGGCAAGTGAAGGCTTGCCGAGGAGGTTACCACCATGAGCGAAGGTAGCACGGAGGGTCTTGGTGGGCAAGTTGAGGGGCAAGGAGCGACCTGGGAGACGCTGGGCGAGTGGGTTCAGGGCAAAGTGCAGGAGCTGATACAGGAGGTGCTGGAGGCGGAGGTGACGGAGCTTTTGGGGCGGCTCAAGTCGCAGCGGCGGAAGGCGGTGGACGTTCCGGCCGGGTATCGCAACGGGCACGGCGAGCCCCGGCGGCTGACCCTGGG
>PMZA01000399.1 GCA_003170595.1 Armatimonadota bacterium
AAAAGTAGTTGACGTCAAACAGTAGGGCACCTACTGTGGGAGCGGTGCCCTTTTGGGCTCGAAGACTCCGTTCTCTCCGCCGAGCCCCAGCCGATGAGAGTGCCCGCCAGGCCATCGCTGGATGCACTCGGTGAGCCGACTGAGCACCGCACAGGGGCACCTGCCAGGCGGAGCAGGCAGGACGGCGAAGCATCTAGATATCCGTTTTCGAGACCAGATCGTGATTCTGAAACTGAATCTGGATCAGCGATTCCATATATCACTGGCAATCTATAATCTGGTTCTCGACTGAAAACCCGAAGAAGCGTCTTCCTTGTCCAGGGGCTCTTCTTGGGTTCCTCCTATTACTACAACGAGAGTTGCCTGGCAGGGCATCGTGCGACGGTGCCCTTCGGCTCACCTACGGTCGAATCACACGCCAGAACCTGGCATCCGGGCATGGAATCGGGCCAGCCCAGCGAGAACAAAATGCGGCCTATACGGCCTGAAAGTGTCGCTAAAGTGAAATCTCGTTGTAGCACTAGTTGTAATGGGTAATCCCGGACAAGCCGGGAACCAAGGTCCAGATCGATTGGATCCGGGGCGAGTAGCTGGGTGCAAGAATATACATAATGCGGAAGGAGGGAATCGGCGTGCCCGAGTATACGAAGGCGGTGCGGGTGTCTCTTAAGGCGCACCCCGAACTGACGGAGGCGTGGGTTAGCGACCGGATCACCGAAGACCCCTCCGTCCTGGGCCTGGGCGACCTGGAGGTCAGGCACGTCGAACATCGCCAGCCCACCGGCGGGCGCCTGGACATGGTCCTGGTGGAACCGGAGAGCGATATGAGATACGAGGTCGAGTTGATGCTCGGGCCTGTTGATGAGAGCCACATCATCAGGACGATCGAGTACTGGGACGTGGAGAGGAGGCGGTACCCGCAGTACGACCATTGCGCGGTGCTTGTGGCCGAGAGCGTGACGTCGCGTTTCCTCAACGTGATCAGTCTGCTGAACCGGAGCCTGCCGCTCATGGCGATCGAGATGGCGGCCCTCCAAGCGGAAAACAAACTCACGCTTTGGTTCACGCGGGTGGTCGACACAATGCCCTTGGGCCCCGACGAGACGGAAGCGGAACCCCCGTCCGCCGACCGGGCGTACTGGGAGGGCCTGGGCTCCAAGGAGTCCGTGGCCGCGGTCGATGCCTGCCTCGCCCTTCTCAAGGAGATCTCGCCGCGTCTCGACCTCAACTTTAACCGTCACTACATAGGCCTGACGGAAGCCGGGCGGCCGAAGAACTTCATCACGTTTAAGGCCAAGAAGCACTTTGCTGTCGCGGCGGCGAGGGTCGCCGACTACGAGGCTTGGCGGGCGACGCTGGAGGAGGCCGGGATCGACGTCCTGGAGGGAGGGCGCCCCGGCGGCAGGGTGGCGTTTCGCCTGGACGCGGCCTGCGTCGCGGCCCAGAGGAGTGTGCTTGCGGATCTATTTCGGGCGTCATTCGACAATTGGGGGTAGCGGCCGCGACTGCAGCCTACGGCGGCGGGTCGCGGCGGCCCTGCGATCAGTCTATACACCCGATCTCCCGCAGCCAAGCTCGGAGGCTATCCAGGTCGGCCACGTCGGCGGGCATGCCTGTCAGATATTCCACGCCGTCAAGCACCTCCTGGAGCGAATCCGGGACGGTGATGGTCAGGGTGCCAATGATCCCGCCGGAGACGGTCAGTGCATCGTCTTTGATCGACACCCTCTCAACCCACTCCGGCGGCAGAGGCGGGCGCGCTCCGTCTCGGTCGGACTCGAGCACGTGCAGCGACCCGTCACTCAGAAAGCGGGCCCCATAGATGAGCGAGTAGCCCTCATGACCGCTTATGACCACGCGGTGATTGAGGAGCGGTAGAGGGTGGCTCGTCACGTACTCATGGATGGCCGACAGCGCTGCCTTCGACAATAGCCTCACCTCGGAGAGCTACCCTCAAAAGGTGTGTAAACGGGAGGAAGGGGTGGTGGTAACCTCGGGTGGTCACAACACCACGGCAAGTAAAGGCTTGCCGAGGAGGTTACCACCATGAGCGAAGGTAACACGGAGGGTTCTGGCGGGCAAGTTGAACCGGGATTACCCATATCAAATGGGTCTCGTTGCTTCGTGGGCTGAACAACGGCCCAGATCACTTGAAGGTTCGCTTTGGAACCACAAGCACCGCCTTCCCCGGTCTCGAAACCCTCACGAACCCGATTTAGCGGCACCCATGACGCTCCGTAGGACTTGAACCTCCGGCAAAGCCCGACAACAGCCGTGCCCGCACTCCCGTGCCGGTGAAAAGCACGCGTTTTTCAGCGATGATGACAATGCCGTGCGTGCCTCACGTCGGCACCGGCGTCAAGCGCCGGATGCCGCTGAGGATCTGCCCGAACAGCTCTCGCGGGATGGCAACCTCCGCCATCTGCAGAATCAGCTGCCGGGCGTGACGGGTCAGCCTGGCCCCTATCTTCACCAGCTTCTCGCGCAGGGTCGTCAAACTCCAGCGGGCCATCTCCGGGGGCAGGACGAGCCGCCGCAGGAAGTTGCCCAGGTTGTAGGCCGGCACGAACAGAGCGAGCCGCACCGCGTTGTCCTTGAACTGGTGGCGGGGGCGATCGTGGGCGGCGTGATGCTGGTGACAAGCGCGCCGCTGGGGTTCCCCTTTCGCATGATACTCGACGGCTTCCGCCGCTCCGAGGGCTTCAAGCCGTTGTACCACCCGGTGCCGACTATCGCCGCCTTCGATGCGGTCTTCGCGGCACATTCGCAGACGGCGATCGGCATCGCCACGCTCCTGGCCTACGCGCTTATAATCTACCTGACCCTCTACCGGCGCGACAGGCCGGTGAAGTTCGCTTTCTGGTCGATGACGACGGTCCTGCTGATGACGGTCCGTCGCTTCGGCGCCTGGTATCTGGTGGCGGTTTTCCCGGCAGGAGCCTTGCTCGCGGGCGAGAGCACCGGCTATGGCATCGGGCTGATCGCGCTGACCTTCTACTCACTGTTCCACTTCTTCCGCGTGTAGCACCGGCGCTACTGCGGCGGCTGAACGGTGAGGCGGACGTCCTTGACCGTCACGGTTGCGCCGGTCTGGAAGCCCTGGAAGAAGAGGCGGTCGACCGCCGGCGGCGCCGGCAGCACGGCGCTCCCCTGCAGGATGTTGTTCACGTAGTACCGGCACTCGTTGGTGGCGGTGTCCCAGGTGACGGTCGCCGTGATGTCGGGGTAAAGCGGGGCGTAGGCTGCGCCCCGGCAGGCGACGTGCAGGTCGTTATCGGTGAAGCCCACCATTTGCCCGTCCCCCAACTCGGGGCCCTGCGGGCGTACCAGCATCCACGGCCCCTTCTTCCAGGCCGCGTCACAGAAACCGACGCCGACCCAGGCGTCGGCCTTGACCGGCTGGCTGAAGTGGAGGGTGACCATGAGGGCGTGGAGCTTGCCGGGCTGGGCCGTGAAGGGCAGGGCGGCCAGGATCGTGCCCTTGCCGGCCTCTCCGCCGCCGGTGGTCATGACGGCCTGCGAGCCACTCACTGTGATGCTGCAATCGTCGTTGCCGTTAACGCTCCAGGGAGCTGCTCCGGTCGTGGGCATCTTACCGGCCAAGTTTGGCGCTGGTTGGTGGAAATCCTCATGCACGAGGACGGTTCCCTTGACGTAAGGCAGGGGGATCGCCGCGGCTGCAAGGGCTGCCCTATGGGTGGCCTCCTGGTTGAAGATGGCCGGGACGAGATTGCCATGCTGCTCGTCGCGCCAGCCAGCCGACTGCACCATGAAGACGGTGATCAGGCCGAGCCTGGGGTCGATGTTCATGGATGTCTTGAAGGCGCCACCGTGGCCGTAGGAACTGCCCGTGCCCCAGCCGAAGCCGTATTCCTCGCCCAGGGGCGCCGGGGTCTGCTTGGTCGTCATTTGGTGCACGTCCTTCTCGGACAGGTAGCGGCGGCCGTTGAGTTGTCCGCCGTTGAGCACCATCTGGCAGAACCGGGCGATGTCCGTGGCCGTGGAGAACAGGCCGCCGGCGGGCATGGGGGCGCGGTGGACCCGATCGTCGAGGGGGTAAAGCAACTGGCCGATGGGGACTTCCACCAGGGCGGTGTGGTCATGGTTGGGGGCGTAGGACTTGGCCAGCCGCTTCTGCTGCTCCGCATTGGGCCAGAAGGTCGTATCAGTCATGCCCAGGGGATCGAGAAGGCGCTGCTGCAGGAAGTCCTCGTAGGGCATGCCGCTGACGACCTCGATGATGCGGCCGACGGTGTTGATGCCCGCGTTGGAGTATTGGTACTTGCTGCCCGGCTCGTACTGGAGGGGGAGCATGGCGTAGCTGTGCACTCTCGCGCTGAGGGGCAGGATGTCGAGGGTCGGCTGCTCCAGGGGCGAGGCGAAGGGTAGGCCGCTGGTATGGGTGAGGAGATTTCTCACCGTGACGAGGTGGGCCGGGGGCTTCAGGAGCATGTGACTGGCATCGTGTTCGGCGGTCACCATCTGGCCGTGGAACTCGGGCAGGTATTTCTCCACCGGGTCGTCGACGTTCACTTTGCCCTCATCGACGAGCATCATGAGCGCGGCGGCGGTGATGGATTTCGATTGCGACGCGATCCAGAAAAGCGAGTCGGGGCGCATGGGCGTTTTGGCCGCGAGGTCCTCATAGCCGACGGCATCGAGGCTGAGTATCTTGTCCTTGTCGGCCGCGAGAACGACCACGCCCGCGATGGTCCCGTCATCCACGAAGGGCTGGAGCTTCAGCGCCATGGCTGACTTGCCGGACGCGGGCGCGGCCATCGCAAGCCCGAGCATGCCAAGAGATACTGCCAACACTACCAACTGCAGACCGAGCTTCGGATCCAATGCCATGGGTGGTTCTCCTGTGCGTGCAGTCGTTCGTCAACAGCTAGTCGTGCTTCGAGGCGTCCGACTTGATCTCCTCTTCCGCCAGGGGACGGGCGTAGAGCCGGACGTCGCTGAGGCGGCCTTTGAAGCCCTGGCCGATAAGGATTGGGCCGTGGCTCTCAGCCAGGCGGCCGGTACGTAATACTTCGGCGACCAAGTGACCGTCAACCCAGAGCTGGAGGCCCACGCCGTCCCACACGGCCGCGAGGTGCTGCCAGACGCCGGGGCGCGCGACCGGGCCGCTCGCGCGGGGCTCCATGCTGCCGTCGGCCAGCGCGACGAAGGCCGAGAGGCGGTTGCCCTCCTCGGCGCTGTTGAGGCGGAGCAAGAGGCGCCCATCCCAGCTCACGATGTTCTGGAAGGTCCCGAGTTCCTCAGGGTAGACCCAGGCTTCGACCGTGAAGGCCTTCAAGGCGGGCAGCTTGGCGGGATCGATGGATACGCCGGCGGTGCCGTCGAAAGCCTGGGCGGCGGGGAGCCAACGGGCGAGGGGTGGCTCGTGAGTGGCCGGGGCGGGCGGCGCCCACTGGGCCTCGAACCGCCGCGTGACGGCGTCGGCAGGCGCGCCGGGGGCAAGTCTCATGCCGCGGAGAGTAGTGTTGCCGGTCAGCTCAAAGCGGCCGCCGTCGGACGCCCTCAGCTCCTCGCCGCCGGGACCGTTAGCCAGAAGGCGGGTGTTAGTCAGGGCGATCGTGCCAGCCTGGGCGGCGAAGGGGCCGTACGAGTTGAAGCACGCGACCTCGAAGAGCAGCTTCCCGCCGTTGACGAAGGCGGAGAGGTCGGGCGCGCCCCAGGTGGCGGTGTTGAAGAACCGTGCCTCGGAGCCGATCTTGCCGCCAACGAACTGCTGGTCCGGGGGGACGTAGGCCGCGAGGTTGGTGTTGATGAAATCGACGCCGGCCGGGGCGAGGCCGTCGAAGAGGGCGTCCACCCGCGCCGTATCGCTGGCGTGGGCGAGGAGGGTGACGGCGGCGCCCCTGCCGTTTTGGCGCACGAAATGGACGCCGTAGAGGGCCGGGCAGACGGCGGAATTGAACTCCAACTCGCCAGTGCAATCGCCGTAGACGAGGGCGTCGAGGTGGTGCGAGACGTAATCCACCACCGGGCTCCCTGGAGGCCCCTCGCCCGGCGGGGGATTTCCGGGGCAGTCGCGGAAGTGGGCGAAGGTCCACAGGCCGGGGTTCAGATTCGCATTGCGCACCTCACCGCCGACGGAGCCGCCGCCGACCGCGATGCCGGTCTTGAGCGCGGCGCNNGACGCGGTCGAGGTCGTGGCGGTCGCAGCGGTAGGTCGCGAAATCCACGTACTGATAGGGATTGCCGCCGGTGACGTTCGCAAGATAGATGTCCTCGCCGCGGCCCTGGATCGTGAAGGGATAGGGGACGATGTCGTCATACTTCTGCTCGGGGTAGACGAAGATCACGCCGCGGATACCGCTGTGCTTGGCCAGGACGATTAGGGGCGGGCCGTCGGCCTTCCCGCGGCCGGTGAAGACGCGGAGGATGGTGCCGCGATCGCTGGCGTTGTTGGAGACGTCCCAGGTGCCGCGCAGCTCAACGCCGGATGGGACGGTCAGGTTGCCGCGGAGGGCATACTCGCCGCCGGGCAGGAATACCACGCCGCCGCCGGCCTGGCCGGCAGCCGTCAGGGTCTTCTGGATCGCGGCGGTGTCATCGGTGAAGGCGTCCCTCTTCGCGCCCCAGGCGGGATCGGTGACGATGTAGAGGGCGGACCTGGCGGGCTTAAGAATACGATCGGGATGCCACGTGAGGACGGGAGGGCGGGGAGAGTCGGGCAGAGGCGCATCGGTGATCCTGATTTGCGACGAGTCGCTGGTATTACGGATCTTCGCCGGGCCGTTGAAGGTGGAACCGGCGACGGTGGCAACGCGAGTGGAGGGGCCGATGGTGAGGTGGGTGCCGGGTGAGTCGAACTTGCATCCGAGCATCGAGAAGCTGCCGGTGTCGACGGCTGCTTCGCCGCTGAAGTCGCAACGCTGAAAGGCCGCCGCCGCGCCAAGGGTACCGTGAAGGTCGACCGCTTTGGCGCCGCCGCGGAGGGCGCAGGAGTGGAAGCCGAGGAAGGACGTGAAGGTGTCGGCGGTCTTGATCGCGGCATCGGTTCCGCCGAGGACGCAGTTGGCGAACAGGAAGCCGGGGAAGCGCGCGTCGGCGGCGACGAAGGCGTCGGTGCAATCCATGATCTCGCAGCCATAGAAGTGGCCGTAGGGCGGGCCGCCGTTGTTGATTAGCGGGACGTGGTGTGAGGTCTGCGCGTCCACGCCGAACTTGTAGCCGCGGATCTTGACGAAGGTGATGCACTCCCAGTCGATGCGGAACATCCGTAGGGCGACGCCGTTGGCCCGCATCCAGGGCGCGAGCGGCCCGTTCGCGGCCGGGGCGCCGGGCAGGCCGGAGCCGCTCCAGTATCCGGGCATGAACCGCACGTTCTCGATCCGCCCGGTGTCGAAGCAGTTGTCGATCTGGACGCCGGTGAAGAGAGGCGTGCCGGAGACGTTGCGGACCATGTGCGTGCCGTTGCCGCCGGGGCCGACGTTGATGCCCTGGTAGGAGTTGACGAACTCGACGTCCTCGACCGTGGCCTCGCTGGCGTGGCGGACGGTGAAGGGGTAGGGCGTGATATGGGCGGCGTCCTGCTCGGGGTACCAGATCGCGAGGCCCTTGATACCTGAGCTGGGCGCGAGTGAAAGGAAGGGGCGGCCGGTATCGGCTCCGCGACCGGCGAAGGCCATGAGGATGCTGCCGCGCAGGGGTTTGGCGGGATCGGGCGTCTCCAACTCACCGCGAAGAGTGACACCCTGGGGGACGGTCAGATTGCCCCGGATCGCGTAACGGCCTTCGGGGACGAATACCGCACCGCCGCCGGCCTTCGCCACGGATCGGAGGGCCGCCTGGAAGGCCGCGGTGTCGTCAGTGACACCGTCGCCCCGGGCGCCGGCTTCCCGGACCGTGCAGCCAGCGACCACGACGTCGGTGCAGGGATACTTCGGCTCAACCACACGCCAGCGGACGGGTGGTTCATCCGGAAGGGCTGGGCCGGCGACGACCGGGGCGGCGCTGGTGCCGTCAAAGGTCGCCAGTGGGTAGAACTCCGCGAAGGTCTCGGGCTTGCTGCCGTCGACCGCATGGGCCGACGCGAGGAAGCCGGAGAGCGGGTACTTCGGGTTGGTGTTCTTGAACCAGATGGCTGCTGAGTTCTCGGAGCTTGACAGGCACGCAGTCACGGACTCGGCCTCGGCCGCCCGGACGCAACTGCCGGCGCTGCCCGGCGGAACTCCCCACCGCTGGCCCGCGGCGGTGACTTGCGGCTGGAGGTTTGCGCTCTCTTCGTCCCACACAAAATCGACATCCAGCACGGCCTTCAGCACGCCGGCGACGCCAAGGCGGGCGACCTGCTGGTGGCCCGGCGTGGTGGCGATGGCCAGGGCAGCGTCACCCATCCAGACGACGCGGCCGCCGGCGTCCAGGTAGCGGCGGAGGAGGCATTTGGGGCTCTCCGGGGTCAAGAGGGTGGCGGGGATCGTGCCCATCACGATGACCACGACGCTACCGTAGGCGCCGGAGGTCTTGGCCTCCATCCAGGAAGTGAGGTCGGCGGCGTTCTTGGCCGTGAAGCCCTTCGTCTTGAACCAGTCGGCCACCTGATCGGCGCCGTTGACCCAACTCGCCGGGTGATTCGCGTCGTAGTACACGACCCTTTCGGTCATGGGCACGGCGTTCTGCGCGGAGGCCAGTGGGAGGCCAGCCAGGAGAAAGCCGATCAGCCCGGTGGACACAAGGAGAAGCGGACGATGGAACATGATCTGCCCCCAGGGGCGGCGCCAACGCTCATGTCAGACTCACGAGGGTGACCCACCTGCGGGCGCAGTCTTCCGGGCGGGGGCGGTATGTCCTGCATGCCAAGGTCAGGCCAAGAGGGTGGCCGCAAAGGGTAGCCTTCTTTCGGGCTGGCAGGTTAGGCTCGGGACCTTGCGAATAGAGGACACGTCGGTGAGCTTGAACATCAGCCAGGAAGGGGGTCATCGCATGGGCAAGGTGCTCGTGGTCTACTGCAGCATGTCGGGCAATACGAAGGCAGCCGCCGAGGCGGTCGCTGCCGGGGCGGAGGAGGCCGGGGCCGAGGTCGTTCTGAAGACCGGCTTCGACGCCGGGCCGGAGGATCTGGTGGCGTGCGGCGCGGTCGCGCTGGGGTCGTACGATGCCTTCAGCTACATGGGCGGAGGGCTCAAGGACTTCCTCGACAGGGCCTTCTACCCCACGCAGGGAGAGGTGACGGACAAGCCCTACGGCGCCTTCGTGAGCCACGGCGGAGGAGGCAGGGCAATCGACAGCGTGGAGTCGGTGGCTAAGAGCTTCAAGCTGGCGAAGGTGGACGACTCCGTTCTGGTCAAGGGGTCGCCGGACGAGGCGGCCACCGCGAAGCTGAAGGCGCTGGGAGCGAAGCTGGCCGCTGCCGCGGGCGGATAAGAGAGGTCTTAGGGCTGGCAGTGCTGACGTTACCCGTCGTTGCCAAGGAGATTCGCCAGGTGAAGCACAGTGCGACCCTGATGCTCGCCCTCGCCGCCATGGGCGTGGGATCGTTGGTCTACGCCGCCGGCGCGGAGGAGGGGCTCGTCGCCCGCTGGCGCTTTGACGAGGGGGCCGGCGTCGTCGCTCGCGACAGCGGCGGAGGCGGGTGCGACCTCGATCTCAAGGGCGCGAAGTGGGCGATGGGGCAGGTCAACAACGCGGTCGACCTCAACGGCGCGAGCGGGTACCTGGAAGCTCGCGATCCCCACAAGGCGGACATCGCCGGAGCCTTCACGATCTCGTTCTGGATGAACCCGGCGGCCTGGTCGGACCAGTACTCGGCGGGCGTGCTGAGCAAAAGGCTGTCGGATGCGGCGCCCGGGTACGTCATCTACGCCGACGGCTTCACGCCGACGAAGATCAACCTGCGCATCTCGGGCACGAAGGGCGGCTACGCGATGCTGACCAGCACCTCGGACGTGGACGAGGACGTCTGGCAGCACTGGGCGGTTACCTACGACCCGGCCGCGCAGACCCTCACCTGGTACAAGAACGGGCGGGCCGACAAGCGCTACGAGCACATCGTCATCGGGGACACCAGCAACGATACGCCGCTTCAGATCGGTCATGCCCATACGTGGAACGGGTTCTACAACGGCCTGCTGGGGCAGATCGAGATCCTCAGCCGCGCGCTTACCGCGAGCGAGGTCAGCAGCGACTATCAGGCGGGCGGGGCGGCGCTGCGCAGCGCGCCGGTCGCAGCGGTGCCGGTGAAATGGCGGGTCGTAGCGACGCGGTTTCCCACCGACGAGGTGGTGGTCGCCGGGTGCACGGTCAAGGAGGCCGGCGCGAAGGGCGATGGGCAGACGGATGACACGGCGGCCTTTCAGTCGGCGATGGGAAGCATGGCGCGGGCAGGAGGCGGGACCGTCTTCGTCCCCGAGGGGCGGTACGTCATCCGCGGCAATCTGAGGATTCCAACCGGAGTTACGCTGCGGGGTGATTGGGAGGAGCCGGGGCATGGGAAGGCGCTCCGGGGCACGATCCTGATGGCCTACGCAGGACGCGGGGACGTGGAGGGAAGGCCGTTCATCGCCCTGCGCCAATGCTCCGGGGTGAGAGACCTGGCCATCTGGTACCCGGAGCAGGATGCCTCCAACATTGTGCCCTATCCGTTCTGCATCGAGCAGATGGGCTCGGCGGCGGGGACTGTCGCGAACGTCACTCTCGTCAACCCGTACCTGGGCATCCGCACCGACTACGGCTCGTACTTGCACTTCTTCCACAACGTCTATGGCAGCCCGCTGTCGATCGGGATTGAGATCGACTTCGTGAGCGACACGGGACGCGTGGACAACGTCAAGTTCGGGCCGGAGTTCTGGAGCGAGTCGGGCCTGCCGGGTGCGCCCAAGGTGAACGGCCCGCATGCCGCCTGGATGCGCGCTAACGGCACGGGGATGCTGTTCCGCCGCTACGAATGGATCTATAGCGCCTTCGTCAGCCTGCGGGGCTACGCCACGGGCGTGAAGATGCAGAACTCGCAGCGGATGGGCGAGACCAACGGGCAGATGTACCGCTTCGACATCACCAGCTGCGGGACCGCTGTGGACATCGTTGACGCGAACTTCGCCGGGATATCGTTCACCAAGTGCACGCTGGATGGGAGCGAGTACGGCGTGATCACGCGGCCGACGTTCAACTCGCGGCTGTTATTCCATAGCTGCGCCCTGGGCGGAAGAACGAGGGCAGCGCTCCTCGACGGCATCGCCGATCAGTCAATGCTGTTCCAGCAATGCTCCTTCGCGGGCGAGGTCGAGCGGGTGCGCGGGGACCTGGTGATGCTGGGATGCTCGATCGAGTCTAGCGGAGATCACCTGCGGCTCGGCCGCGAAGCGAACGCCGTGACCCTTGCGGGGACGAACTTCGACGGGCCGGCGCGGATCGCCAACGACTGCACATCGGGGAAGGTCAACATCACGCCGGATGCGATCGCCAAGGTCAGCCTGCCGGATGTCCCTCCGCCGACGGACAAGCGATGGGCGCCCGCGAAGGCGGCGCTCTTCGTGGTGAGCGAGAGGCCGAGGGCCGCCAGGCAGGCGCTGGATGGGGACGACACGGCGATCATACAGGGCGCGCTCGATCTGGCGGCGACGGCGGGTGGCGGCGTAGTGCTGCTCCCGGCGGGCGTGTATTCGCTGCGAGGGCATCTCACCGTGCCGTCGGGGGTGGAGCTTCGCGGTGTGTACGATGTCGAGCATCACACCCGCGGGTGGGGCAGCGTCGTGCGCGTGTATGCCGGGCGGAACAATGAGAAGGACGCGCCGGCCATCGTGATGCAGAAGAACAGCGGCCTGCGCGGGCTGACCTTCTACTATCCGGAGCAGCGGTACGAGGCCATCGTGCCCTATCCGTTTCTCGTGCAGGGGCGAGGCGCGGGCATCTACGTTGTCAACGTCACCGCGGCGAATCCGTATCAGTTCATCGACTGCAAGACCTACCGGTGCGACGGGCATCACATCGAGTATGCGGCAGGCGCGCCGCTGAGGGTGGGCATCGCGGTGGGCGGGGGAAGTGTGGGCGGCGAGGTCATGAACACGCAGTTCAACTCGCACTACTGGGCGTGGTGCCCGTTCCCCGATTGCCCCGGGATGGACATCGCCACCGGCGTCAACCCGGTATGGATATACCAGTACCAGAACCTGGAGGCCTTCGTGTTCGGCGACTGCCGCGACGAGCTGCAATACCAGAACACCGTCTTCGGCTCGCGGATCGGGCTGCGGTTCGTGGCGGAGAATGGGACCGGCGCGTCCGGCGTGGTGCTCGGGCATGGGAGCGACGGGTCGATGGTGTCCATGCAGTTCGACGGGCTGGGACCGAAGGGGATCGATGTCCTCAACTCGCAACTGGTGACGATGGACTGCGCACATGTCCCGCCGACGAGCGAGAAGACGTACGTGCGCTGCGGGGCGGGGCTGAGGTCGACCGCGCGGATGTACAACACCACGTTCTGGGGCACGCCGGCCAACGCCGTCGTCGTCCACGGGGGCAGGCTGGATATCGACCTCGCGAGCTTTTGCATGTATGCTCCGCTGCTCGTCGATGGCGGGCGGCTCAATCTCACGGCCGCGTTCCTGGGACAGCCGACCGCCGGCGATCGCGAACTCACGGTCAAGGGCGAGGGGCGGGCGGACCTGGTGGGCGACCTCAGTCCCGTGGGCATGCGCCCCAATCCTGACGCGCCGGCAGGGGCGATCACGGAACGCCTGGCGAACCGCAGGCGGTGATCGAAGACGCCGCCGGACAACGACCTATGAGTTCTCTCTCTCGTCTAATCAGCCACCTCAAGCCGTACTGGGTGACGGCCACGCTGGCGCCGCTGTGCATGGCCCTCGAAGTTGCGATGGACCTGGCCCAGCCGCGCCTGCTGCAGACCATCGTGGACCGGGGTCTGGCTCACGGTGATCTAGGGCTGGTGCTGCACACCGGATGGCTCATGATCGCCGCGGGAATCGTGGGCCTCATCGGCGGCGTGGCCTGCGGGATCTTCGCCACGATCGCCGGCATGGGCTTCGGGGCTGACATCCGCGGCGCCGTCTTCCGCAAGATCCAGTCGCTGTCTTTCGGCAACCTCGAGCGGCTGGAGACCGGGCGCCTCATCACTCGCCTGACCAACGATGTCGACCAGGTGCAGGAGGCGGCGCTGATGTTCATGCGCATCCTGGTGCGTGCCCCGCTGCTGGTATTGGGAAGCCTGGTCATGGCGGTGCTGACCGACCCGAAGCTCTCGCTGCTGCTGCTGGCGCTGAGCCCTCTGCTGGTGCTCACGCTCGTGGTCGTCAGCCGGCGCGGGCACGACCTCTTCCTGGCCGTGCAGGACCGCCTCGATCGCGTCAACACCGTGCTGCAGGAAAACCTCGCGGGCGTGCGGGTGGTCAAGGCCTTCGTGCGGGAGGCCCATGAGGCCCGGCGCTTTGCCTGGCGCAACGACGACTACATGGACGCCACCGTCCGCGCGTCGATCCTCGTGGCCACCGTCATGCCAGTTATGATGCTGCTCATCAACCTCGGCGTGGTGGGCGTGATCTGGTTCGGCGGCTGGGAAGTGCAGGCCGGGCATGCGAAGGTGGGGCAACTCCTCGCCTTCATCAACTACCTGCTGCAGATGCTCTCCTCGCTGATGATGGTCGGGATGCTGGCCATGCGGGTGGCCCAGGCGGATGCGTCGGCCGAGCGCATCCTCGAGGTGCTGCACTCTGAACCTGAGGTGCGGGATCGGGCGGAAGCTGCGCCCCGTGAGTTGAGCGGCGGCAAGGTGGAGTTCGACCAGGTCCACTTCAGCTACGAGGGCGAGGGCGCCGAGCCGGTGCTGCGGGGCGTCTCCTTCGTGGCCGAGGCGGGACAGAGCGTGGCCATCCTGGGCGCGACGGGGGCGGGCAAGTCGACGCTCGTGCAACTTCTGCCGCGGTTCTTCGATGTGACCGGCGGGAGCGTGCGCGTGGATGATGTGGACGTGCGGGACCTGCGCCAGGAGGATCTACGCCGCGACGTGGTGATCGTGCTGCAGGAGGCGATCCTCTTCTCCGGCGCGGTCCGCGACAACATCCGGTACGGGCGGCCGGATGCCAGTGACGCCGAAGTGGAGGAGGCCGCGCGGCTGGCCCAGGCGGAGGAGTTCATCCTGGCGCTACCCGAGGGCTATGACACGACTCTCGATCAGCGAGGCACAAACCTCTCCGGGGGCCAGAAGCAGCGTCTGGCGATCGCCCGGGCGCTATTGTGCAAGCCGTCGGTGCTGATCCTGGATGACTGCACCAGCGCCCTGGACGCTGCCACCGAGGCACGGCTGCTGCGCGCGCTGGATGAACTCTCGCACACCTGCACGCGCCTGGTCGTGGCCCAGCGCATCGGCTCGGTGCTGAACGCCGACAAGATAGCGGTCCTGGAGGACGGGATCATCACGGCCACGGGCACGCACCAGGAACTGCTACAGGTGAGCCCCACGTACCGCGACATCGTGCGATCGCAACTGGGCGAGGTGGAGGACGCCCATGGCTAACCAGCGACCGCCGGGGCGAGGCTTGCACGAGATGATGGGACCGGGCCCCGGGCGTGGCGGGCCGGGCGGCATGCTTGCGCCGGTGAAGAAGGCCGAGAATATCCCGGAGGTGCTGAGGCGGCTGTGGGGCTACTTGCGCCGCTACCGGGCGGGACTGATCTGGGTGTCGGTGCTCGTGGTGGTGAGTACGGCGCTCACCCTCCTGAACCCGTATCTGATCAGCGTGGCCGTGGACCGCTACATCACGCCCGGGCGGGTGCGAGAGCTGG
>PMZA01000422.1 GCA_003170595.1 Armatimonadota bacterium
TCGATGTGGGCGATGATGCAGAAATTGCGGATCGATTTCTGTCTGTCCATAGTGTTGGTCACAGGCTAACAATCGCAAGCCAACCACAAGATGACCCCGCGCGGGAACGAGAAGCACCCTCGCGCTGAGCCGGTCCAGCTTCAAGAACAGTTTACCCACCCTGAGGGGGGTTATCAGGGGGGCTGTCGCCGCCTGAGGCCTTGTTGCGGCGACGGAGCACAGCACGAAAAGCCATCTGCACTTCCTCCGAGCCTTGCCAAACCGCCAGCCCCAGGAACGCCCCTCCCCCGACAACGCCACCAAGGGCGAGAGCTAATACGTGCCCCTTCATCGTGTCATAGCCGGGCAGGCTGGTCAAGTAATCGCCCGCCCCGCAGACGGCTGCGAGACCTGCGCAGGGGAGGATAAGCTTCTTGAGCATCACGAGGATTTCGACCGTATGGATGCCCCCCATGCGCTTCGAGAGGACGATCCAGAGGATGACCGTGTTGGCGGTCATGCCGATGGCCGTCGCCAGGGCGAGGCCCGGGACGCCGAGGGGGTGCATGAGGAGCCAGCCCGCGCCGGCGCAGATGCAAAAGCCGCAGATGCCGATCTTGACCGGCGTAGCGGCGTCGTGGCGGGCGTAGAAGGCGCGGGCGACGAGGTAGTAGATGTTGAGCGGGATGATGCCCAGGCAGTACATGAGGAGGGTGGCGGAGATGTGGTCGGCGGCGTCGTGGGCGACCTGGCCGTGGCGGTAGAGGAGCGCGACCACCGAATGGCGGAGGATCATGAGGAGGATCGTGACCGGTATCGCGAGGAAGAGTGTGGTCCTCGTGGCGAAGAGGAGGTCCTTCTTGAACCCTTCCTCGTCACCCTCGGCGAAGTGGTAGGCGAGGGAGGTGAAGAGGGCGATGGAGATGCCGGCGCCGATGATGCGGGTTGGGGCGCGCCAGAGGAGGCTGGCGTACTGGAGCGTCGCCGGGCCGGAGTTGGCGTCGGCGTAGGTGGCGAGGATGGAGGTCACCGTGTAGTTAAGCTCGGCGACCGCGAGGCCGAAGATCACCGGAGCGGCGAGGGCGAGAGTCTTGCGGAGACCCTCGTCGCTGAAGTCGAGGCGGCGGCTCAGTTGGGCGCCGACGCGCTGGAGGGGCGGAATCTGGATGAGGACATTCCCGACGAAGGCGCCCACAGGGACGGTCAACGCGACGAACCAGAGGCCGTCGGGGACGGAGACTCCGCCGACCGAGGCGATGGCGGCGATCGGGAAAAGATTGTAGACGATGGGGCCCATGCCCGGCCAGAGGAAGTGATGGCGGGCGTTAAGCGTGCCCATGAGCAGGCCGCCGAGGACGAAGAAAAGCTGGGCCGGGAACATGCAGCGCATGAGCTTCGCGCAGAGCGGGAGAAGCTCAGGATGGTCGTGGACCCAGCCGGGGCCGACGATGATCGATAGCTGGGGCGAGAAGGTCATGCCCGCAACCACGACGACGGCGCCGAGGAGGAGCATGGCCCAGAAAAGAGAGCTGAAGGTACGCCAGGCTTCGGTCTTGCGACCCTTGGCCCACATGTCGGCGAAGACGGGAACGAAGCCTGCGCGCAGCGACCCGCCGGCGATGAGGAAGTAGATGAGGTCGGGAAGGCGGGAGGCCTGGAGGAAAGCGTTGGGCGGGCCCTGAGTGCCGAAGCGCCAGGCGAAGAGGACGGTGCGGACCATGCCGATGAGGGCGGAGCCGAAGGTGAGGGCGACCATGAGAATGGCCGCGGTGGCCAGGCCGCCGGAGGGGCTGTGGTCGTGCTCGTCGAGGGCCTCGTCGGGTACTTCGGGTATGTCTGGTACGTTGGAAAGGTCTGCGTCGTCCATGGATGAAAACCAGCCTGAACGGGCCGGAAGTCCGGGAGGGACTCAGGTAGGCCCGAGGATATGAACCGTAAGGCGTGGCGGGACGTTTGGAAAGAAAGGACGGGAAGGCTCTGGGAAGGGGTTGTCCGCCACCGAGGGGCTATGTTATAGTATTCGCCGCTCAATACACAAGCGCCGGCGCCGAGAGTGCCGGCGTCAGCTTTCATGACGCCTTTGCAGATTGGGAGAGAACAGGGAATGCCACAAACCAAGTCTCGTACGAAGGATCTGCGCAGGAGCCTGCAACGCCGGACGCTCAACCGGAACCGGAAGCGGGCCATGCGCCTGACTATCCGCACCGCCCTGACCGCCGCCGCGAAGGGGACGGAGACGGAAGTCGCCGATGCCCTGAAGGCAGCGCAGCGCAACATCGACCTCGCCGAGCAGAAGGGCCCGCTGCATGCGCGGACCGCTGCGCGGAAGAAGTCGCGCCTGGTCGCCCGCGTGCGGAAGGTCCTCGCAGGCAAGGCAACCGCTAAGGCGTAGGTCGCCGCAAAAGGCACGAAGGTTTCCTCAAGCCGGCTCGGAACATGCGGGCCGGCTTGTCTGTTGGTCGGGCGAAAAGACGCTGGGCGGAGAGACGACATGATGCACGGAAGAGCCCTGATCCTGGGCGCGGCCATCTTGGCCTGCGCGGCAGCTTACTCGGAGGAAACGAACGTGGACGCCGTCATGCAACGATCGCTGGTCAGCCTGGGCAACACTGCGCGGCTCGATCACGTGCTGGCGAAGGCTCGGCGCGGTGAGACGGTGACGGTGTCCGTAATCGGCGGATCGATCACCGCCGGGGCCATGGCCTCGAAGCCAGAGCTTAACTACGGCGGCGTCCTGGCCGCGTGGTGGCAGAAGACTTTCCCGCAGGCGAAGATTCACCTCGTCAATGCGGGCATCGGCGCGACGGGCTCGGACTATGGGACGCTGCGGGCGCAGCGTGACCTGCTGTCGAAGAACCCCGACTTCGTCGTCGTCGAGTATGGCGTCAACGACGGCAACACCGAGCAAGCCGCCGAGACCTATGAGGGGTTGCTGCGGCAAATCCTGAAGCGGCCCAACCACCCGGCGGTCGTGATGATGTTCATGATGAACAACATCGGCGCCAATGCGCAGGAGTGGCAGTCGGCAGTGGGCAGGCACTATGACCTGCCGATGATCAGCTACCGCGACGCCCTGTGGCCGGAGATCGAGGCCGGGCGCCTGACGTGGAAGGACATCTCTCCGGACGAGGTGCACCCCAACGACCGCGGCCATGCCTACGTGGCGCAGTTTGTCGAGAGAGTCCTGCAGGCGGAACTCGACAAGCTGCCGGCGGACGAAAACCTGCCCAAGATCAAGCCTGTGCAGGAGCCCCTGCTCACCGACATGTTCGAGAAGGTGGACCTCTTCGAGGCCGACGCGCTGAAGCCGGTGAAGAACGACGGGTGGACCTACGACAAGGCGAACAACTGCTGGAAGGCCGACAAGCCCGGGAGCGTGGTGGAATTTGTGGTGACCGGGCGGGCGATCTTCGCGATGACCTTCACGATCAAGGGGCCGATGGGGATGGCAAACATACAGGTGGACGATCTGCCGCCGCTGAAGGTGAACGGATGGTTCTCAGCGACGTGGGGCGGCTACCGGCCGACGTGGCTGCTGCCGAAGGTATGGAAGCTCGGGAAGCACAAGGTGCGCGTCGAGTTGCTGGATGAGAAGGACCCCGGCAGCACCGGGCACGAGTTCCGGATCATGGGGATAGGAGTCGCGGGGCTTTAGCTGCGCGCCGCATCAGTAGCCGAGTCCGATTGGGCTGAGAGAGTCGAGGGAGATCTTGCCCCTGCGGACCGTGAAGATGTCGGGGTGGGCGGCCTGGACGTTGGGCTGGCTGAAGGGCAGGTACTGGCGCGCGTTGTACTCGAAGCCCATCAGCGTCGGCACGCGCGCGGCCAGACCCGCCGAATGGACGAGGGACAGGCCGGGGTTGGTCAGGTCCTGGACGGAGAGGAGCATGCCCCACGAGAGGGCGCGGGCGGCATAGAGAAGGCTCGCCGCGTGGCCCTTGCAGGTCTTCAGCGCGACGCCCGACCAGCCAAGCTCGCGGGCCAGGGATAGCTTATCGAGATCGGTCACTCCCTCATCGGCGAGCACAGGCTTGAGCGCGGCCACCGGGCGCATGTCGAAGCAGTCGGCGCTGAGGTCACGGGCCGTGGGCTGCTCGACGTAGAGGAGCGCGCGGTAGGCCAGGGGTGAACGCTCGTTCACCTTGCGCAGATACTCGACCACGGCCTCGGGCCCGGAGTGAAGCTCGTTGGAGTCGACGCTGAGGAAGAAGGTCGGGTCGAGGCTGAGGCGCGAGCGAGTCTCCCAGGCGACCTCGGCGACGGCGGCGGTGCGCTCGACGTCGCGGTCGATGTCCGTCCCCGTGATCTTCACCTTGAGGCAGATCAGGCCGTCGCGCTCGATCCACTGGTCGAGGCTGACGGGGAGGCCGTCGTCGGGATCGTCGGGCGATAGCTCGCCCACGGTGAGCTTGTCGAGACCGCCGACGAGATGAAAGGCCGCGATGTCCGGGCGAGAGGCCGGGCGGACGAAGTCGGTCACGTAGCGGCCGGCGAGCTCCGGGCCGAGCCAGGTGGAGAGGTCGTGGTCGACGAAATCCGGCCCGCAGGCCTCGTAGGATGAGACGCCGCAGAGGCGCCCGTAGGCATCGTGCAGCGCGGCGTCGACGGGCGAGGAACTGACCAGAGCCGCGAGGATGGGGATGGCCTCGGGCAGGGAAAGCTCGGCCGCGACGTCGAGGGTGAGGGGCTCGAGCGCTTGCTTCGCCTGCCAGGAAAGATCGAGTGGATGAGCCGGAGCGTCGAGGTCGGCATAGAGCGCGCAAGCCCGCAAGGCGAGGGTGCGCATGGCATGATCTCGCACCTCGTGCGGCAGGTTGGCGGAGGGGAAGGCCCAGAGGTCGCTGAGGAGAATATTGCCCCGGCCCGTCGCGCGCTCGCCGGTCGGCGCCTCGATGGTGGCCTCGACGGTGAGCGACGTGACGTGGGTGACGACGCCGGCGCCGAACTTGAGAGGCGTGCGCAGGCGCTCCTCCGAGAAGGTTGGGACTACTTCGACGACGCGGATCGGGCGGGACATGGCGGTGCCTCCGGCATATGAAAAAGCCGGGCCGGATAGGTAACCCTTGCGGATGCTTCGCATCCGCCTTCCCTATTCGGCCCCTCCACAAGCTTTGTTCGCGGTGGGATCAACGCATCCTGTGCAGGGCTGGGGGAAGGAGAGTGACGGGGAATGCTGGGTCTTCTCGTGATGGCTGCGATCGCGGCGCTGCCGCCTAATCTGCCCCCCGTGGCAACGGTCGGGATGACTAGCAAGCCGCCGGTTATCGATGGCGCGATGGATGACCCCTGCTGGCATACCGCAGCGGTCATCGCCCCGCTCGTGCGCCTCGGCACGGGCGACTTCCCGACGCAGCAGACCGTGGCGCGGGTGTGCGCCGATGAGCAGAACATCTACGTGGCGTTCTGGTGCTGGGAAGACCAGCTCGACGCCGTGAAGACCGCGGTGAAACAGAACGATAGCCCGGACGCGTGGGCCGATGACTGCGTCGAGATCTTCCTCGCGCCGGACGGAAAGGCGGAGACGTACTACCACGTGATCGTGACCGCGGCGAATGTCGTGACCGATGAGATATGCAAGCCCGGCAAGCAGGACGAGGAGATCCAGCGCGACAAGTCGTGGAGCTTCGGCGGGCAGAGCGCGACGAAGCGGTGGCCGATGGGCTGGACGTGCGAAGTGTCGATCCCGAGGAAGAGCCTGGGCGGCGGGGCCCTCGCGAATTCGTGGCTGGCCAGCTTCGCACGGAATGAGGTGCCGCACAATGAGCTATCCGCGTGGCCGGCGCTGCTGAGCGGGTTTCATGAGTGGACGCGCTTCGGGACGCTGCGCTGGGCGGATGCGGCGGCGGTGGCGGGGCTGGGCGTGAAGGCGATCCTCCCGGGCGTGAACTCGGTGAAGCTGACGGCGCCCGAGGGCGGGGCGAGCCCGACGCTGGACATCACGGTAATCCCCGATGATGCGCCTGCGCGGACGACGCAGGTGACGTCGGACGCGGAGTATGAGTTCTCGGTGAACGACGAGGGCGAGGGGTTCGTGCGGTTGTCTGTGGTAAGCGACGCGGGCGACATCGTGTTCGCGACGGCGCCGATGCACTACTCGGTGCCGCCGTTGTCGGCGAAGCTTGCGGCGACGGCCAAGCGGTTGGACTGGGCGTACAAGGAGGCCCTGCATGCCGGGCCGATGACGGCGGCGCTGCTGCGGGATGTGCGGCTGACGCGCGATGCCCTGGCAGACCTGAGGCAGTCCGCCGCGGAGGCCAAGAGCCGTGCGGCCAGCTCGGACCTGTGGGCGGATCTGGCCAAGCGCAGCGATGATCTCGCGAAGCGATCGTTCCTCATGCTGGCCCGGGCGCGGGCTAATGCGCGAAGCGGTGGGAAGCCGGCGAGCTTTGGCCTGGGGTGGCAGAACTCGCTCGTGAAGCTGCGGCGCGATGACGTAAACGTCAACCTCGGCGGGGCGATCAGGCTCTCGGCGGCGAGGGGTGAATGGGAGAGCGCTCAGCTTGTGGTGCTCGGGCTCGACAAGGCGGTGAAGGTGGCGGAGGTCGGGGCGGGACCGCTGGTGAGCGCGGATGGGAAGACGAAGATCGGCGGCGACGATGTGCGCGTATGGCGGCTGGACTACGTGAAGACGCGCCAGCCGGCGTACGCGGTGGACTACGTGGGATGGTGGCCCGACCCACTGCTGCCCTTCTCTCCGGTCGATGTGCAGCCGGGCGAGCTTCAGCCGATGTGGCTGGACTTCCATGTGCCGAAGGGGACGCCGGCAGGGCTCTATCGCGGGCAGGCGTGGGTGAAGGCCGCGGACGGATCGAAGGCGTCGTGGCCCATCCAGCTCAACGTATGGGACATCGACCTGCCGTGGCCGAGCCGGCTGAAGACGGCCTTCAGCGTGCTGACGCGGCATGACGCGAACCTGTGGTACGGGTTCGACGGGCTGCCTCCGAAGAGCTATCGGATGAAACTGTACCAGCTTCTCTTTGATCACCGGCTCGATCCGATGTCGCTGTACACCGGCGAAATGTGGCCTCCGCGAGAGGACATGGAGTGGTGCATCAAGCATGGGCTGAGCGCCTTCAACATCCGCACGGTCAACGGGACGGACGCGGAGACGCTCGCGTACGTGAAGGATCAGGCGGACTGGCTGCGGCAGAAGGGATGGCTGGGGAGGGCGTATGTGTATGGCTTCGATGAGGTGCAGCCGCCGGGGTATGCGGGGCTGCGGGAGGCCTATGGCGCGGTCAAGCAGGAAATGCCCGACCTGCGCCGGGCGTGCACTGTTGTGCCGAATGATGCGCTGAAAGGCTTCGTCGACATCTGGGTCCCGCTCACGGCCGCGTACAACCACGCGAAGGCCGAGGAGCGTCGGAAGGCCGGCGATGAGGTGTGGTGGTACATATGCTGCGGGCCGTCGCATCCGTATGCGAACTGGTTCATCGACTACCCGGCGACCGACGCGCGGGTGCTGTTCTGGCAGACGTTCAAGTACCACGTGACGGGCTTCCTCTACTACGAGATCGCGATGTGGCGGACGAATCTGCTGAGCGGGCCGACCAGCGATCCGACGCAGGTGCCGCCGGAAGATGAGGCGGTGCGGAAGGCGATCGCTGAGGGCAAGCGATGGCCGGACGTGCCGTGGAACACCTTCACCTTCGCCAGCTACAACGGCGATGGGCTGCTGATATATCCGGGGCCGGGCCAGACGCCGCTGCCGTCGATGCGGCTGGAGGTCATCCGCGACGGCATCGAGGACTACGACCTGCTGACGGTCCTGGCCGACGAGCGGGCGAAGGTGATGGCCGGTCCGAAGCGCGAGCAGTACCAGGCGCTTCTCGCGAAGGCGGCGGACCTGCTGTCGGTGAGGCCGAAGGTCGCGCGTGACATGACGCACTTCACGAGCAAGCCCGACGCGATCCTGGCGGAGAGGAATGAGGTCGCGGCGACGATCCTCAAGCTCAAGGCCGCGGCGGCGGAGTGAGGGCCGTCACTCTTGCGGGGATGAGGGCGAGGAGAGGGACGCGCTGAGGATGCCCTCGGCGGCGAGCAGGGCGATGAGCAGCAGGGCTAGCAGAGGCGTGAGATCAGTGACCGGCGGCGCGGCAGGCAGCGTCACGCCGGGACGGTAGGGCACGACCTTGGTATCTCTGCCCCAAACCGCTTTGAGCGCATCGGCTGAAACCGTCGTCGCGGCCAGGCACGAGGGCGGCGGGTTGAGGTCGGGCGAAGGCGCGGCGTGGGGCGTGAGGATCGTGAGGAGCAGCGCCTGGACCGTCGCCGCGAAGGCGCCGCTGGAGACGAGGTCGGTCGAGTCCGGAAGCGGAGCGAAGGCCACCTCGACGACCTGGCGCGTGGCCTTCTCGGACCACAGGATCGCGGGCGAGCCATCGGAGAAGCGGGCGACTACTTGCCACGATGCGTCAGGCGAAGAGATGCGGAGGGGCTTGAAAATGCGGGCGCGCTCGAGGATCGGGCGGAAGTCGCGTGCGAAGGCTTCCAGCGGCGGAGGGACGTCGGCCGAGAAGAGAAGGGCCTCGGCGTTCTCGGGAGGCAGAGGCTTCGAGTCGCTAGGGCCAGAGCGGGCAAAGATGATGGCGGGAGAGGCGAGGGTGGGGACGCTAACATTGTCGAAGATGACAACGGCGTCGGGCGAGGGGGACGCCGAGAGGGTGAAGGGGCGGCCGGTGCCGGTGGGGTCGACGGCGGCGCGGAGATAACGGGCTGCATCCTCGGAGGCGCGGACGGTGACGCGGGCGGGTTCGCCGACGCGGAGGTCGAGGCGATAAGACATCGCGGGCGGGGCGTCGATGGTCAGAGCGCGGACACCGGGGCCGAAGCGTCCGAGCGCTACTTCCGCTGACGTCGCGTTGGCGGGGACTCGTGCGGCGGCGATGGGCTTGCCTGCATCGAGTACGCGCAGGACTCGATCCTGCGGGGATGGCGCGAGGGCGCAGGAGAGGCGCGTCGGGGCCGTGTACGGCGGCGCGATGGGCATCGTCCTGGCTGAGTAAACACCCGGTGGCGGAGCGGCGCAGGCGACGACATACTTGCGCACGGACGGCATCGCGGGCGGCCATCGCCTGGGCATGATCGTCGCGGCCTCGAGGTCGGTGACGACCGCGAGGACCTGATCGGGCACAAGAAGGCCTGCGTCGAAGGCATCGCGCGCGACATCAGCGAGGGCGCCCTGCTGGGACGATGGCTGGTTCGGTAGGCCCGTCTTCTCCCCCATCGCGACCGAGGGCACCGGCACGACGTGCGCCTTCGGATGGTCAGCAAGGAAGGAGGCTGCGACCTCATGTGCCTGACGCCAGGCTTCACCCGCGCCCATGCCGGCCGAGGCATCAAGGAGGACGAAGGGCGGGCGGCTCTCACTCAGCAGCGGTAATCTGATGGGCGCGAAAAGACCAGCAAAGGCGAGGGCCGCGACGGCGATCGCCATCATGCGCAGGGCCAGCAGGAGAAGATGGCGCAGCCGCAGAGCACGCCGCTGAGCCTGCATCTGACGGAGGAGGAAGGCGCCGGGGAACACCAGCTCACGCGGGCGGGCGCGCCCCAGCAGGTGGAGCACGATCGGCAGGGGCGTCGCCGCCAGCAACCACAGCGCTAGAGGATGGGCAAAGGACATGGGCGTCCCCGCAATACTTGGCGACGCCGCATCGTGGCGTCAGAACTAGTGAGCGATGCCAAACTCAGCGAGGACCTCGGCGGTGCGGGCAGTCAGATCGGCGCCGATGGCGTCGCGAGTTTCCGGGCTGTTGCCCTCCCAGCGGAGGGTCAACTCCTGTGCGGTATTCGACGCGCGGACAAGAGCCCAGCCGTCGGGCCGTTCGACGCGCACGCCATCGATGGCGAGGACCTTGTGATGGGCCGAGTAGACCTCGGTGAGGCGGTCAACGACCTTGAACTTCACGTCGTCGGGGCAGGGCCAGCGCTCCTCGTCGGCGGGGTAATAGACCGGCGCTGAGTCGATGATTGCGCTGAGCGGCTGGTCTGTGCGCGAGAGGATCGAGCAGACCAGGGCGGAGGCGAAGGTGGCGTCGTCAAACTTAATGTCGGGGTTGCGGAAGTAGTAGTGCCCCGTGGTCTCAAAGCCCATCGCGGCGTTGAGTTCGCCCATCTTGGCGAGGATGAAGGGGTAACCGCACTTGGCCATCTCGAGGCGGCCGCCGTGGGCCTCGACGTCAGCGTGGGTCGAGGCGGTGCAGCGAACGTCGGTGACGAAAACCTCGGGGCCGTCGCGGAGCATGTCGCGGCAGAAGGGGATGGCGGCGAGGTCGGGGCCGAGGAAGCGACCGTGCTCATCGACCACGGCGATGCGGTCGCCGTCGGCATCGAGGGCGATGCCGAGGTCGGCGCCGATCTCGCAGACGCGCGCGCTGAGGACATCCATGGCGCCGGGGTGAGTCGGGTCGGGGCCGCGGCCGAGGAACTGGCCGCCGTCATCGTCGGCGAAGAGGAGGTCGAGGTCGCAGCCGAGTTCCTTGAGGAGGCGCGGGGCGGTCTTCAGGCCGGCGCCGTTGCCGAGGTCGAGGACGACGCGTAGCGGGCGGTCGAGCTTCACGTACTTCATCGCCGCCGCGAAGTATTCGGGATAGGGATCGCGCTCGACATTCGTGCCGCCGCCGGGACCAGGCGAACCGGCGAGGGCCTTCTGGTAGAGCCCCTGCAGGTCGTCGCCGAAGAAGGGGCGGTCGCCGAGGCGCAGCTTCATGCCGTTTTCGTCGGGCGGGCGATGGCTGGCCGTGATGACAACGGCGCCGGAGGCCTGCCACTGCCCCGCGGCGAAATACCCCAGGGGCGACGGCACGGGGCCGATGTCCCAGACTTCAGCGCCGGCTTCGATCAAGCCCTCAAGGGCGGCGGCCGCAAGCTCCTTCGAACTTGCTCGCAGATCGCGGGCGAGGACGACGCGGCGAGGCGCTGGGAGGACGTCGAGGGCGAAGGTGCGCGCGATGAGACGCACGCGATCGGGCGTAATGTCCGCGCCGATCTTACCGCGTATGTCGTAGGCTCTGAAGATGTGGCCCGGCAGGTCAATAGTAGGCATGCAGCAGCCCCTCGCTCAAGAAAGGTTAGACGCGCCGGACCCGGGGGCCCAGGCTCACGCGCCAGCCACTTGCGGCCCAGGCGCGGGGCAATGATACTACAGGTGCGGAAGTGATGGGAGCAGTGGGTAAGGCGGGCCAAAAAGCAAAGAGCCCACAGCACCACCACCACCGCGGTCTGAAAGACCGCGACTACAAAGGCTGAAAGACACAGCGGAACCTGCATCCGGAGACGGTGATGAGCCTTGAGCAGAAGGCATAGGAACCAGCCGAGGATGAATGTGAGAAGCGGTCGGGCGCAGCAACCACGACCGGCGCCGAAGGTGGTGCAGATTCAGTCCAGCAAGGCCTGCGGCTCCAGCAAGCCGGTGCTCACCTTCGTCGGCGCGGCCGGGACGGTGACCGGGTCGTGCTGCTGGGCGCAGACGCCGGCTGGATGCTTCCTCGTGGACTGCGGGCTCTTCCAGGGCGGGCATGAGGGCGACCAGCTTCCGCGCATGGTCTTTCGGCCGCGGGAAATCAAAGCCGTAGTGGTCACGCACGCGCACCTGGACCACTCGGGGATGCTGCCTTGGCTATGCAAGTCAGGCTTTTACGGGCCGATCTTCGCGACGCCCGGGACGCGCGACCTCTGCCAGATCATGCTCGCCGATGCCGCGCACATCCAGGCTGAGGACGCGCAGTATGCGAGGAAAAAGGGCCTCGAGGCCGCTGAGCCCCTATACACGCCCGACGACATCCCGGAAACCATGAGCCGCTTCGTGGCCATCGACTACCGCTGGCCCTTCAAGGCGGCGCCGGACATCCAGGCGGAGTTCTTCGACGCCGGGCACATCCTCGGCGCGGCGAGCGTGAGGCTGACTGGCGATGACAAGCAGGTCGTCTTCAGCGGCGACCTCGGGATGGGCGGAAGGCCCATCATCCGCGATCCAGATCCTCCGCCCGAAGCGAAGACCGTCATCATGGAGGCAACGTACGGCGATCGCCTTCATCAACCTTACGAGGAAAGCGTCGAGGAGTTGCGGCAGGCGATCCTGCGCGTGGCCAAGCGCGGCGGCGTGGTGATGATCCCCGTCTTCGCGGTCGGGCGTTCGCAGCAGATGATCTATGAGCTGGGCCAGATGTTCCGCGCGGGTAAGCTGCCGAAGATGCAGGTGTACCTCGACAGCCCCCTGGCCATCGCGTCGGTCGAGGTCTTCCGACGGCATGAGGAATACTTCGATGATGAGGCGCAGGCGCTCATCAAGCAGGGCATCGATCCGCTGAACTTCGATGGGCTGCACTTCTGCCAGACGGTGGAGGACTCGAAGCGGCTGAACAACATCCCCGGGCCGGCGATCATCATGGCCGGCGCCGGGATGTGCACCGGTGGGCGCATCAGGCACCACTTCTTCAACCGCCTGCCCAACGAGAAGGACGCGGCCATCTTCGTCGGCTACCAGGCGGCCCGGACGCTGGGGCGGATCCTGGTCGACGGCGTGAAGGTGGTGAAGCTGCAGGGCGAGATGATCCCGGTGCATGCGGAGATCATCAACATCGAGGGCTTCTCGGCGCATGCGGATCAGACGGCGCTCATCGAGTGGCTGAAGAAGATCAAGGGCGTGGAGCGGCTGTTCCTCAACCACGCCGAACCGAAGGCCGCCGAGGCGCTGACGGAGAAGGTGGATGAGGCGGGGCTGCCGAAGCCGCATGTGCTGAGCCAGCAAGAAACGATCGACATGTAAGCCGCGGGTTGAGGGAGGCGACTGAGGATGGCGTTCAAGCTGGGTGTGCAGACCTATCAGTGGCTGGCGTATGCCGACCGATTTGGATCCAGCTTCACGTGGAAGCAGGTATGCTACGAGGCCGGGCAGGCCGCGTGGGTGGGCGTAGAACTGACGGGCGGATGGTTTGAGGAGCTGCCGCCACCCGATGAGGTCATGGCGTTCTGCGAAAGCGTGGGCGTGCGGATCGTGGCCTTCACGGGCGGCATCGCGACCGACGAAGACTTTGAGTCGTCGCGGCGAAAGGTAGAGTATCTGCGCGAGATCGGTGGGACGGCGCTGATGGTCGGGCCGCCGGGATCCTCAGGCGTCGCGCCGCAGAATCGGGCGAAGACTCTCGACGATTTCATCGAGCGGGCCAAGCGCTTCAACGAGGTGTGCGAGGGGACCGGCGTCGCGCCGGGGCTCCACAATCACCTGTGGACCATCTGCGAGAGCGAGGAGGAGATCAGGCACTTCCTCGACGCGAAAGCGATGGGATGGTGCCCGGACTTCGGGCATGCGGCGGCGGCCGGGGCGGACTCGATGGCGCTCTTGCGCGAGTATGGCGGCACCATCGTGCACGGGCATCTCAAGGACGCGCTGGTGGATGAGAGCGGCCGGTGGATGAGGTTCTGCGAGCTCGGGCGCGGGAATGTGGGGCTCGACTGGGCGGTGATCCTCCATGCCCTCGACGAAGAGAAGTACGGCGGCTGGCTCGTCGTCGAGCAGGATCAGACGACTGTCACGCCGATGTATGACATGTCGATGAACCGCGAGTACCTGGCAAGCCTCGGCTACGAGGCGAGGATAAGGGGGTAAGGCAAGCGATGGCCGAGACCGAGGGCAAGAAGCTGAGGGTGCTGTTCCTGTGCACGGGCAACAGCGCGCGAAGTCAGATGGCGGAAGGGCTGCTGAGAGAGCTGTCGGGCGGAAAGGTTGAGGCCTTCAGCGCCGGGACTGAGCCCGCGGCGGAGGTGCAGCCGAAGGCCGTGGCGGCGATGGCGGAGATCGGCATCGACATCTCGGCGCAGAAGCCCAAGAACGTGGCGACCCTGGAGGACGCTGATTTCGACTGGGTCATCACCGTGTGCGATCACGCGCGGCAGACCTGTCCGGTGTGGCCGGGGCGGACGCATCATGTCTACTGGCCCATCGCCGACCCGGTCTCGCAGGAAGGCGACGACGAGATCAAGATGACCGCCTTCCGCGAGACGCGCGATGACCTGAAGGATCACATCGCGATGTGGCTATCGGGGCAAGGGATCGAGGGCGGAGGCACGAGCGGCGGCTAGTCGGCTTGCCACTCGAGGATGACTTTGAGCACGTCGCCGCGACGCGAGCGGACGAGGTCCATGCCCTCCTCGAAGCGGTCGGCGGGCAGACGATGAGTGATGAGGCGGTCGAGGGGGAGGGCGTCCTCGACCGCGAGACGCACGGCCTCGGTCCACGCCCCGGCACTCGCGTTCGTCGGGATGAGCACGACCTCGCGCTGGAGGAAGTGGGTCAGCGGGAACTCGGCGCGAGCGGTGGAGTAGTCCCCCAGCATCAACATCTTCCCCTCATGGGCGGCAAGCTCGAGTGCTGCGTGGAAGGCGCGGGGCGAGCCGCTGGCCTCGATCACCACGGCGAAGTCTGAGCCCAGAGAGCGGCCGACCTCGGCAAGGAGGTCATCGCCCATCGTGTGATAGTTGGCGGTGGACGATGCGCCGAACTCGGTGGCAAGGGCGAGGCGTGCCTCGCGTCCACCGAGGATCGCGATGGGCGCGGACCCGCGACGTGCAAGGAGCATGGTGAGCATCAGGCCGATGGGGCCGTCGCCGAGGATAAGGGTCGTGCCCTCGACCGGGCCGAGGCGGTTGAGGGCGCGCACCGTCACCGCGAGGGGCTCGATGAGCGCGGCGGTGGCGAAGGAGTAATCGTCGGGTAAGGGCTGAACGTTGGCCACCTCCGTGAGAAGGTACTCGCCATAGCCGCCGGGATGCTCGAAGCCGACCTCTCTCCCATCGGCGAGGACATTTTCGGCGACGCACCGGCGGCCGAGGAGGGCCTCATCGACACCGGGGCCGACGGCGTCGATGGTGCCCGACCACTCGTGACCCGGGATGGCCGGAAAGCCGGTGCGCTCCCAGCCGCCGATCATCTCTAGGTCGGTGGCGCAGATGCCGACGGCGCCTGTGCGGATGAGCACCTGGCCGGCGGCGGGCGACGGCGTGGGCAGCTCGCGCAGCTCAAGCTGGCCGGGGGCGGTGTTGACGATTGCCCTCATGCGAAAGGTCACCTCACGAGAGTGAACGATCGTTCAGCAGGTGCCCGGGAAGAGGATGGGCGTGTCGAGGTAGACGAGGGTCGACATGTTCGCGCAGAGGGGCGTGAAGCGGAGCGTCCGCTCCTCGCCGCCGTCGAACCGCACGGGCACCATCGTCGACGCGCCCTCCACCGCACACCGCGCGCCCGGGCCCTCATCGAAGTAAGACCAGTCCGGCAGCGGCTGCGGCTCGAAGGTGATGAGGCCGGTATCCCCATCGATGAGGTCGGCAACGCAAAGATGCGGCAGACCCGGCGGCTGAGAGCGCGGGACATAGCCGTCCGGGACCGAGCTGTCGACCTCCTCATGCTCCGTGTTCCAGTAGTAGATCGAAGGCGCGAGGACGAGCGGGCCATAGCGCAGGAGGGCGCCGTCGGGGACCTCCTCGACCCAGTGGCCGATCTTGCCGGTGAGGTGCAGGCGCAGGCCATCGCGGCCGACGGTGCGGGCAAGGGCGGGGTCGACGATGGAGGGCGGGATGCGCAGGGCAGCCTCGGCGTCGCCGGGAAGATTGCGCACGGTGACAACGGTGTCGGCGCGGGAGGGATAGCTAGTGGCGATGATGACCTCGATGTCAGGTGCGCCGGAGAGAGGGATCGTGTAGCGGCCGGGCAGGAGGAAGTTGACGCGCAGCGTGAGGCCGTCGAAGGTGACCGCATGGCGAGCGACCTCGGTGAGGGCCATGCCGGCATGCTCCGTGCAGCACCACCAGGCTTCCTCACCGGTCGTCGCGTAGCCCCACGGGCGTAGCTCGCGATGGCCGAAGCCGCCGGTCACGAACTGGGTGAGATAGAGGGCGTTCTGGAGGATGTTCTCGGCGCGGTCGTAGGCGAAGGGGTCGCTCGAGATCGCGGCGGCGTTGAGATTCATCATCAGCCAGTCGGCGATGGAGCAGCCCTCGTTGCGGAAGTTGCGCGNNATGAGCTGGCGGAAGCGCTCGGGCTTCTCGTTCCAGGACGCGTCGCCCGAGAAGAGGGCCATGAGTTGGAGGCCGCGCATGGCGCTCATGAACCCGTGGGAGTGCGAGTTCATGCAGGTGTGGATGGCGTCGCCGATCGCCGCGCAGAAGTCGAGGTGCCGCTCATCGCGAGTGATGCGATAGAGGCGGGCGAAGTGCTCGGTGACCCACGACTCGATCGGGTTGGCGACGGAGTCGCGAATCATGGCGACCCAGGCGTCCTTGCGCGCGAGCATCAATTCGGCGAGGCCCGACGCGGCTTCGATCGCGCGCCAGTCGGCGGTGACGTCGAAGTATCGCAGGAAGCCGGAGAAGAGGCGCTCCATGCCGCAGGAGTTGGAGACTTCGGGCGGCTCGGTCGTATGCGCGGAACCGGCGTAGCGGCCGAAAGAGCCGCAGGCGCGACGGGTGCGGAGGATGCGATCGAAGAGTTCGCGGAGGCGCGGATCGTGGCGACCATCGACCCCCTCGGCGCAACTGAGAAACTCGAGAAGGCGGCCGGTGAGATCGCCCGTGCACCAGTGCGCGTGACGGGTGCAGGTGTCCGGCCGCTCGAGGTCCATCATGATGAAGTCCATCGAGTCGAGCGGGTAGGCGGCCGTGCGGCGGCGCGCCATATCGAGGCGGAACTCGAGCTGGGACGGTGCGAGGACGGGATCGGCGAAAATGGGCGAGCCGAAGAGCGGCATGGCGCAAGGCCCCCAGGGCTAAGGGTTGATGATGATCTTGTTGCGGTCGGGCGAGGCCATGACTTCGAGCGCCTCGTGCATCTGCGAGAGCGGGAAGCGGTGGGAGATGATCTTCTCGGGATCGACGAGGCCGCGCCCCATCAGGCGGAGCGACATCGACATGGCGAGAGGCGTGGTGCCGAAGCTGGCGTC
>PMZA01000268.1 GCA_003170595.1 Armatimonadota bacterium
CCCTCGTCGCTGCCTCCCCCACCGGCGATTTCACCGTCCGCCAATCCGCCCAGTCCCCCACGCCCGGCGTCTACGGTTGTCAGTGGGGCATCGCCGGCATCAGCGACGCCCAGGCCTCCCTCATCGTCCCCGCCTGGTCGGGCGTCCAGTTCCGCCGCGGCTCACCCTTCTCCGAGGGCGTCTTCGACTGGCCGACCGGATGGGAGGCCCAGATGATCATCGTCCAGGGCCCCCGCGGCGGCATGTGGATCCACGCCGACGACCCCGACGATCGCTTCAAGGGCGTCTGGATTCGCCACCGCAAGGGCGTCTTCGACCTCGGCTTCCGCAGCTACAACGAGGGCTCGCCCTCCGCCCACAAGTCCATCGAATCGGTCACCTGGCGCGTCGGATTCTACCGCGGCGATTGGCGAGTCCCTGCCCGTCAGTATCGCGATTGGATGGCCCGCACCGGCCATCCCACGCCCCTCGCCACCCAGCAGCCCTCCTGGGTCAGCGGCATCCGCTCGGTCGTCATCCTCCAGACCTCGCCCGACCCGAAGGCCCTCGACGAGACGCGCGCCGTCCTCACCAGGCTCGCCGAATGGGTCACGCCTGCCAAGACCCTCCTCTACACCCCCGGTTGGCGGCGCAGCGGCTACGATCTCAACTATCCCGACTACACGGCCGCCGACGGCTACCCGGAACTCGNNCTATCCGGCCCTCAAGCCTTATCACATGCGCGACCAGTTCACCGGCGATTTCATCACCTACGAGTGGAAGTGGGCCGACCCGGTTCCCCACATCGCCTTCCTCCATCCCGGCGCGAAGGCCTGGCGCGATCTCTACGTCCGCAAATGCCGCGAGATCATGGGGAACTACCACGCCGACGCGGTGCATCTCGACTGCACGCTCGTCATGCCCAACGTCCTCGACCGCGCCGATGGCCTCAACACGATCCAGGGCAACCAGGCTTTCCACCAGGACCTCCGCACGGCCCTCCCCGACCTCGCCCTCGGCGGCGAGGGGCTCAACGAGGTCTCCTGCCGCCACGAAGCCTTCGCCCAGATCCACGCCGCCTTCGCCATCATCTTCCCCGGGGGCACGCCCGAACGGGCCGGCAACGACTCGGGCGCCGACTGCTCGCACCCCATCTCCGCCTACCTCCTCTCACCCTACACGCGCTGGTACGGCTACCTCGGCTACCCGCCGCCCGACGCCTCCCCCCTCTACCGCACCTGGACGCGCGCCTACGAAAGCTGGGGCGTCGCGCCAACCCTCTCCACGCCCACTCTCGCCGGCCTCGATCATCCTAGTCCCGACCTCCGCGCCCGCCTCGAGGAGATGAAGCTGGTCGACCATTACGACCTCGTGCCCGATTTCGACAGTGATCCCACTCCCCAGACCAAGCTCGTCTGGCGAGGGAAGGGCGGGGCGAAGCTCGTCTACGACCGCGACGATCACGGCGGTTCCCACGTCTGGTTCGCCGACGCCTCAGGTCAGCCCCGCACGATCTACCGATACCTCCGCGGGGCCACCACCTTCGTCGGCGAGGGCACGATCGGCGAGGCCGCCTCCTACGACGAGCGGGGCATCTACGGCCTCGACCCGAAGCACACCTACCTCTGCACCCCCGGCCCACGCCCGGCGGATGTGCCCCACCTCCTCCGCCTGCCCGAGGGGACGATCGCCCGCGGCCTGCGCACCTCCGACGACTTCCTGCTCTTCGACCTGGCCACTCCGCCCCGGGGCATCGACCTTCGCGCGGCCTTCGACGACGCTGCCCTGGGTGTCACGATCGACGGCAAGGACAGCCCTCTCGGCAGCCAGGCGGTCTTCGTCCAGTCGCACGACACCTGCGGGGGCAAGTCGATGGATTCGCTCTTCTCCCACCCGCCCTGGGACTACGAGCACGGTGTCATCGGCGAGGCCTTCGCGGAGTGGACGGTCAAGGTCCCGGCCGACGGGAAGCCAGCCCTCTACTTCTCCTTCGGCCTGCGCGACGGGGCGGAGAAGACCGACGGCGTGACGTTCTCCGTGCGTGCGGACGGGAAGGAGCTTCTGCGCCGCGACTGGCAGAAGTGCGAGTGGCTGCCCTGCCGCATCGACCTCACGCCCTACGCGGGCCGCACGATCAAGCTGCGGTTCGTGATCGGCAAGGGTCCCACGGGCCGGGGAGGGTTTGCGTGGTCTTGCTGGGGTGAGCCGCGGATCATCGTCGACCCGCTGCCTCAGCCTCTCAGCCTCGACCTCCTCACGCCCGCGAAGGCCCTCTCCGCGGCCGGGCCGGCAGGTCCGGCGCACGTTGAGTTCGTCGCTGCGGAGGGGAAGCTTTTCCGCCATCATGTGGAGACGCAGGCCCCGGGGGCGACGTGCCTGATCTTCCGCAAGCCCGCGCCCATCTCGCTGCCTCTCGACCTGCTCAAGGCGCCGTTCACGTGGGCATCGGTTATTGATGGCGCAGCGATCCCGCCCCAGGATCGCCCGGCCTATCTATCGGCGACGCCGGGCGAGGGGACGTGCGGGGGTGAGACCCGACCGGCGATGGTGACGCATCCTCCGATCGGGGGCGTGACGGCGATCGACTACCTGGTGACGCTCCCCGCAGGCACGCCCGCCCACCTCGCCTTCGCCTGCGGCCTGCAGGATGGCTCGAAGAGCACAAACGGGGTGGCGTTCATCGTCGAGGTGAACGGGCAGGAGGTTTCGCGCCAAGTAGCAGCGGCAGCAGACGGGTGGCACCCTGGCGAGGTAGACCTGACTCCTTACGCCGGCCAAACGATCCTTCTCAGCCTCGTCGTCGACTCCCTGGGCGACGCATCGTACGACTGGTCCCGCTGGTCCCAACCGCGAATCGAGCCGCGCTAGCCCGGATAATGCATG
>PMZA01000315.1 GCA_003170595.1 Armatimonadota bacterium
GAGATCCACGCCAATGCGCTTGCTGGGGTCGAGATTGGCGGAGGTGGAAACCCGACTGTTCGGCGGTGCCACATCATGCGGAACAGGGGGTTCGGTCTGGCGGCGAAGTCGACTGCGGAGGGTCGCGTGGAGGATTGCCAGTTCCAGGATAACATTCTCGGGGCGTGGACGGTTGAGGACGGCGCGATCACGATCGTGCTGAGCAGCAGCCCGTGACGTCGCGGCCAGCTGAGATCCGAAAGAGGGCTGCAAGGAGGAGAACCAAGGGGCCCGGAGGCAAGACCTTCCTGGCGGACCGCTCCCCGGAGTCCGTCGGTGGCCGATGGGTTGGGCCGCGCATTCTGTTTCGTCTGGATCATACAGTTACGCACGCACCCGCTGTGGCTAAGGCGAGTTGGGCCACAGCGTCGGCCAGTCCGTCCCAAGCCCGGGTGCATCACTCCAAGCGGCATCAGAGAACCGCCTCGTACGTCGGCCCATACCGCAGCCGTATTCGAGCGGTCTTACCTTCCCCGGGCCGTCCGCTAACCTGCATGTCCTCGATCAGCAGGCCCAGCACTTCCTTCCTCTCCTCCGGCTCCAGGTGCTCCCATACCCCAGGCAGGTCCTTCAGCGCCTTCTGCACCTCGGCCAGCATCTGCTGATGCTCTGACTGGGCCCGCAGCTTCTCCTCGGCCTCGGCCAGCGCCGCCTCCGCTTCCTTCTTTTCGCTGAGCATCTTGAGGTTGCGCCGCTTGAATTGCTCGACGGTCATTGCCCCGCCCTCCAATGCTTCCGCCCACCGCTCGAACCTTAGCTCCATCTCCTCCAGCCGCTTCCGCAACTGTGCCGCGTCCCGCTCCAGCCGATCGCGGTCCACCGTCGCTTCCTGCCGCGCGGCCCTCTCGGTCTTCCTCATCATCTGAGGGCTGGCCGCGAACTCCAGCACTCGCTGCGTCAGCCACTCATCGACCGACTGCATCCCCACAGTGAAGCCTCGGCACTGGCCCTCGCCGACCCTCTCGTTTCCTCGGCACCTATACGAGAGCCGCGGCTCCTTGCCGGTCTTGCTCGCCGGCCCGTAGTGGACCATGAGCCGCCGCCGGCAGTTACCGCAGGTGGCTAGGCCGCCCAGAAGCACGTGCACGGCACCCTTCGTACGACTGGGTAGCGATGCCCTTCCTGCGAACGCCCGCAGGATTGCCTCTCTCGTCTCGGGCTCATAGATCCTCATCGCCGCATGCTCGCCCTCGACCAGTTTCTCGCCGGCCCACATCATCCCGCAGTGCACCGGGCTGGACAACAGGTTCCGCACCCGCGTCGCGCCCCACTGCTTGTCATTGTGGGTCTTCACACCGAGCCGGTTCAGCTCCCGCGCGATCTTTGGCGTTCCCCAACCCGCCAGCACCCACTCCGCCATCTGCATGACCCACTTGGCCTCCTCGGGTACCACCTCGATGGCGTCGCCTCGCTGCACCTGTCCGTCCGGACCCACGGACTCCTTCCACCGCCAGCCGAACGGCGGTGTGGTCGAGTACTTGCCCTTGGCCTTCCGCGTGCGCAGCCCCTCGGTGATGTTCTCGGCCAGGCAGTCGAGGTAATAGGACGCAACAGAGGCCAGGATGCCTACCAGCATCCGCCCCTCCTTGCTGGACGCATCGAAGCCCTCGGTGATGGACGTGATGCCGACGTCGTACTTCTTGAAGACGTCCTCCAGCAGGGAGTGAGTAAGCCTTGGGGAGCGGCTCAGGCGATCCAGCCGGAAGAAGACCACTGTGTCGAGCAGGCCGGCCTCGATGTCGCGGACCATCTGGGTGAGGCCGTCTCGGTACTGCCCAACTCGCACGCCGGGTGGGCGCAGTCCCAGCGTGCCGCTGCGCCCTTCATCACGATAGACCTTGTGGGAATAGCCGTCGGGGCCATAGCGGAACTGACACCATTCCAGGCACCGCGCCTCCTGGAACTCGAGCGAAAAGCCCGTGCGTGCCTGCTCACCACTGGAGACCCTGATATACACTCCCACGCGGGGGAGGACAGGATCGGGCTTTTGGCGAACCTGCTTGCGTCGTGACGACTGCATGAGCACCACCTCTCATGTGCTTGCGGCCGTCACTATACGTTGTTGTTTTTAGATATGCAAGTCTTCAGGCTGCGGGGGTGGATGCGTGGTGGGCCTTTAGGGCGAACACTGACCGCTCCTTCGGCGGCGGGGGAAGAAGGAGGCGCCGTCGCGGCATGGAAAGGGCGTAGTAGATGAGTTGTGCGCAACCAGGCACCGGGCCGCCCTGGAAGGGAGGGCATGAGATGAGTGAACAGATCCACAATCCGCATCCGCTGATGGCGGGCGCAGCACAGGTAGACATCACGCCGGAAGTCGGGGTCCACCTGGCCGGGGCGGTCGGCCTTCACCGGCCCGCGAAGCTGGTCAACGACCCGCTGCACGCCAAGGCGCTGGTGTTCGAGAGCGGCGGCAAGCGCGTGTGCCTGCTGACGCTCGACGTCACCATCGTGACCGAGAAGTATACCGAGATGATCCGCCTGGCCGCCTCCGAGCGGCTGGGCTTCGACCCCGATGCGGTCATGGTCCATGCGACGCAGACGCACTCGGCGCCGCCCATCGGCCACTTCATGGTGGACGAGGAGTTCGAGGGCATCGGCCCCGAGGACGAGTGGATCAAGGGTGGCAGCGATGCCTACGCTGAGTGGGCCGTCGAGAGGGCGGTGCGGGCGATCGGCATCGCGCTGGCCGTGCTCAAGCCTGTGCAGATCGGCGTGGGCAGCGGCATCGAGGGGCGCGTGGCCTTCAACCGCCGCGCGGTCATGCAGGACGGGACGGTGGGCATGCCCGGGCCGCGCTGGGAGGAGCCGCTGGGGCCGACGTGGATCCGCTTCATCGAGGGGCCCATCGACCCTGAGCTTGGCGTCATGGCGGTGCGGACCGATGACCTGCGGCTGCCGGCGGTGCTGGTCAACTATGCCTGCCATCCGGTGCACTACTTCCCGTCGCTTACGGTGTCGGCGGACTGGCCGGGGGCGCTGTCGGCGGAGTTGATGGGCTGCCACGGGCGAGGCTGCGTGCCGGTCATCGTCAATGGGGCGTGCGGGAACATCAACCCCTGGCCGCCCTACGATCCCGACTATACGGGCGACTGCAAGGCGATGGCTCGGACGATGGCCGCGACGGCCGCGAAAATCATCAGCACCCTCGAGTTCAAGGACGTCGCCGAGGTCGGCTTCAAGCGACGGCATGTCGGCATACCTCTGCGCGAGTTGAAAGACAGCGAACTCGACTGGGCGCGGGAGATCCTCGGCGAGAACCCGTCGGTGAAGTGGGCCGATGAGGCGCACACGACCGTCGACCCCGATTGGATGGCCGCGGCGAGCGTGTACAGCGTCCACCTGCTGCGCCAGCGCAACGATCACCTGCCCTACGAGATCCAGGTGCTGCGCATCGGCGACACGGCTATCGTTGGCCTGCCGGGCGAGCCCTTCGTCGAGCTTGGCCTGGCGATCAAGATGGCATCGCCTGCGAAGTTCACCTACATCGCCCACTGCACGACGCACTACGCGGGCTACATTCCGACCCGTGAGGCGCTGGGCCGCGGTGGGCATGAGGCGAACACGCGGTTCTGGGCGAAGCTCGTGCCGGAGGCGGGCGAGACGATCATCAAGGCCGCCGTCGACCTGCTGAGGGATGTGTTCGGCAAGTAGTCTGGCGCGGAGACCGCGGATAGCCCGCCCGCCTTTCGTTGTCATCCTGAGGAGGCAACGTACTGCGTTGCCGACGAAGGATCTCCTTTTGGCTTGTCGAATCGCACGACACCTGTAAGACAGTATCGACATAAGGAGATCCTTCGGTCGCGGCAGACGACGCCGCTCCCTCAGGATGACAAGCCGGGGCGCGGCGAACCGCCACCGCCAGGTTGAACTGCAGCGCTGGTCGCAAGCAATCGGAGGTGCCCGGATGCGAAGGTGCTTGATCCTCAGGGCCGTGGCCTGCACGGTCGCGCTAGTGACACTCCTCGTCGCCGGACTGGCTGAGCCCCTTGCTGCCGGCCGGGCGGCGTACTTCTCCTTCGATGCGGCGAACGACCTCGGGCAGAGCTGTGGGCCGACGCCGTGGCCAGCCTATGCCTTCCATGCCCAGGCGGCGACGGGCAAGGCGGGCGGCTGCCTCTCGATGGGCGGCGTCGATGCCAATGGTCTGATGCTTTCCAATCCCGCGGCGTTCTTCGGCGAGAAGGCCGAGCGTGGAACCATCGCGCTGTGGGTGCGGCCTGGCTTCGACCCCGGCGCCGACGAGGGCGAGCGCGTCGTCTTTGATTTCATGCGCGAGGCCGGCAACTCCCTGATCGATGGCTACGAGATCGCCATGGTCGCGAGCAAGGACACGCTGTGGGCCCAGGGCGCGATCACCGAGCGGATGATCATCCCCTCGCCGCTGAAGAAGGGGCAGTGGACGCACCTGGCCCTCGCGTGGGACTGCCAGACGGGGTCGGTCTTGTACGTGGATGGCAAGCGCGTGGCCGAGCGCAAGAACAAGTTCGAGCCGACGCCGCTGTCGTGGTGGCCGGGGCGGGTGGGGGCATTCACGCCGTGGGGCGGCTTCCCGTTCAAGGGCGACGTCGATGAGCTTCACCTCTACGACAGGATGCTCGGCGATGATGAGATCGCGGCGACGATGGGGACGGGCCCCGCGGCGGTCAAAGCATCGA
>PMZA01000015.1 GCA_003170595.1 Armatimonadota bacterium
ACACGGCGGTCACGACGCCGACGCTGTGGCAGGCGGACAGCACGGTGGCGGCGGGCGCGGCCATCACCGGCATCGCGATGAACATCCACGCTCAGAACGTGCTCCAGAGCAACGCGGGGTTCCTGAACACAGCGGCTGGCTTGACGGTGCGTGCCGGTAATGCGGTGAACGCCGGCTTGGGCGGTACTGCTGTGGGTGGCGCGGCGGACTTCGGCTCAGGCACGGGCGCGACTGCGAACGGGCTAGTCCGACTGCTGGCAGGAGCAACAGCAATCGTCTCCGCAAACGTGACCGCATCTGACTTCATGCGGCTGGGAGTGAACGCGGCGGCTGGTGGGTACATCCGTTTACCGAACACGGCGGCGCTCACTTGGCGAAACGCCGCAAACGGTGCCGACATCACTGGTATCAGCGTGGATGGGTCGAACCAGTATCAGCCGGTAGCGACTGCGACCGCCAATGGTTTCGAGTCGGCTGAAGCGTACAGGTTCATCCATGGCACGGTCAGCGCACTCGCCCCAACCAGCATCGGAATCGGTGCCGGTCTGGTCACGGTCCACGTCACGGCCGCGCTAGTTGCGGCCAACAACACCAGCCGACGATGCCACTTCGAGCTGGAGCAGAACGGAGTGCTAGCGACCCTGGGCGTACTGGGAGGGGACGTGGACCTGAAGGTGTCGCAACGGAACGACGGCACGTTCCGGGTGCAGTCCCTGCTCACCGGCTTCTATGTGGACGGTGCCGGGCCTACGATCACTGGGACGACGGTCTCGGGAATCGCGTGGTCAGCTACCGTGGCGGCCGGGGTCGTCACGTTGCAAGTGCAGCAGGGCGCAGCAACGCAATCTGTCACCAGCATCCTCCGCATCGAAGACCTCGTGACGCAGGTGGCGCCGTGAGCCGCGGGATCTGCTGGACGTGCCATCGGTGTGGAAGCCGCAACTTCGCCAAGGCGGATCTCAACAACGTGGCGAATCTGAAGTGCGCTTGCTGGGATGACCCCGCGCCGATTCTGATCCAGACCACGCCGTTCGTGCTGGTCTACCCGGATGGCCACGAAGCTGTCCTGCCGGGACGTGGCTCGAAGACGTTTGACCTACACGCGCAGGTGTCGCCATGAGTGGTCGCCTTCTACTGTCTGGCGGTCTCGTAGCCGCCTGCACCGAGCTACTGGGCTACTCGGCCACCGGCAAAACCCTCTGCCCCGTGGTCTTGTTGGTCGAGCCGCAGTGGGTGGTGCCGAACTACTCGACGCTGGCGAACGGAAACAACATCACCGCCGGAGCCTGGACCCCCACCGGAGTCACGACGCCTGGCGTAAACACGATGATGGAGACCGCGGCGAACTCCCAGCACATGGTAGTCAACAACAACACCGCCACCACGAGCGTTGGCCCGGGATCATATAGCGCCGACCTAACGTCTATCGGCGGGCGGCAGTGGTGCCGCATGACAGCGTCGTATGGCAATACAGGGACCGCCTGGTTTGATCTGACGGGCGGAGTCGTCGGCGGCATCTCTGGCGCGATCGCGTCCTCGTCTATGTCTCCGCTCGGTGGGGGGGCGTACCGATGCTCGATCAACGGCACCGACTCGTCTGGCGGGTACGTCACGATAGGCACCGCGGCCGCCAATAACTCCGGTGCCGCGTTTGCTGGCGACATCACGATGGGGCTGACGATCGCGAATGTCGCCAACAACCAGATCAGCTGCGCCGCCCTCCTGAACATGAACGGCGACGTGGCGCTTCGGGACTACGGATCGCGGCTCGACGCTAGCTTCGGAACCAAGGCCGGACAGCCCGTCGTGGTCTACACCTGGAACGGTCGCATGGCGCTCGCGTTCAGCGGGGCCAACCAGCTGCGATTGGATGCGCTTGCGCCGCTGCTGCAAGGCAATGACGTTCCGATGACGGACGCGGCCGCCTTCCTACGTACGTCCGTCGCATCTGCGGCACCATGGGCCATGAGTACGGGAGCCGGTGCGGCGAGTATCCAACAACTCTACTGGTCATCGGCAACGGGGAAACTGCACGCCTACAAGACCGTCGGGGCCGCGGTGGATAATGCGGGCCCGGCATTCGATACGGGACAGCACATTGTCGCGCATACCCACACGGGTACCACCGAGACGATGCTGCTAGACGGCGCAGCGACGGCCATCGCGGACACCGCATCGAACGTGAACGCCACCACACTGAACACGTTCACGCTCGGCGGCCGCTTCGACGCGGCTCTGGTGGTGCCCCTGACGGGGTTGTGGCGCGCGGGCGTCTTCGGGCTCGCGACGCTGCCCACGCCGCAACTTACCGCGCTGTCCCAACTGGTGAAGGCCTACGCAGGTTGACCTATGCCCACCATCGAACAGCCCACGCTCGCAGTCGCCGATCGCGAAACGATCCTGGCCGTACGCGAACAGACCAGCAAAGAGCAGGGCTACCCGATTCGGCACCTCCGAACGATGGCCGGCGACTTGCTGCCGCCCGACGTTGTGATCTGCACCAAGCACGCCGCCGACCCCGACCCGGTAGAGTACGACCAGACCACGGGCGCGGTGACNNCCGCAACGGTGGCGCAGGTAGTCGCGTTGAAAGAGGCCAAGCCGGCGCCGAAGCCCGTGATTGATGAGAAGCCGATCGATCCGGGCGGGCTCGGCGGGGATGTGGTGAGGGGCAAGCTGTGACCGCCGCGCAGCAGGCAAGCCGTCGCGGCTGGTTCTGCCGATGGGTCCCGGACGGCCCGATCCATGGGCAGTGGGTCGCGTGCGCCAAGGACGATGAAGGCGCGCAGCCGGACTTGAACCGCTGGGAAGCAATGCGCCGCGGACTCGTAGCCGATCCGCTGGGCGGGAGGAGCTGAAGGTCGGATGAGCGAACCCGCGCCCCCTGTCCCCGAGCCCACGCCACCGGAGGAGACGGCGCGCGAGCGGTTCCGCGAGCAGCCGACCTGGCCGCCCCCGGACCCGGCCGAGGAGGACCGGCCGACCATGGTTGAGCCGCCGCCGCAGGAGGTGCCGCGTGGACGACCCGACTGAGCTGTCGAACGAGCCCTGGGGCCAGGACGACGTCCCGACCGAGCCCGGCGTGGAGCCAAACGCGTACCCGCCGCCGGCGCCCTTGCCGCCCGAGGAGGAGGCGCCCCCGACCGAGCGGACCCCGGAGCTCGAGCCGCCGCCGGAGGGCTGGGACGGGCTCGACACGGTGCCGCCGAGCGCGTGACGGCCGCGGCATGATGGTTGCTAGGAGGCGACCATCATGGTGGAGATCGGAATGGACCAGGGCGGGAAGGTGGTACAGCTCGTGCCGCCGGCGCCGCGCGACGCGGTGGCGCGGGCCCAGGTGGTGGGGGTGCTGGCGGAGTTGCTCGAGCGGGCCAAGGCCGGGGAGTTCCTCGACGTGGCTCTCGTCGCCAGCGATGAGCGGGGTAACACGGCGATGCGGTGGACGCCGCTGCAGGACCCGACCCGG
>PMZA01000529.1 GCA_003170595.1 Armatimonadota bacterium
GCGATCCAGCGGTCGAGAAGGCCGGCCGTCAGATCGGTCGAGGATGCGTAGCCGACGGCGTCGCAGAAGGCGGAGACCTTCGGGTCGTAGGCGACGGCGAGGGCCGGTATGCCCGACGATGCGGCGAAGACGACGGCATGCAGGCGGACGGCGAGGACGCCCGATGATGCGGCGATGAGAGCCAGGGCGACGCGCGGGTCCTCGGGCGTGGGCAGGAAGGTCGCGCCCGAGGCGGAGGCAAGGCGGCGGGCGAGGTCCTCGTCCGGCTGCTGGAAGGGGACGACGATGGCCTGCTTGCCGCCGGAGGTCATCGCGCGGGCGGCGGCGGTGAGGGCGGGCTCATGCTCGCCCACCTCGCGCGGGACGAGGACGCGGTAGGGGCCGTCGGGGAGGGCGGCGTTGTGCTCCGCAAGCCACGACGCAACCTCCTCGCGCGGAGCGGGCTTGAGCAGGACGACGGGGTCGGCCGCCACTACGACGTTGCCACGGAAGCCCCATTGGCTGAGGAGGTCGGTGCTGTGGGCATCGCGCAAGACGACGAGACGGGCCTTGCCGCAGAGGCGGGCGGTCCACTTCTGCCAGTGGCGGCGGGGCAGCGGGCCGAGGCCCTGGAGGAAGATGGCGTAGGGCCGTCGGGCGAAGCGTGCCATCGCGAGGACGCCGAGGTAGTAAGCCGGTGAGGCCGCGGAGGTCGCATCCTGGATGAGGCCGCCGCCGCCCTGGACGAGGAAGTCGCAGCGGCGGAGGGCGCTCCAGATCGACCGCATCCGCCAGCGGTCGGCCGCGACGAGGCCGTGGACGCGGCGGGTGTGCGCCGGGTCGGAGGAGAGGACCTCGATCTCGATGTCTGGCACCGCCGAGGCAAGCTCCTGCGTCACCGCCGCGAGGATGGCCTCATCGCCGAGATTGCCGAAGCCGTAGTAGCCGGAGAGCAGGACCCTCATGGGTGGACGAGGCGCCGGCTGTTGATGTTCTCGACGAACGACCACACGGCGATGAGCACGAGGCCCACCGCAAGGCCTGCGGCCAGCCCCGTCGATGCCCTGAAGACCGCTAGCATGTAGGGGCTGTGGATGTGGCAGAAGGTGTTGGCCAGCGATGCCTGACCGATCGAGCCGAGGCTGAGGATGAGCCACGCCCAGCGCTTGCGCCCGCGATAGAGCAGCCACAGGCCGAGGAGCACGAGGGGGTGGCCGAAGGCGAATTCCTTCGTGCGCGGGCGGATGCCGAGGGTGTCCTCGAGGCCGGCGCGGGCCTTCATCTCAGTGCCGGACTTACCCACGACCGCATCATTGCCCGAGCGGATGAGCATGAAGGCCGTGCCGCCGAGGAGGATGATGATGAGGATGACGTGGCTGTAGCGGACGACGGCCGAGCCGACCTCGCGCAGACCTGCGAGGAGGGCCGGGGCCTCGGCATGCTCGCCGCCCTCGGTGATGTAGTCGTTGTACGCCCGGGCTGAGCGCGCGGCCTGAACCACCAGCACTACCAGCGGCGGCAGGAAGAGCGATAGCTTCACTCCCCGGAAGAGGAGGACGCCGCTCATGTGGAGGCGATCGCTGAGGAGGGACGCGGCGAGGGTGGCGGCGGCCACGTTGATCACCGACATCCCCACCAGCATTGCCGCCGCCCAGTAGACCGGCTTCTGGGGGCGGAGGGCGCTGGGGCGGACGGCAAGGAGGCCGACCGTGGCCGCGAGCATGATCCCACCGAAGGCGACCGCGTCGCGTGGGAGGCCGCCGGCGGCAGCCATCCCTGCGACGATGATGGCGAAAGGCACGGCGTACTGAGGCGCGGTGTAGCGAGCGAGGCCGAGGCTCGGCAGGAGGAGAAGCAGGAGACCCACGAGGCCGAGGGCGATGATCGGCCGCGTCCAGATGTGCGTCTTTAGGTCGGGGAGGACCTGCGGGTCGCCGAAGGTGAAGCCGCGGGCCGCGAGGCGCTTGTGAAGCTCGGTGAGGAAGGCGAAGTTGGCCGAGACGATGTCGCCGTCGGGCGCGGTCGGGAGGAGGCGGACGTAGAGGATGCGGATGCCGCGCTCGCGGGCGGCGCGGACGTAGCGGTCGAGGGCGGTCTCGGGGTCGAGGTTGTGCATCTCCGGCTCGCCGACGCTGTGGACGCGGAGGATGCGGCCCTGGAGCAGCGAGGCGAGGTGGTCGGCGCCGAACTGCGGGCTAAGCTCGACCCAGCCGAAGCGGAGGCCGAGGCTGTCGAGGGCGTCGCGCGTCGCGGGGAGGGCCTGCGGATTGCCGAGGACTTCCGTGCCGTTGAAGATGACGATGGAAGAGCCCGCGTCCTTCGCGAGCTTGAGCGACCCCTGGACGATGGCCGGCGAGGCCGGGATGGTGGGCACTGGGCGGGCGATGATCGCGAGGCCGGCGTGGGTGATGATCGCGGCGGTCTGAGCATCGTAGCCGAGGCCCATTTCGGGGTGGTGAACCAACGCGGCGGGGATGACGAAGGATCGGCCGATGGGCGTGGCAGAGGCGCCGAAGGAGCCGATGGGCGCGATCTTGTAGCCCTTGGCGGCCATGGCCGTCTCGAACTGCTTCGCGGTGGCCCAGGTGGCGAGGTTGACGACCGCGTCACCGGCCGGGACGTACGCCTGCGGGACCATCGGGCCGGAGGCGACGTTGAGGAGGCCGAGATCGGAGAGGTCGCGCCAGGTCTGCTCGGGGAGGGCGATGTGGGTGACGAGCGGGCGGAGGCGGCCGAGGATGTCGGTGAGGTCGGCGCCGCCGGAAGTGAGCATGCGCTGGATCTCGTCGAACTCGAGGACGACGGCGATGGTGGAGGGACGCTCGGCGAGGACGCGGGCGCCGATCTGGTAGAGGGCGACGAGGATGCCGGCAATGAGGAGGATGAACGGAAGGGTGCTTTTCTGCGACATGTTGCCGTCTCCGAAGTTGGGTTACCGACCTGCCTCGCGAGCGGGTGATCAGGGGGCTCTTGGCGAAGCGAAACCCGTAATCGAGGTTGTGAGCGTACTGGCGGTTGCAGTCGCGCTGCGCGGCGCGAAAGAGCCTGGGACCAGCGTAGCGCCAGGAGGAGCTCCGCAACCCCTTGTTCCAGCCGTCCGCCGGTGGCGTAGGGTCCCCCGCCGCATATCTCTTGTACGCCTCCTCGTCATACCAGTCCGGCGTCCACTCCCCCAGGTTTCCCACCATGTTGTACAGCCCAT
>PMZA01000347.1 GCA_003170595.1 Armatimonadota bacterium
GCGGGACCTTCGACCCGATCCACCACGGCCATCTTGTCGTGGCGGAGGAGGCCCGTGACCGCTTCCAGCTCGACCGCGTAGTCTTCGTGCCCAACGGTGAGCCGCCGCATAAGAAGCCGTACTCGGTCTCCTGCGGCGAGCATCGCTTCAACATGTGCGTCCTCGGCACGGGCGGCAACCCGTATTTCGCCGTCAGCCGGGAGGAAATCGGGCGCCCGGGGGTATCCTATACCGCGGACACCCTCCGGACCTTCCGGGCCCGCCTCGGCCCCGACGTCGAAATGTTCTTCATCACCGGCGCCGACGCAGTCCTCGAGATCATGACCTGGTATCAGCCCGACGCCATCCTGGAGGAGTGTCAGATCGTCGCGGCCCACCGGCCCGGCTTCGATCTTTCCCTGCTCGGCCAGGCCCTCGGCCCCGATCGCATGACCCGGATCCTGGCTCTGGCCATCCCGGCCATGGACGTTTCGTCCACCGACCTGCGCCGCCGCGTCTGCGAGGGCCGATCCCTTGGCTACCTCACGCCCGACTCGGTGGTCGACTACATCAGCAAGATGGGGCTTTACCATGACGCAGACATCATCGAAGCGAGATCCCAGGACCAGGCCCATGCCCACAGCTAAGGGCAGCTCCCGAGACGTCGCGATCTTCTTCCTTGCGGCCATCGTCGTCGCCGTGGGAGCCGTCGGCTGTTACGACAGCCTCGCGCATCCCGGCTTCGCCAGCAGCCAGGTCTCGGCGGACTATCACCCGACCCTCACTCGCCCGCTCCCCGAGCCCTTCGCCGGGCGCGGCGTCATCCGCATCCTCATCCTCGGCTCCGATACCCGCCCGCATGACAAGGGCCGCGCCGATACGATGATGGTCATGTTCCTCAATCCCACCACCCATCGCGTCGGGATCCTCAACATCCCGCGCGACCTCCGCGTCGCCATCCCCGGCCACGGCACGGATAAGATCAACCATTCCTACGCCTTCGGAGGCCCCGACCTCTCCCGCCGCACCTGCGAAAGCACCTTCGGCCTCGAGATCCCCCTGTACATGCACTGCGACTTCGACGCCTTCATCAAGGCCACCGACCTCCTCCACGGCGTCGACATCGACGTCCCAGACGTCGAGGGCCATGGCCGCGGGATGAACTACGACGACAACTGGGGCCAGCTCCACTGCCATCTCAAGCCCGGCTTCCAGCACCTCAACGGCACCCAGGCCATCGGCTTCGTCCGCTACCGCCATGGCGACAGCGACTTCTATCGCACCCAGCGGCAGGCCCAGTTCATGCGCGCCATCTTCGAGCAGAAGCTCAAGGTCGTAAACCTCCCCTCGCTCCTGGGCGCGACGAGCTACGTGATCCGCCGCCTCGACACCAACGTCTCCTGGCGCGACACCGTCGACCTCCTCCGCGTCGCCCGCGAGATGAAACACGACGATCTCATGACCGTGAGCATCCCCATCATCGACCAGATGATCGGCGGCATCTACTACGCCGGCTTCGACGAGAACAAGGTCCGCGAGATCCTGACCAGCCTCGAGACCTTCATCAACACCGCCAGCCCAACCACCACTCCCGGCGCAGCCAAGGTGGCAGGCGCTCCCGGAGCAGCCCCTGGCGGCACTGATGACAACGGTGCTACCACGGCCGCCGCGCCCGTCACCAACATCGCCGTCCTCAACGCCTCCGGCGTTCCCGGCCTGGCCAAACGCGTCGCCAAGCAGCTCACTACCAAGGGCTGGACCATCGCCCGCACCGGTAACACTCCAGTAGCAGCCCCAACTTCTCACGTCGAGTACCCTCAGGGCGCGGAGGACACAGCCACGCGCCTCGCGACGGATCTCGGCCTCAAAACCCGGGCCGTGCGCCCGGCCGCCGTTGGCGTCGCGGAAGTTCGCGTCGTCATCGGCCGCGACATGTCTGGTGGCCATCAGGCCAAGGGCGGGTGATCGGTAGTCTTGACCATTGACGAAAAAGCCCGCGCAGTAGCTGAAGCAGCGGCCCACCGCCGTGCTTCGGATGTACTTCTCCTAGACCTTCGCGCCCTCACGCCCGTCTGCGATTTCTTCGTCATCTGCAGCGGCCGCTCGTCGGTCCACGTGAAGGCCATCGCCAACGAGATCGTCACGCAGATGGCCGAGCAGGGCGTCAAGGTCGGCCACCTTGAGGGCCTCGCCGAGGGCAGTTGGGTCCTCCTGGACTTCCTCAGCGTCGTCGCCCACGTGTTCACCGCCGAGGCGCGGGAATACTACCAACTGGAACAGCTCTGGTGGGACGCGCCGCGCGAAGAGATCGAGTCTCTCGCCGGCCTGGCGGACGGGTTTGATGACGCGGATTAGCCTGGGCGGTGCTCTTGCCTGACGGGGGGGATGTGGTCATGGCCGACGACAACGCCGAGAATGCCGGCAACGCCTCGCCGATGAGCGAGGATGACTTCGACAGGCTGTACGACAAAGCGCGCATGGCCATCCACCTTGCCCGCCTCGACGAGGCCCGCGACATCGCCGACAGCATGGTCGCGGCCNNCGCCCCGAGAGTACGACCGCCCACGAGCTGATGGGCGACGTCTACGCCCTCATCAATAAGCTCCCCGAGGCCGAGGCCGAGTTCCGCAAGGCCTCCGAGCTTGAGCCCGCCAATGCCGACGCCTTGCGCAAGCTCGGTGAGGTCGTCCTCCGCCGGGCGGCGCCCACCTTCGACCGGCTGATGATCGAGGCCACCCTCGCCGACCGCTCGGCCAGCGTGATGCACAAGCCCAATCCTCAGGCCGCCGCGTTCCGCTCGGGCCTCTTTCCGGGCCTCGGCCAGCTCTACAACGGCGACTACGAGCGCGGCCTCGTGATGGCCGGCATCGGAATTGTCTTCCTGGGCCTCTCACTCGCGGGCCTCTCGGGCGCCTTCCCGGGCGTCCTGTCCGACATCTTCCCCAAACACGTCCACGACATCCCGCTCCCCTCGCCCTATGGCTGGACGGAGCTGACCATCGGCGGCCTCGGCTATACGGCCGTCTATCTCTACTCGATCTGGGACGCCGCCCGCACCGCCCGCGAGGAAGCCGACTCCGGCAGCCTCTATACCCCACCGGCCCCACGCAAGTGACCACCACTCCCCTCGCCGACACCGACTTCGTTCTCCTCACGTACGACCGCGCCCACGACGCCATGGACGCCGCTTCCCTCACCGATGAGGCCGGCCTCACCGACGCCGTCCTCGTTCCACGCCCGCGCACGCTCTCGGCTCGCTGCGGAGTGGCGTTGCGGGCGCCTGCCTCCTCGGCGCGAGCGGTCGTCAGCCTCCTCCTTGCCTCGGGCAAGCTCGGGGTGGTCTATTGCGGCAGCCCGAAATCGGGCTGGCGTCCCTGCCCCACCGAGGAGATAATGGGCTCATGAGCGACACCCAAGCCCTCGATTGCCGGGGCCTGCAATGCCCGCAGCCCGTCATGGCCGCGCGCAAGGCCCTCGACGCCATGCCAGTTGGCGACCTCACCGTCCTCGTCAGCCTCGAGGTCCAGGTGACCAACCTCGTCCAGCTATCCAGGGACGCCGGCTGGTCGGCCGACTCTGAGAGCCACGGCGATCACTTCAGCGTGACGATCCACAAATCGGGCCCGCCTGCCGCCCAGCCTGACGCCGCCGCCTCGCCCGCCGAGGCTCAGTCCATCGCCGGCGCCACCTTCGTCTTCGGCTCCGACGCCCTCGGCAGCGGCGACAACGACCTCGGCCGCCTGCTTATCCAGCTTCTCCTGCGCACCCTCGCGGACGGCGACGAGGTCACGCGCCGCCTGATCTTCCTCAACACCGGCGTGAACCTCTGCTGCGAGGGATCGCCCATCCTCGACGCCCTCCAGGCCCTCGAGGCTAAGGGCACCGAGATCCTCGCCTGCGGCACCTGCCTCGACTACCTCGGCCGCGTGAAGGCCCAGCGCGTCGGCCGCGTCACGAACATGCACGACATCGTCGGCTACCTCGTCTCCGCCCGGCCGCTCATCTCGGCCCTCTAATGCCTCCGCCATGGTCTATCTCGACAGCGCGGCTACCAGCTTCCCCAAGGCCCCGGGCGTGACCGAGGCGGTCTGCGAGCACGTCGCCACCGTCGCCGGCAGCGCGGGCCGCGGGGCACACACCTTCGCCGTCGCCGCCGATAAGCTCCTCTGGGACCTCCGCCGCGAGCTTGCCTCCCTCCTCGGCACGCGCGAGATCACGCGCTGGGCGATGATGCTCAACGCCACCGATGCGATCAACACCGCGCTCAAGGGCTTCCTCCGCCCGGGCGATCACGTCCTCGCCTCGGCCCTCGAGCACAACGCCGTCGCCCGCCCGCTGCGCCATCTCGAAGATAACCTCGGCGTTGGCGTCACCAAGCTCCCCTACGTCCCCGGCCTCGGCGCTTCACCCACCGACATCTGCAAGCTCGTCCAGCCCAACACCCGCCTGGTCGTCCTCGTCCACGCGAGCAACGTGACCGGCGAGATCCTGCCTATCCGCGAACTCGCTATCGCCGCTCACGACTTCGACGTCCCAGTCCTCATCGACGCGACCCAGTCGGCCGGCGCGCTGCCCTTGCAGATCGACGCCTGGGGCCTCGACATGGTCGCGATCACGGGCCACAAGGCGCTCCTTGGCCCGCAGGGGACCGGCGCGCTCTACGTTCGCCCCGGCCTCGACCTCACGCCCCTCCGCCAGGGCGGGACGGGAAGCTGGTCCGAGCTGGATCGCCACCCGGATGAGTGGCCCGACAAGATGGAGAGCGGCACGATGAACGGCCCGGGCCTCGCCGGCCTCCTCGCGGCCCTGCAGTGGCTGCGCGAGCGGACCATCAAGGACATCCGCCGCCACGAGGTCGAGGTCATGGATCACCTCCTCCACTCCCTCGCCGACATACCCGGCGTCGCGATCTATGGCACGCGCACCGCTGCCGACCGCGCCGGCCTGGTGAGCATCAACGTCGCGGAGATGGACCCGGCCGACGTCGCCGCCGCGTTGGAGGATCAGGGCATCCTCACCCGCGCGGGTCTTCATTGCGCGCCCTGGGCTCACGAGGCGCAGGCGACCTTACGCCGAGGGACCTTGCGCCTGAGCGTCGGCCCCTTCACGACGCGCGACGACATCGACGCGATGACGGCGGCCCTCGCCCCTCTCGGCCGCACCGCCACTCTCCTCGGCCACTGAAGGGCATCCTCCCGCGCCGTCGAACTGCCTCTGCCACGTTCGACCCGATACCACGCACCGGGGTGTTCGCCTTGCCCAGAGCCGACAAAGCCAAACCTGAGCCGACCCGCCTTCGCCGCACCTACCTCACCCCCGGCTTCCACTCCGACGTCATCTGGCTCGAGGATCAGCGCGACTACGCCCACGTTCTCACCGGCTGCGCCGAGCAGTACCTCGACGGCTGCCGCGCCGACGACGCCTACGGGGTCTTCCTCCACGAGCTGACCTACCTCAAACCCTATCTCGACACGCACCCCGGCGAGGCCGAGTTCGTCCGCGCCCTCATCGCCGCCGGTCGCGTCGGCACGGGAGGCGCCCACTCGCTCCCCTCGGAGACGATCCTCTCGGGCGAGGCCATCGTCCGCAACCTCTGCCATGGCCGCTGGTACCACGAGCGCGTCCTGGGCGACCGGCCGTCGGTGCTGATGATGTGGGACGTCTTCGGCCACGTCAGCCAGCTTCCGCAGATCGCCGCCGGCGCACGCTTTAGCGCCATCATCTGGTCGAAGGACATCCGCGGCGCACGCCCGCTCTTCCATCACCTCGGCCTCGACGGCACCCGCGTCCTCACTCGCCGCACGGGGTACTGGGTCGGCGAGACCGGCACGATGGAGGGCGACATCGAGTGGATGCGCGCCGCCGCGCGTGAGGCCGAATCGCTCGGCCAGGACGTCGACCTCCGCCTCGACTGCATCGACTTCCGCCCGCCGCGGACCTGGCCCATCGGTCGCAGCCAGGCCCTCGCCGACCTCGACCCGGCGGTCATCGTTTCAGGTCAGGCTCACCGCCGCTACTTCGAGGACATCCTCCGCGCCGAGCGTGCGAAGAAGATCTTCATCCCCACGTCCGGGCGCGATTTCGAGTGGCATCATCAGGGCACGGGCGTCGCCCACATCGACCTCAAGATCACCAACCGCCTCTGCGAGAATGCCCTCGTCAACGCCGAGAAGTTCGCCGCCTTCGCCGCCCAGTTCGGCGCGCGCTATCCATGGGAGGGCCTCGACAAGGGCTGGCGCCACGTCCTCTTCGGCCAGCATCACGACGCCATCACCGGCCCCTGCTGCGACCGCTCCTACTTCGATCTGATGAACGGCTATCGCGAGGCGCTCGAGCTTGCCGGCGAGGCCCTCGACAACTCGCTCACCTACCTCGCCGCCGGCGTGAACACCTGCCGCGCCGGCCGCCGCGACCTCACGACCCTCGTCCTCTTCAACCCGCTCAACTGGCTGCGCACCGACCTCGTCGAAACTGACCTCGTCCTGCCTCGCGCAGTCGTCTCCTTCGCGATGGAGGACGGCGCCGGCAACGCGGTGCCCTTCGAGGTCATCGAGGCCACGGGCCCGAGCGCCAAGGTCAACCGCGCGCGTGTGCGTCTTCTTGCGAAGGTCCCGGGCCTCGGCTATGCGACGGTGTATGTCATGCCCTCGACCGATCCGCTGCCCATGGTCGAGAAGCTCCGTGCCGCCGACGAGGTCGAGTTGGAGAACGAGCACTTCCGTCTGCTCATCACCGCAGCGTCGGGAGGCGGCATCGTCAGCCTCATCGATAAGGCCCTCGACCGCGATCTCATCAACGCAGCCTCCGGTCCGGCCAACGAACTCGTCAGCATCGAAGAGGACATCGCCGATCATCCCGAGCCGCCGTGGGAGGTCATGACGAAGGTCGGCGGCCGCCGCTATCACAGCCGCGACTACCGCACGAAGCTCGAGGTCTGGCGCGGCCCCGTGACCAGTCGCGTCCGCGCGACCTCAAACTTCAAGGATTGCCGCCGCGTGCAGGAGACGGTCGTGATCCGGGGCCTCCGCCGCGTCGAGTTCACGACCGACCTCGTCCGCTACCGGGGCAAGGAGCACCTCCACGTCGTCGCCTTCCCGGTCAGCGTCGCCGGCGCGGTGCCAGTCTTCGACGACCGCTTCGGCTGCGTGGTGAAGCGCAAGAGCCGCGGCTACATGGACTTCCGCACGTGGCAGTGGCGCAACTATTCCGACTGCGGCGCGCGCCAGTTGTACCAGTGGCTCGACCTCTCGCGCTCGGTGACGATGCGCTTCGCCGACGGCCAGGCGATCAACCTGGGCAGCACCAGCCTCGTCCTCCCCGACGATCGCGAGGTCGAGGCCGCGGCCAATCGCCTGCAGGAGGCCCTCGTCGGCAAGGGCGTCCCGTGCTCGATCTTCTTCGACGACAACGAGCGCAAGCGCCGCTCCGCGCTGCCCATGGAGGACGCATGCCTGCCCGTCGACTCGCCTAACGAGGACCTGCCCTGGGGCACGAGCTTCCGCTTCCTCCTCGACGTCGGCGAGACGAACGAATACCTCCGCGGCCTTCTCGCCAAGCTCCCCGCCGCGACGGTGAAAGCCCTCCGCGCACGGCGCAAGTCCGGCGCCGCCGTGATGCTCGTAATGGAGCGGGACATCGCGATGGACCTGTGGGAGCAGCCGACGCCTCATCCCTGGCCGCCGCTCCCGACGATTATCATCTCCGCGCGATCGTCGGAAGATCTGAAGAAGGCCGTCGCGGATCTATCGGCTCAGGTCGAGAAGTCGGCCGCGATGGACCTTCCCGCCGATGCCAACCTCACCGGCGAGCCGCTTCATCCAGACTGCCACGGCGTCGCTCTCCTCAACCGCGGCACGCCCCTTGCTACGGTCGAGTGCGACGACACGATGGCCCTCATCCTCATGCACTCGGTCAAGTGGTCGAAGGCGCATCTCGACTTCCGCCCCGTCGCCGAACACAAGACTCACCGCTTCGAGTACGCCCTGTATCCACACGCCGGCGACTGGCGTGAGGGCCGCGTACCGTGGGCCGGGTACGAATACAACAACCGTCTCCTCGCCGTGCAGGCCGATCCGGGCGCTGGCGCGCTGCCGGATGAGATGAGCTTCGCGACGATCGACGGCGACGCGATCGTCACGGCGTTGAAGCCCGCGGGCTATCCGCTCGCCGCGCATGAGAAGCTGCCGCGCGGGCGCCTCGATCGCATCGTCGCGCGCATGTACGAGTCCACGGGCTTCAAGGCTCCGGTCACGCTCGGATGGTTCGCGGGCATGACCTCTGCCGAGCGCACGAACCTGCTCGAAGAGGCCGAGGCGACGCTCAAAATCAACGATGGCGCGGCCTCAGTCACCCTCCCGCCCTTCCGCATCGAGACCGTTGCTCTCACTGTGAAGCCGCCCAAGACATCGCTGGGCGACGACGACCTCGGCCGTCGCGTCGAGCCAGCGCAGCCCATCTACTTCGCGCACTGGGAGCACAACATGCACGCCGAGCCCCTCGGCGGCGAGCCGATCGGCATCAGCCTCCGGCCCCTCGGCGGCGAGGTCCTCACCGACACGCGCGTCCCGCAAGGCGGCTGGACGGTGAACCAACTTGAGGTCGGCCTCGTCAATAGCCTCACCGAACGCGTGGCGGGCAGCGTCCGCTTCGCGCTCCCCGAGGGCTGGCGCATCGAACCTGCCGAGGCGGCTTTCAAGCTCGCCCCGCGCAGTAGTGCGCGCCTTCTGGTCACGCTGCTTTTCGAGACGGGCCTGCGCCGCGGCACGGTGCACGCCCAGGTCGAGCACGACGGCCAGGTCTACGAGGCGATCCTTGAGGTCGGCGATCCCGCCCGGCTCGAGTGGGACCTGAAGCCCACGCGCACTGGCGCGGTCTGCACGGTGCGCAGCGACTATCCGCAGCCAGTACTCGTCGACGCGATCCTCGTCACGCCGCACGAGTTGTGGGGCGATCTCGTCGAGGGCGCGGCTCTCGCCGACGTTGCCGCGAGGCAGGAACGGCTCGTCGTTCCGCCGAACGGATCGGCCTCATGGAAAGTCGAACTACCCCAGGGCGTCGACGCCTGGGCAACGGTCAAGCTGGCCTATCAAAGCCGCGTTGACTACAAACAGATTCGGGTGAACACCTAGGCAGGGGACTGCGAGATGCAATACAGCGGGCGGTATCCCTTCTTCGATTTCAGCAAAGTCGAGACGTACCCCATCGCCGACCGGCCGAACAAGCTGACCTTCGATCAGCTTGTCTGGCCCGCGCAGGTTCGCGACAACCCGCCGCCGCCGCGCGAGGATATCGAGCACATCGCCGAGCATATCGCCGAGGTCCGCACCACGGGCCGCGCCACGGGCCGCCACGTCTTCTGGATGATGGGCGCCCACGCGATCAAGCTCGGGCATAGCCCGCTCATCGTCGACCTCATCCGCCGCGGCGCGATCACCCTCGTCGCCACGCAGGGCGCCGGCAGCATCCACGACTTCGAGCTTGCCCTCCTCGGCGAGACCAGCGAGGACGTCCCGCGCGCGCTGCCCGATGGGCTCTTCGGCATGGCCCGCGAGACCGGTCGAATCATGAACGACAGCCTCGCCGAGGGCAATCGCCGCAAGCTCGGATATGCCGAGTCGCTGGGGCGGATGATCCTCGGCGTCGAGGTCCCCTACCGCGTCAACTTCCGCCACCCCGAGGTCAGCATCCTCGCCGCCGCGATCGGGCAGGGCATCCCCGTCACCGTCCACGCGACGATGGGCACGGACATCATCGACCAGCATCCCGGCTTCGACGGTGAGGCCAAGGGTGGCTGCAGCGGGCGCGACTTCGGCATCTTCGCCGCCGCGGTATGCGATCTTGCCGAGGGCGTCGTTCTCAACGTCGGCTCAGCCGTCACCTTGCCCGAGGTGCTTCTCAAGGCGGTGTCGATGGCGTCCAACGTCGGCTTCCCGCCGCACGGGATGATGACTGCCGACTTCGATATGCGCCCGGCCGACTGCGCCGCCGAGGCCGATCCCAGCCGCACCGAGTATTACTATCGCGACCTCAAGAGCATCGCCGTCCGCATACCGCGCGCCTTCGACGGCCACGGCCACTACGTTCAGGGCAACTTCATCGACACGATCCCGCAGCTCTGGTCCGCCCTCGATCGCCGGTTCTAATAATGCCGAACCCGCGCGGCTTTGACCGCCTCGCCTTCCCTGCCTACGCCGCGGGTGTGGGCTTCCTCGCCCTGCTCGTGCAGGTCCTCGTCACGCGCGAACTCCTCGCCAGCTTCTTCGGCGATGAGTTGATCATCGGCCTCGTGCTCGCGGCCTGGCTGCTGCTCGTTGCGCTCGGCGCGTGGCTTGCGTCGGGGCTGCGCCTGGGCGAAAAGTCGTGGCATCTGGCTACGGCCTTCGTCCTCCTCGCGCCGGCAATCCTGTGGGCCGTCTACATCGCTCGCGCAGCGCGATCGATGAGCGACTGGCCGGGCGAGGTGGTCGGCCCCGGCGCGGCGTTGATGTGGGCGGCGGCGGCACTCCTCGCGCCGTGTGTTCTCCTCGGCGCCGCCTTCTCGATGTGTGTACGCTATGGTGAGACGACCCTCGCCTGGGGCGAGCGCTCGCCCTCGCGCGTGTATATGATCGAAAGCCTCGGCGCCCTGATCGCCGGCCTCCTCTTTCACTTCCTCCTGGTGATCTTCCCGGTGATGCACCTGGCCCTGATCCTGGGCCTTCTATCCATCGACCTGGCCTGCGTTCTCCTCGTGCTGCGCTGGGATAACCGGTGGATGCTGGTCCCGATCCTCGGCTTCATTTTCATCGCTCTCATGCCCGAGGACTACGCCCTCGATCGCAGTTCCCTTCAGGCGCGCTGGCAGGGCTTCGACCTCCTGTTCTCGCACAACACCCGGTACGGGAATATCGCCGCCACCCGCTCGGGCTCGCAGCTATCGTTCTTCTACGACGGCCTCCTCGCCTTCACCACCGAGGACACGCAGGCCAACGAGGAGCTTGCGCACCTCGCCCTCCTCTCGACCGACCTCGAACGCATCCATCGTCAGGGCCAACCCGTCCGCATCCTCGTCGTCGGCGGTGGCTTTGGCGGACTCCTTCGCGAGATCGCCAAGCACCCGATCGACTCGCTGGACTACGTCGAGCTCGACGCGCAGGCGCTCCTCTACGTCCAAGCCTGGGCTCACACGGACGAGGCGCGCCTCCTCGGCCGCCGCCTCCACCTTATCCGCGCCGACCTTCGCAGCCTCGACCTTGCACATCGCGACCCCGAAGGCCGACCGGGTCCGCCTCACTACGCGGCGATCATCTACAACCTCCCGCCGCCGTCCAACGCCCTCCTCGCGCGTCTCTACTCCGAGGAATTCCTTGACCGCGACCTCCGCCCCGCGCTCGACTCCTGCGGCACGCTGACCCTCCGCCTCCCGGGCCCACAGACCACCCTCGGCCCCGAACGCGCGATGCTCCACGCAAGCGTCTACCGCGCCCTTGAAGGCGCCGGGCTCTCCCCCACCGTGGCGATCGGCGACGCGGGCGTCTACTTCGTCTCGCGCGGCGCGAAAGGCCCCGCCCTCGCGGCAATGACTCTCGCTGCCCGCATGGCCAAGCGGCACATCGCAACCTCGTTTTTCACGCCCGATCATCTCGCCTACATGCTCCTCCCCTTCCGCCAGGGGATGTACCTGCGGTCGATCCGCGAGGCCAACGCGCCGCCGACCACCGATCAGCGCCCCGCCTGCTATCGCTACTATCTCGCCCTCTCGGCGCGCCAGTTCTCCGATCGCCTCGCCGACGCACTCGATGCCGCCCCACGCGTGCTCATCTTCTGCAGCGCGGCCCTCATCCTCGCCATCCTTGCAGTACTCATCCTCAGCCTCACCCGCCGCCTCAACGCCCCGACCGCCGCTGCGATCGCGATGGCGGCCTGCGGCTTCGCGGCCATGGCGCTCACCTTCACCGTCATGCTCGAGTTCCAGATTCGCGCGGGTGTGCTCTTCCATCAACTCGGCCTCCTCACCGCGCTGTTCATGGGCGGCCTGGCGGCCGGGTCGTGGATCGCAGGGAGAGGCCTGCGCCCCACGGGCATCTTTCTCGGCTTCATCGCTCTCGCCGCCGCCGCCGCGATCCCTTGGTTCATGTCCGCCAGGCCCGACCTCTTCGCCCTTGCAGGCACATCCGCCGCCTCAAGCCTCGCCACCTTCCTCGGCGGTCTCGGCGGAGGCATCGTCTACGTCCTCGCCGTCGCGTTAGCTGGGGGCGAGGCGTCACCCGCCGCCGCCCGCCTCTACGCCGTCGACCTCGCGGCCTCGGCCGGCGCCGCGATCATCGTCGCGGTTGTGATAGTGCCCGTCGCCGGGATACCATGGGCCTGCGCGACGGTGCTCCTCGCCTGCTGTCTCGGCGGCGCGGCCGTCGTGCGACGTTAGCTCCACCTCATCTTTCGCACCTTGCGGGAGGGCAACCCATGGCCAGGCTCCTACCTCTGTCCGGGCGTGACTGGAAGCTTTGCGGCATGATGCCGACCGAGTGGCTCTGGAAGCAGGTCTGGCAGAATCCCCTCGGCAGCGTCCCCGGCCCGTGGTTCTCCGCCGAGGTCCCCGGGTCCGTTCAGCTCGATCTCCTGGAAGCCGGCGAGATCCCCGACTGGACCGTGGACTACAACTCGCGCGCCTGCGAGTGGACCTCCTATCGCGACTGGGTCTATGTCCGCGAGTTCGACGCAGCCCCGCCCGCGCCCGACGAGAAGGTCCTCCTCCGGCTCGGCGGCGTGGACTGGATGGGGCACGTCTACCTCAATGGCACGCACGTCGGCGACGCCGAGGGCATGTGGATCACGCGCGAGTGGGACGTCTCGGCCCTCCTCCACACCGACGGCCCGAACCTCCTCGTCATCGTCGTCGATCACGCGCCCGAGCAGATCGGTCAGATCGGCTACGCTGAGGCTCAGCGCCACTGGAAGCCCCGCTTCGCCTACGACTGGGACTGGTGCACGCGCCTCATCCCGCTGGGCATTTTCGGCGACGTCGACCTCATCTACTTCTCCGGCGCACGCCTCACCGACGCCTTCGTCCGCCCGCAGGTCGCGGCCGATCTCAAGCGCGCCGATGTGCCCATCGCCGTCTCGCTCGATTGCATCGCCGCGGGCGAGGTAGATGTCGTCGTCTCGCTCCTTCTCGAGGGCAAGGCCGTCGCCGGCGCATCGACAACGCTCCAGACCCGCCTCGGCTCAGCACATGCGGACCTCGCCCTTGATGTCACCGCGCCCGTCCTCTGGCAGCCCAACGAGGGTCAGTGCGGCGATCAGCCTCTCTATACTTGCCGCACAGAGATCCTCGCCGAGGGAAAGCTCCTCGACGCCCGCGAGGACACGATCGGCTTCCGCCGCGTCGAGGCCGTGCAGGTTGAGGATGCGCCCGACGGCGCACTGCCCTACCAGCTTGTGGTCAACGGCCGCAAGGTCTTCCTGCGCGGCGCGAACTGGGCGCCGGTCACACAGCTTTACGGCCGCCAGCATCGCGCCCGCTACCAGCGCTGGGTCGATCTCGCCCGCCGCGCGAACATGAACTTCCTCCGCGTCTGGGGCGGCGGCCTCTGCGAGCGCGAGCAGTTCTACTCGGCCTGCGACCGCGCGGGGATCATGGTCTGGCAGGAGTTCGAGCAGTCGTCCTCGGGCATCACCAACTGGCCCGACTCGTCCCTCGAGTACCAGAACTACGTCCGCGAGCAGGCGCCTCACTACATCCGCGCGCGGCGCAACCACGCGTCCCTCGTCCTCTGGTGCGGCGGGAACGAACTCATCGGCGCGGAGTACAAGCCCCTCGACTCGAACTACCCGGTGCTCAAGCTCCTCAAGGACATCGTCGCCGCCGAGGACCCCGACCGCCTCTATCTCCCCACCTCGCCGACCGGCCCGGTCTGCGGCCCCGACCCCAACTTCGCCGGTCCCGGCCGCCTGGGCGACGTCCACGGCCACTGGCAGTTCCTCGGCGACGGCGCGCATCAGGACCTCTACATCCGCAGCGACTACCAGTTCCACAGCGAGTTCGGCACCGAGGGCCCGGCGAACATCGAGACCCTCCGCACCTTCGCCTCCCCCGACAGCCTCTGGCCGCCCGATGCGACCAACCCGATGTGGCTGCACCACGGCTCGTGGTGGATCAACCGCCCGCGCATCGAGGAGATGTTCGGCCCCATCGACGCCATCGAGCCCTTCGTCCTCGCGGGGCAATGGCTCCATGCCGAGAGCCTGCGCTTCGTCTTCGAGGAGGATCGGCGCAAGGCGCCGCGCTGCGCCGGAGCGCTCAACTGGCAGTTCAACGAGAGCTTCCCGAACACGTCGTGCACGAACCTGCTCGACTTCTACGGCGAGCCCAAGCCCGTCTTCTTCGCCGTCGCACGGGCCTTCCAGCCCTTCATGATCAGCGCCCGCACGGCCCGGTTCTGCTGGAGCGGCCACGACACTTTCGCGGCAGAGATCTTCGCCACCCTCGCCTTCGCGGGCGACGTATCGGGCGAGTGGGCGATCGTCGACATGACCGGCGCCACCCTCGCCGAGGGCGCTTTCGGAGGCAGCGTCAACGAGCCCCGCAGCGTCAAGCTCACCGATGCATCGTGGGCCATCCCGTCCGGCTTCGACGACCTCTTCCTCCTCACGCTCCGAGGCAAATCCTCGTCTTCCGACGCCGGCTACGAGGCGAGCTACCTCTTCTCGGCAGCACCGGCGCCCGGCATGGCTCGCGTGTGGTCGGCGCCGAAGGCGTCGCTGCGCATCACTGCCTCCGCGGCCGTCTCGACCTCGGGCTGGCGCGAGTTTGAAGTAACCAATGACGGCGACGTCTGGGCCCTCGCCGTACGTTTGCGCACCGACCGACCGGGGGAAGCCTTATGGTCGGACAACTATCTGAGCTTGCCTCCCGGCGGCAGCGCAACCATCTCCGCGCTCGCCGATCCGGCCGCCCCGCTCAACCTTGTCGCCGAAGGCCTCAACGTCCCGCCCGTGTCCGCCGCCCTTGCATCGCAGACCGACGCCGCCCATCTGGACGAGGCCCTTCGCCAGTTCGAGGCCCTGCGTATCGAAGCCCGAGGCTATTGAGATGCCAGCGCTGGGATTGTTCGGTATTCCAAGGATGGCGGGGTCAAGGCCCGAGGCGCTGGGCTTGGCTTGAGGAGGGGCCGAATCAGTGAGGAGCAAGCAAAGCGCGCTCCTCGCGAATCCGGCCCGCCTTTCCAGGCCGGGCAAAACCGGGCCGGATTCACGCCGACCCGCGGCGACGCTCCGCGTCGCTGGGGCGGGTCGCCGCTGATTCGGCCCCTCCGCAAAC
>PMZA01000432.1 GCA_003170595.1 Armatimonadota bacterium
TTCATGCATTATCCGGGCTAGCCGCCCCGCTGCGCCTCCCCGCCTTGATGAACTCCCGTATCCACCTCGCCTGCTCCTGATGCCCGTCGATCAGGTTCGCGCCCAGGATCGAGTACCCCGACAGCATCGCCGCCCCCGCAAAGAAAGAGAGGGCGCCGGTTGGCGCCCTCTTCGTTGATCCTCGATTCGGTCTCTTGTCCTACGCCTTCCTCTTCCGCCACAAGAGCCCCACCGGCAGCCCCATCAGCAGCAGCGCCATCGTCCCCGGCTCCGGCACAGTCCCCGCCGGGTCGGCATTAACCTGCATCAGGTTGAGGTTGTACGAGTACATGGTCCAGGGATCGGCCGGTTCCACCACGGAATAGCCCCACCAGCCCGACCCGACGGTCGGGTTGTCCGCCGTGTAGTTCCAAAGGTAGTTCGCGGTCTCGTTGCTCGTCGAGGCCACGACGTAGTAGGTAGTGTTCGGGTCCAGCAGAAAGGCGGACGTTGGCGTGTAGGTGTAATTGCCTGCAACGTACGGGTCGGTGGCTCCGGCCAGCGTGGCGAGCAGGTTGCCGGGGGCGCTATGGCCCGAACCGTTGGCGTCGGTGCCGCTGGCGTCCCAAAGGGTGACACTGAAATCGGTGAGTTCGACGCCCGACGTCCCGTTGTCCATCCCGAGGACCACGTTGTTCAGCCAGTACGAGCCGGCGCCGACATCAAAGCCCTGGCACTTGGACTGCGTGGAGTTAACGGGATAAGGCCCTCCGCCGATCGGCAAGCCGAGGGTGTCAAAGATGACGTCCGCCGACGCGCCCTGGACGGCGATGAGGAACAACACACTCGAGACTAGCAGAACACAGGAAACCTTGCGCACGACCTTTTCCCCCGTCCATAGGTCGCGCAACCAAGACACCGCCGCCACGCGCGTAGCACTTAGAATTGCATAACGGTGTCCAGTTGTCAAGGTGTGGCACGCGATGGTTACACCTTGTCATCGCGGTATTTCTGCGTGTCAGCGCGAGAGTCGATGTGGTAGAATCTCCCCACTGGCCGACGCGATTCCATCGCCGCCAGCAGTCTAAGCGTATCCGCGCGTCCCCGCGAATCAAGGAGAACCACCCATGACCGAAGGCCCATACGAACCGACCTGGGAATCCCTCGAAACCTACACCATCCCCGAGTGGTACATCGACGCCAAGTTCGGCATCTTCATCCACTGGGGCGTCTATGCCGTCCCGGCCTTCGGCAATGAATGGTACCCGCGCCAGATGTACATGGAGGGCACGGCCGAGTTCGCCCACCACGTCGAGACCTATGGGCCCCAGTCGAAGTTCGGCTACAAGGATTTCATCCCGATGTTCAAGGCCGAGAAGTACGATCCGGCGCACTGGGCCGACCTCTTCGCGAAAGCCGGCGCCAGGTTCGTCGTGCCAGTCGCCGAGCATCACGACGGCTTCGCGATGTATGACTCCGCGCTCTCCAACTGGACCGCGATGAAGATGGGCCCCAAGCGCGACCTCATCGGCGAGCTTGCCGCCGCCGTCCGCGATCGCGGGATGGTCTTCGGCGCCTCGACCCACCGCGAGGAGCACTGGTGGTTCCTCAACGGCGGGATGAAGTTCGAGTCCGACGTCCAGGACCCGGAGTTCGCAGACTTCTACGGCCCGGCCGCCCCCGATGGCACCGAGCCCGACGCGGTCTACCTCGAGGACTGGCTGATGCGCACCTGCGAGCTTGTGGACAAGTACCGCCCGCAGATCGTGTGGTTTGACTGGTGGATCAACACCCCGGCCTTCGCGCCCTACCTTGCCCGCTTCGCCGCCTATTACTACAACCGCGGCGTGCAGTGGGGCCTGGGCGTCGCCATCAACTATAAGGAGAAGGCCTACCCCGAGGGCACGGCCGTCCTCGACCTCGAGCGCGGCCAACTCGCCGATATCCGCCCGCTCCTGTGGCAGAATGATACTTCAGTGATAAAGAACTCCTGGGGCTACGTTGAGGATCGCGACTACAAGACCGCCGAGGCAATCATCGGCGACCTCATCGACGTGGTCAGCAAGAACGGCGCCCTCCTCCTCAACATCGGCCCACGCGCCGATGGCACCATCCCCGACGAAGAGGAAGCGATCCTCCTCGAGATCGGCCTCTGGCTCGCCCTCAACGGCGAGGCCATCTATGAGACTCGCCCATGGAAGGTCTTCGGCGAGGGCTCGACCCAGGTCGAGGAGGGCGGCTTCACCGACACCAAGCGCGCCGCCTTCGTCACCGGCGACGTCCGCTTCACCACCCGCGGCGACGTCCTCTACGCGACGCTGCTCGCCTGGCCCGAGAACGGCGAGGCGGTCCTTGAGTCCCTCGGCACGAACCTCCGTCTGTACACGGCCGAAGTCGGCACGGTCGAGATGTTGGGCGCGGTTGGGCCGATCGAGTTCTCTCGCGACGAGAAGGCTCTGCGGGTCAAGCTGCCCGCGTCCAAGCCTTGCGATCACGCCTACGTGCTCAAAATCACGAAGGCCGCCAAGGATTAGAGCCGGGTCCTAGAGCACCCGGCACGCAGGTTGCAGGGGAAGGCCGGGCTTCGACTGACCCGAGGAGTGGCCGCGATGGCCAGCCTGTCCGGTTCGAGCCTGCGCGTGCGCCTGATGCTGCTCGTGTGCCTGGCCATTGTGCCGGCGCTGGGGCTGGCTTTGTGGGCCGGCCTCCAGTACCGCGACATGGTCCGCGACCACGTGTATGACGACCTGGGCCGGCTCGCGAAGCTGGAGGCGGCCGATACCGCCGAAGCCTTCAGCGATGCCGAGCTGTTCCTGCGTTCCGCGGCAACACTGCCTGAAGTGCGCGACCCCGACCGGGCGGCCGCCAGCGCCTTCCTGGCCCAGTTGGTGAGCCAGTATCAGGCCTACCTCGTGGTGGGTGTAGTCAAGCCCAACGGCGACATCGTGGCCAGCTCTCTGCCGATGCACGAGCCGGTCAACATCCGCGACCGTGACTACTTCCAGAGCGCCCTTGACCGGCATACCTTCGCCGTCGGCGGGTACCAGGTTGGGCGCCTTACCCACAAGCCCGGCATCAACTGCGCCTGCCCAATCTTCGGGCCGAAGGGAGAAGTTCAGGGCGTCGTCTTCGTCGCGGTGGACCCGGCCCAGCTCAAGAGGCCTGCTCTCCGCCTTGACCTGCCGGAGGGCTCGACCCTGACCATCGTCGACCGCCAGGGCAAGGTCCTCTATCGCGACCCCGACCCCGACCAATGGGTCGGCAGGTCCGCCGCCGACCGGTCTCTGGTGCAGCATGTCATGAGCCACCCCGGCTCAGACGTCTTGGAGGCTCCTGGGCTAGATGGGGTATGGCGTCTCAATGCTTACGCCCACCTCACCGGCGCTCCCAGCGGGATCGCCGTCATCCTGGGCGAGCCGAGCGAGAGTGCCTTCGCCCAGGCTGAGAGGATCATGTACCGCAACCTTCTAGCGCTGGTCATCGTGGCGCTCGTAGCGTTGCTGGGGGGCATGCTGGGCGCCCGGGCCTTCGTCCTTCGCCCAGTGAACGCGCTGCTCGTGGCGACGAGACTTGTGGGCGCCGGCGACTTGACCGCCCGCGGCGAGTTGGTCGGTGAGCGCGGCGAGCTTGGCGAGCTTGCTCGTGCCTTCGATGACATGGCCGATGCCCTCGAGCTGCGCGAGCGCGAGCGTGAACTCGCCGTTGAGGCCCTCCACCATGAAGTGGACTTCATAACTGCGGTTCTTGGCGTGGCCGATGCCCTCGTGGCTGTCACTGATCGCGAGGGCCGCATCGTCCGTGTCAACCGCTCTCACGAACGCCTTACCGGTCACAGCGCCGAGGAGTGCAGGGGTAGGCCCTTCTGGGAGATCATGATCCCGGTGGACCCCGAGCACTTGCGCACCTTCTTCGCCGGTGCCCAGGCCGGCCAGTTCCCCGCCCGCGACGAATTCTGGTTCCGTGTGAGGAACGGCGAGCGTCGACTCGTCGCGGCCTCCATAACGTGTCTCCTCGATGACAACGGCGAGGTCGAGTACATTATCTGGACCGGCAACGACATCACCGACCAGCGGCAGGCCCAGGACAGGCTGCACCTCGACGACGCCCGCCTCCAGGCCTTGCTGACCCTCAGCGAGATGTCTGAAATGCCCGAACAGCAGATCACCGACTTCGCGATGGAGGCCGGCGTCAAGCTCACTCGTAGCACCATCGGCTACCTCGCCTTCATGAGCCAGGACGAGACGGTCCTCACCATGCACTCGTGGTCGAAGTCGGCCATGGACGAGTGCGCCATCATCGACAAGCCCATCATCTACCCGATCGAGACCACCGGCCTCTGGGGCGAGCCGGCACGCCAGCGCAGGCCGGTCATCACCAACGACTACTCCGCGCCCGATCCTCTCAAGAAGGGCTATCCCGCCGGCCACGTCCAGGTGCGCAGCCACCTCGGCGTCCCTATCTTCGACGGCGATCTCATCATCGCCATCGCCGGTGTCGGCAACAAAGAGGAGCCCTACGATGAGTCCGACGTCATGCAGCTACGGCTCCTCATGGACGGCATGTGGCGTCTCCTCCAACGCAAGCGTGCCGGGGATGAACTCCAGGCCTCCTACGACGGACTGGACAGGCGCGTACGCGACCGGACGGCTGAGCTGACCGATGCCAATGCCCAATTGACCCTCGAAGTCGTCGAGCGCCAGCGCGCCGAGGAGAAGATCGCCCAGCAGGCTGAGGAACTCACCCGCTCCAACGCCGAGCTTGAGCGTTTCGCCTACGTCGCCTCCCACGATCTGCAGGAGCCGCTGCGCAAGATCACGGCCTTCGGCGATCGCCTCAAGACCAAGGCCGGCGACGCCCTCGACGACGACGCCCGTGACTATCTTGACCGCATGCAGGGTGCCGCCGGGCGCATGCACATCCTCATCAACGACCTGCTCAGTTACGCCCGCGTCACCACCCGGGCGCAGGCCTTCGTCCCGACCAACCTCGGCGACGTGGTCCGCGAAGTCCTGACCGACCTCGAGGTCACTATCGAGGCCACCGGCGCCACCGTCACGGCCGGCGACCTGCCGACCCTCCAGGCCGACCCGGTTCAGATGCGCCAGCTATTCCAGAACCTCCTTGGCAACGCCCTCAAGTTCCGCCGCGAGGGGGTCCCGCCCGTCGTCACCCTTTCCGTCGACCTCCTCCCACCCGATAGCCCCGACCTTCCCGAGCGCGAGAGCGGCCGCCGCTACTGTCAGATCCTCATCGCGGACAACGGCATCGGCTTCGACGAGAAGTTCCTCGAGCGCGTCTTCGACGTCTTTCAGCGGCTCCACAGCCGCGAGGAATATCCTGGCACAGGCATTGGCCTGGCCATCTGCCGCAAGATCGTCGATCGCCATGGCGGCGTCATCACCGCCCACAGCGTCCCGGGGGAGGGCTCGACCTTCATCCTTACCCTGCCCCTCGGCCATGGCGACGGAGGAGCCCACCCATGAACAAATCCCCTCGTTCGATCCTCATACTCGTGGCCGACGACGACACCGAGGACTGCATGCTCATCCGCGATGCCTTCGAGGAGAGCCTCGTCCTCAACGAGGTCGTCTTCGTCCATGATGGGGAAGAGCTGCTCGACTACCTCAAGCACCGCGGCAGGTTCGCCGACCCCGAGACCTCGCCCAGGCCCGGCCTGATCCTCCTCGACCTCAACATGCCGCGCAAGGACGGCCGCGAGGCGCTCCTGGAGATCAAGGCCGACCCGTGCCTGCGCAAGACGCCCGTAGTCGTCCTCACTACCTCCCAGGCAGAGGAGGACATCTGCCGCTCCTACGACCTCGGCGTAAACTCCTACATCACCAAGCCCGTGACCTTCGACTCGCTGGTTGACACGATGCGCGTTCTGGGCCATTACTGGCTGCAGATCGTTGAGCTGCCGCCGGAGAATGGCTGCCCGTGGTCTTGACCCGTCCCGCCCCGACGCAAGGGGCCTCTGGAGGACCTGATGGAAGCTAGGCCCGTCAAAGCCCTTCTGGTTGAAGACGATCCCGACGACGCCTTTCTCCTTGGTCAGACGCTGAAGGAGGTCGCCTCGGCGACCTTCGAGTTGGTCCGAGTCCAGCGTCTCTCCGAGGGGATTTCGAAGGCCGCCGAGGAGCCCTTCGACGTTGCCCTGCTGGACCTCACCTTGCCCGACAGCTCCGGCCTCGAGACCTTCGTCGATTTCCACGCCGCCTGGCCCGAACTGCCGACGGTAGTCCTCACCGGCCTCGACGATGAGCAGATCGCCATCCGCGCGGTGCATGAGGGCGCCCAGGACTATCTCGTCAAGGGCGCCGTCGACGGGGCTCTCCTCGTCCGCTCGCTCAGGTACGCCATCGAGCGCCAGCGCAACACTCACTACCGCGCCCTCCTCACCGAGCGCGAGCGCTTCGACGCCGCCGTCTCGCAGATGAGCGACGGCATCGTCGTCACCGATGGGGAGTGGCGTCTCACGATCGCCAACCGCGCGGCCTGTCTGCTCCTCAACCTCCCCGAGGACGCCTGGCGTGGGGTGCCCCTCGAGGATGCCCTCAAGGCCTTCACCCTCTCGACGCCCATCGACTCCCTCCTCGCCTCGCACGAGAGCGTGGCCGCCCTGGAGATCTCTCGCCAGGACACGCGGCCGCCGCTCTTCATCGACGCCCGCCTCTCCCGCCTCTTCGACGGCTCGGGCAAGCTATCGAGCACCGTCCTGATGGTCCGCGATGTCACCGATGAGCGCCTCTCGCGCCATGTCCGCTCCAACTTCTTCACCATGGTCCCTCACAAACTCCGTACTCCTCTCGCCGTCCTCAGCGGCTACCTCGAGCTGACCCGGCACATGCCCGCCGGCCGCCTCACCGGCGAATGGGATCACATCCGCGATGTCTGCGAGTTCGAGCTTTCGCGCATGGTCGACATCGTCCAGAAGCTGATGGATTTCGAATCCCTCAGCACCTGGCAGCTCGCCGAGGAGATGCGCCGCACGGAGGTCGCCCCCGTCATCACCGACGTCGTCGCCACGGTCAGGGCCCGCTATCCCGACAAGGTTCTCGAGATCGAGACCGAGATCGCCGAGGATGCCTCGCGCGTGGACTGCACCCCCGAGCACCTCCGCTTCGTGCTCGATCAGGTGGTCGACAACGCCGCCAAGTTCGCCGACAAGGACCCGGTCAGCATCCGCCTCACGGCCGAGCCCGATGGCCGCGGCTGGCTCAAGTTCGCGGTCCTCGACAACGGCCCGGGCATCCCCCACGAGTATTTCGACCGTATCTTCGAGGGTTTCGTGCAGGTCGAAGAGCGCGTGACCGGCCAGGTGCCGGGCCTCGGCGTCGGCCTCGCCCTCGCCCGCCAGATCGTCGAAGCTTGCGGTGGCACCCTCGGCGTGCAGTCGACCCTCGGCCAGGGCAGCATCTTCCACTTCACGCTCCCGTCCGGATTCGCTCGCCGCAACGCCATGGATGATAACGCCGCCGCCGAAGCCCCGCTTGCGGACTAACCCAGGATGGGCGTCTTTGCTCTTCGGAGGGGCCGCATCCGATTGAGCACGTCCTGTGTGCTCGATCGAATCCGGCCCGCTTTTCTTTCAGGAGGACTATCGTGAAGTTCGTCGCAATCTGCCTTCCCGCCCTTGCTGTCGCCGCCTCATGCTTTGCCGCTGAATCCGCCGTCCCGGCGTCCTTCCCGGCCGTCGAAGTCATGCACCCCCAGAGCGGCTGGGACCTCACCGACATCGGCGTCAGCTTCCGTTGGAAGCGCCAGTGCGAGGTCGGCAAGTGGACCACCTGGAAGTACCAGCTTCAGGTCGCCCAGGCCGACACCTTCGCCCAACCTCTCATCGACCGCGTCGTCCCGGCCCCGGGCGATCCGCTCCACCCTAACGACTACATGTACTGGCGACAGATGTCCTATCAGCCGCCCGAGGTCCTTGCCCCCGGCAAGTGGTTCTGGCGCGTTCGAGTGGCCGATGGGGCAGGGGGGCCGTGGTCGGCGACCGCTTCCTTCACGGTCAACGACAATCACGACACGGCGAAGCTCGCCCGCCCGCTCTCGCCCGACAAGCCTCTCTTCGTCTTCGACATGTTCAATCTCGAGGTGAACCCCAAGGTCGATTGGGCGACCTACTGGGGCTTCATCCCCGACGACCTCAAGCCCTTCGTCGCCCTCCAGGTGAATCGCTTCGGCATCGGCAACCCGTGGTCGACGGATTATTCCTACATCGACTACATGAAGCGCCTCGCCGATCTCAACATCCCCGCCTACATCGGCACCGGCGGCCCGGACAAACCCGTCGCCAACTACGCCGATCTCGCCGAGGTCGAGTGGCTCTTTCAGCACGATCCTAACATCGGCGGCATCGCCACGGCCGAGACCTTCTGGGCCTACGGCGACCGCGGGGTCGATGAGGGCAACTACTACGTCCGTCTCCTCCAACTTTGCGGCAAGTATGGGCGGTATTTCATCGAGGGCGACGGCAACTCGGGGCAGTTCAACTGGGATCGCTTCTTCGGACGCAAGCCCGCCGGCCCATCCGTCACCCCGCCCAGCGATCGCATGGACCCGGCGATGATCCACAAGTACGCCGACTACTTCGTCCCCTGCCCGAAGACCAATATCCGCGACTCCTTCTTCGAGGCCCAGAGCGCAGTCCTTGGGGCGTGGCTGACCGGTGCGGTCACGAACATGGGCTACTGGCACGAGGCCTGGTACTGGTGGGAGTGCAAGTTCGACGACCCCTTCGCCCAGGAGACCCACCAGGGCGATCTGCACAAGATGCCGCCCATCCTCTGGGATCAGGGCTTCCTCACGGGCGTCGCCTCGGGCGCCACGGTCCTCAAGTTCGGCGGCGAAAGCTCGGTCACTGAGGTCGGGACCTACGACCCCGCCACCGACAGCTTCGACAAGGTCGGCCCCAACTACACCGCCCCGTGGGATGCGAACGGTCACAAGACTGCGGTCCTCGACCGCTACCTTGTGCCCTTCCTCCGTGGCGTCGTGAAGCACAAGATGATCCCCACGCGCCTGGAAGTCCTCGGCAGCGTCCCCTTCGTCATCGACCCGGGCCCCACGACCTCCGACAAAGGTTCGACCGCCGACTACGGCGGCTTCGCCCCGCTCTATCAGGCGACCTACGGCCTGCGCGATTACCGCAAGTTCGACCCCGCCGCCAACGACCCGGTCTACACTCTCCCCCCGCCGGCAGGCACGTCAGCCCGCTTCGTCCGCCTCACCCTCCCCGGCCAGGCCCGCACCCTCAACCTCGCCGAGGTCCAGGTCTTCAGCGGCGGCGCCAACGTCGCCCTCGCGGGGAAAGCCGCCCAGTCGACCACCGCTTACGGCGGCGACGCCCATCGTGCCATCGATGGCAACGTGAGCGGCGTCTGGGAGAGCCAGTCCATCTCCCATACCGATGAGCAAAGCGATCCGTGGTGGGAGGTCGACCTCGGCGCGGCAAAGCCTATCGACAAAGTGGTCATCTTCGGCCGCCTCAACTTCGACGACCGCGTCGTCGGCGTCCGGGTATCGCTTTTCGATGACCAGCGCCACGAGGTCTGGCACGAGGACACCAAGACGCCCCAGCGCACCTTCAAGCCCAACGGCGCCCAGTACGAGCTTCTCCCAAACTCGGGCGCCTTCTACTTCCTGCCCATCGTGCCGCATCCGGCCCGCGCGATGCCGGGCCTCCAGATCGTCTCCCTCGCCGACCTGAAGACCGAGGATGATGTGCGCAAAGCCTACGCCGGGAAGATGCCGCCGCACTACTCCGGCGACGCCTGGGTGGTGATGATGGGCGAGCGAATCTACATCACCAATAGCGAGGAGAATCGCAACGTCGCCCAGACCTTCTCGATCCCCCTGCCCGGCCCGATCGAGAGTCTCGCCGGCACGGCCCTCCCGCACTCCTACATGATGGGCCGCCTGGCCGACGATGGCAGCATGCTCTGGCTGCAGGCCAACGTTAACGTGAAGGGCCCGTACACCGACGACCGCGTGACCGAACTGGTCCTCCACTGCGGCAACGCGCCCGAGGTGAAGACCGATCCGGTCGCGGCGCTGATCGAAAAGAAGTGGGACAAGGCGAAGAAGGAACTGCGCCTGCGGCTCTCGCACAAGGAGGGGGCGGTCGATCTGTACGTCCGGGTCGGCCTTAGCGCCTCGAGCGAGCCGTAGGCTCGGCGCCGTAGGTTTTCGGAGGGGCCGCATCCGATTGAGCACGTCCTGTGTGCTCGATCGAATCCGGCCCTGCTTTGGTTCTTCGACCCCCGCAACGGAAAAGAGCGCGCCTATTCGGCACGCTCTTCCCGCGCTCGTCAGGGCCGTTGCTCAAGCCCCTTATCGCCCGGATCAGTATGGCTGCCGCCAAGGGTCGACAGCCATACCTCCAGGCTTACTTCTTCCCTGCAGTAAAGCGTGAAGCCTCGCGCGTCGTTCGGGATGCGACGGCGTCATACCTGGCGGTCGGGAACAAGAGACCGCTCACTGTCTACGTCCTGTCCAGCCCCAACTCGCCCAGTCGACTCGCGCACCACAACCGTCGGGTTCAGTAGGATGCGCTCCTTCATCGGATCCCTGTCCCCGGGAGTCAGGCTCTGCCGGAGAGCCTCAATCGCCATCCTCGCCATCTCCCGTACCGGCAAGTTGACCGTCGTCAGGGGAGGGATTGCATACCTGCTTTGCGCCAGGTTATCGAACCCGGCCACTGCCACATCCTCAGGCACGCTCACACCAGCCTCGTAGAGCCCCTGCAGCGCCCCGATAGCCGTCATATCGTTGTGGCACATGATCGCCGTAAGCCCACCGGCCCGCCCCATAAGCC
>PMZA01000363.1 GCA_003170595.1 Armatimonadota bacterium
ACTCACCTGCTCCTCTTCGCTGCCCAGCCTCACGATCCGGCGCAGTCGCCGTTCGGTGTAGAAGACTTGCTGTTCGGCCGACAGGCTCAGCAGGTAGTCGAGTATCGGCTGAGGAAGGCTGGCGATGTTCACCAGCTGGGTGACCCGGGCACGGGATACGCCTCGGAGGCGGGCGATCTCAGCCTGATTTCGGACAACTCCCTCGTCGAGCATCTGCCGGAATTCCAGGGCTACTCGTAGGGCGGATTCCTTTGGGGGACAAAGGCGCAGATGCTCTTCTGCTCTGGGGGCCGTGGGCCTGAACAGGGAGAAGGTGAGCACCTCGGTGGTGTTCTTACAGTTGCCCCGATTGGGGAGCCAGCATTCCCTGAAATACTAACGAGCCGCAGATTGGTTAACACCTTTGAGCCCCCTGGGCTCGTGGCGACGCCGATGTTAACCTTTATGCACCTGGTTTGTATTTGCCCCTCAGAGGATCCCCCTCCCTCACGTGCGTTCGGTCGGTTTTCGTGTTTACCCCTCTGGACGACAACACGGGTCACGAGCGACCCCAACGCGGTCTTGAGACCGGCCCGATCGAGGGTCTGGTGACACTCGGCGAAGCTCCGTAGCGAGGCCCCGATGGCACCCGGATCGACTGCTCTGCTCCGCAGGTCGTCGATCCTGCGATCCAGCCTCTCCAGATCCAGCAGCCGGTCACGCCGCTGTCCATCCAACATCACGCATTCGTCTTTCAGGGCTTCGGGTACGGGTCCCCCTTCCCCGAAGATTCCGATGAGATGACGCAGGCGGGCATCCAGCGAGGCCAACTCTGACCTTCGCCGATCACGCAGGGCCTCCGCAGATCCAAGCTCAGAGGAAGCCGCGGCGTCGCCCCGCTCCGCCGCCGCGAGGAAGAGCCGAGGATCACGGGAGAGATCCACGAGTACCGCGGCTATGGCGTCATCGAGTTTGCGGGAAGGAAGGCGACGGACCGGACACGGGGAGTGCGAGGGCCGCTTCATGGTGTCGGTGCAGACGCGTGGTCTCGAGTCCGGGGACTTCGGCGGCGATACGTTGCTCCGGCAGGCTACCCTCGCAGCCCCCTCATTGCCCTTCCCAGCATCCTGGCAATCTCGAGTGCGTCATCCCCGCCACGGTGATGCCGACCGTTAGGGGTCGCCTCCAGGCCCAGTCGCCTCATCGCCTTCATCATCCCGGTCTCACGGGTCCATCCAGCTATTAGGGCCACGAGTCGCTTCACGTTCAGATGCGTGTCACTCAGGGGGAAGTCGAGCCCGAACCGCTCGCACTCGGCAAGCAGCATCTTGCGGTCGTAGCCGCCGTAGCTCGCCCAGACGGTCGCCCTCAGCTTTCCGTGTGCTTCCTCAAGTGCTTCGATGGCTCGGGGGAAGGTCAGTCCCCTCTCCTGGAGCATCTCCTGCGTCAGACTCGTCAATTCCCTGCAGAACAAGCTGACCGACGAACGGATGGGCTGGACCAGTATCTCCGGACCTGGCTCGACGCGTAGATCCCCGACGTGCAGGACGGCGTTCCCGATCTCGATGACCTCGGACTCCTCGCCGGGCGGTGGCGTGCCTTGCCAGCAGGTGGCTTCCAGGTCGATTACGAGAATCCGGCTCAGATCAAAGTGAGGATGACGGGGTCGATCGGCCTCCACGGTGTGGTCTCCCTACGGCTGGGCGTGGTGGTATCGCATGGATGCGGAAGACACGAGCCTCGAAGCCAAGAGGTGTGCGGGCCCGTATCCAGTGCAGCCAGTATCGCACCCAGTAGCACCGCGTGCAATCGTGGCCCTGCCGTCTGAAAGAGCACGTACTGATCGGCCTGGACAATGCCGTGTTGGACCGTATGCCCTGGCACGGTCAGGGTGCGGGTGCCCATGGACCGGGCGGCACCCAGATGCCCTCGAACCTGCCGATGGCCACGATGGCTTCGAGAACCGGGCCCACGAATCTCGCCATTCCGGCCACCACCTCGGCGAACTCCGGGGGAGCCTGCTCCATCCTGCCCTTGGTGATGAAGGCCCGCCACTGGGTCCGCTTCACCTCGCTGCGGGCGAACTCGTCAGTCAGTGTCACTGGTGACGCCACGATCTCGGTGTTGCGGTCGCTGAACGTTCGGCTGATCGCCGCAGACAGGACGGCACCGTCGAACTCGTAATGCTGGGACAGTAGCCAGATGTCGTAGAAGTCGCTCATGCAGCTCGTGATGCTTCCACGCTTAACCATCGCCTCCAGCTTCTCGGAGACGACGCTCTCCCGCGTGTAGCCCCGCAGCAGAGCAGGTGGGAAGCCCAGCATGGATGGGTACTCGATCTGTTGGTCGCCGGGCACGATCACATCACCGAAGCCCACGTCCACCTGCATCGCTAGGGCGGCTCTGGCCAGATCCCCGTTGAACCTGACCCTGACGCCGCTATATTCCCGTTCTGGTGTGATGATCACCGCAGCCACCGACTCCGCATCGAACAACACCCCGTCGTCGTCGACTGGCTGCAGGCAGACGTCCCGCACGGCGGACGCCACGGCCTCCACCTCGTTGGGCAGGTGACCGAGCAGGTCCACGTCCATGGTCGGCCGCACCCAGGGCGAACGCCACGCCAGCAGCATCAGCCCACCCTTGAGCACGAACCGCCCGCCGTGGGGGGATACCGAAAGTCGGTACAGGAACCGCTCCATTCCGTAGAAGCGTAGTAGCTCGTCGAAGGGCCTTCCCGTCTCACGCGAGCGGTTCAGCAGCCGCTGGCGGACGGATGCGGCGACATCCTTCAGTTGGTGCTGCTTCACAGCAGGGCCTCCACGTAGGGCATCATGGTTTTCTCGACCCGGCAGATCCGGGCCATCGACAGCAGTTCGTCGATCTTGGGATGCCCGCTCCCGATGTAGAGTCGCAGCCCTTCCAGGGCGATGTCCAGCCCGATTCTGTTGCGATACTTGAAGTGGTCGGCCAGCGTCTTTTCGGGGGAGTAGATCCTCACCCGAACGCCATCGAGATCATGGACCTCGACCCCGGCGGAGTAGGCCGGTTCCGCATACTCCATGACGCGGACCGGCGGCCAGTCGAGTCGTGGGGCCCACGCCCCTCGCCGGATAGCGACCCACACGACGTGGGGGATCTGAGTCGTCAGCCTGTGGAACGCCAGGGCTGAGATCAGGCAGATAACCCCGCCGGGCATCCGCTGGGCGACGGTAACCAGGTCCGGATTGGCGATGGGATCGAGTTCCGCCAGTCGGTAGACACCTCGGCTAAGCCGCTCAAGTGAGCCGTCGGCCACCATCGAGTAGAGCATGTGGCGGCTCACGCCACGCCTGAGAACCTCCCCCATTCGCAGCGTTCCACCGCTGTCTCGGAAGACGGTCGCTGCCCTCTCTCTTGCGGTCTCTCGACTCTCCATGGTTTGCTCTTTCAGACATATACTTCTCATATAGTAATAAGTGAGTAGAGGATGTCCCACAGCAGTGGATCTGTCAACACCTGCCTTCGGGTATCTTTGGCAGTCGGCTGCATCGCTCGCCATTGGAGTGGTTGCATGATGACACTATGACCAATACCCGATACGATGCGAACCAGTGCCAAGCGGTAAACAACGACCACGGACCGGATAGGCGGCGAGCGATGCTGCAGGTCAAGTGATGAGCGACAATCAGAACT
>PMZA01000067.1 GCA_003170595.1 Armatimonadota bacterium
GCCTCCACAGCCCGAGGCCACGACCCTCCACGCCCGGCGACGGCGCGAAGCCCTGCCAAAGCACCTCGGAGGCACTCTCACGCCCCCCCGCGTCGCCGCCTCGGCACCCCAAGCAGCCTTCAACCCGGCGTCCGCCCCTCCGCGTTTCCCTTCCTTCACCTATCCAACCCTCGCCCACCACCTTCATGAATAGACCGGGCTAGCACGCCGAACCTCCCACCCGTGGCCCGCGGCCCGATCAGGAGGGCCAGGGCGAGAAGGGCCACGATCGCGGCCACCTTGGCGGCAGCCTTCTCTCTAGGGGTCTCGAGGGGCCGATAGTGTGCCTCGACCCATCGGGCTATCACCTGCGGAAGACCTGGCCTGCCAGCCGACGCCACTTGAACGCTCATGTCAGCACCTCCCCGCCCGTAAGCGGTGCTTCCAAGAGGAATTTGTGGTGCCAGATTGTCTGGGTAGTCGGGATTGCCTGATCCCGGTGAGGCCACTTCTCCTTCGCGCATCTACACGAAACTACGCCGCGCGACACTAAAGCCCGTTGCACGCAATATACCTACTATTATAGCACGTAATTGGCCCAATTCAACACCTGCGCGAGAAAAAGTTTCACGCACGTGTCTCCGCCCCGCGAAAGAAGAGGGGCCCGGCCGTAGCCGAGCCCCTTGGCTGCTTACCTGATCCTATCATCCGCGCGTGACTAGTGCGGGTAGTGTACTCCGCCCACGTCCGCCTGCTGCAGCGATCCCCAGTGCGTGTACGTCGTCGGCACGCTATCGGGCGGGTCGGCGCTACGCACCCAGTACTCGACCGGCCCGACGCCGGAGGCGTACTTGATGAACGATTTCTCCCAATGTTCCTTGCCCAGGTTGTCGACCGCGTCGAGAAGCCTTGCGACGCCCACGCATCCGGTGAAGGTCCCCGCCGGCGCCTCCACGGTCAAGTTGAAGACCGCCGGCGACTCGACCATCTCGCCGGTATAGGTCGTCCCCGCGGCCGGCACCGACAGCGTCGTCGCCGTCCGCTCCACATCGCCAATAGTCCACGACGGGCGCGGCTCCGGCAGCGGGATGCCGAAGGTCGCGAGATAGGGCCCATGAGTAGCATCCTGCCAGTAATCCATCCCGATCTGCCGCCGCGCCGAGGCATCGCTGTGCCAGTAGAACCGCTCGACGTTGCCGGTGGGTTGGGGGTCATGCTGACCGGGACGGTGCCGGTGAAGCCGTTCATCGTCTGCGCGGCCTCGACGAGCCACGTCTGGTAGTCCGTATCGATCCCCAGTTGCCAGGTATTGCCCTGCACCAGGGGGAAGGAGGTGTCGATGTTGAGCCCGCCCACGCCGCCCCAGGTGTTCGCCCCAACGCGCCCCCACACCAGCTTCCATAGCGTCCCCGCGCTGGTCGAATCCGCCGACTGGTAGGCGATCACTCCCGCCGTCGGATCGACCACGCGCGTGATGAGGTTGACCATCCCGCCCGAGGTGGTCGCTATCTCCAGGAGTTCCTCCACGACCTGGCAGTTGCTGAAGGTCCCCGCGGGCGTGTCCATGGACATCCCCGACGCGAGCAGCATCGTAACCCGCATCTGCCCGATGACCAAGCTCGGCTGCCTGGAATCGTAGAGGTTCACCCAGGCCGAGGACACCTCGTCGCCCATGGCCAGCGTGCGGGCAACGTCCATCGTGCTAGCCCCGGTGTACTTGCGCATGCCGATGCCGGTCGGCCCGTCATCATCCGGGTCGGCCCGGTGTCCGCAGAAGGAAAGGTTCGAGGCCGTTGTGCGCCAGTAATCCGACTGGATGCGATCGAAGGTCTGGCTACCCCCGTCGCCGCGGATCTCGGTGACTGAGGACGCGCTGACGCCGCTGATGGTCTCCGGCGCTTCGATGGTGACGGTATCCCAACTGCCGTTGCTGGTGCTGTCCGCATAGCCCCAGGCGTTGCCCTGAGCGAGCTTCATCGCGGCGCCGGCGTCGATGGTGGGCTGCGTGCCATAGGTCGTCGAGCCCACGCGCACGTACACTGCCGGCGACCTGTCCCCAACTGTATTACCCAGATTGTCGAGCGACTGCACCTGCACGATCCCCACACCCGGCGCAAACCACAGCCGCGTGTCCTCGCCGTGCAGCAGGTCGAAGCCGGTGACCGTCGCGGACAGGTGCCAGTCCAGCACCGCGCAGTGCTGGAAGGTCGTGCCGGTGGCCACCACTGTCTGGTCGATCGCCGTCGGGCAGATGACAGCCTCGTAGGTCGCGTAGTTGTTGTTGCCGTTGTACTTGACCGCGCCGCTCGACATGATCGAGGTGCCCAGCGTGAAGGTCGACCCGAAGTTGACCATCGGACTCAGCGCGTAGTCGTTCACATCGCCCGAGTTCTTCCAGCCGGCGATCCCGCTCATGCACCCCGACGACTGCTTCAGATACTCGCCGCTATCCCCGACCGGCAGCCCCAGCGTCGCCTGGAAGGCCACCGTCACCCCCGCCAGCGACTTCACGGTGCTGATGCACTTCTGCCCGTCCACCGTGGAGCCGTTCATTACGATAAGCAGGTTGCCCGCCGTGAGCGGGTAGAGGTTGGCCACCGAGGCGGTCGGTATCGTCCCATATTCCGTCGTCCCGACCTTGATGTACTGAAGCCTCGCCATGTTGGTTCCGGGAGAGGCCGGGTTGCGATCGCGCTGGACCCAGCCCATCGCGGGCGCCAGCCAGTAGATCGAGTCGTCGTCGTAGGCCACCGAGTTGATCGTGCCGTGGCGGACGACCTCCACCTTCGCGCAGCCCGGATAGGTGTGCGCCGTCGTTGCCACCGTTTGGTCGATATCCAGCAGCGTCAGCGTGAGGCTCAGGTGGCCCTCGTTCGTGGTCCCCTGCATCACGTCGGACTCCACCATCGCTGCCACGCCCTGCACCAGCTTGTCTGGAAGCTGCATCGGCTCCGCGTAGGTGTACCCCTGGCCGCCGAGGTAGATGCCAGTGGCGAGGATGTGCCCGCCGGTCATGCGCCACTGGTCGTGGACCTCATCCACCTCCAGCACAGGCAGGTGCTGCTCATCGACGCCATCGGCGAAGCCTGTCAGCGCCAGGAGCGAGTCCCGCCACTGGAAAATGCCGTCGCTGTCCACCCAGTACCGCTTGTCGCCGACGTTGAAGACGAGGAAGTCGGTCGTGGTGATCGAGGGCTTGTAGGTCCCCATCCACGAATCCAGGAAGAGGCCGAAGTCCTTGTGGTCGATCACGCCGTCGGCATTGATGTCGGCCCTGGGCTCACTCCCGGGCAGCGACGCCACAGCCGTGCCGGCGCGGAAATCTCGCCACGCCTGGTACAGGATCGCCATGTCCTTCTGGTCCACGACGCCGTCCTGGTTGAGGTCGCCGGCATCGAAGGCGTGGACGGGCGGGGCCAGGGCGAAGATGAGGCCCACCAGGGCAAGCAGAGCGGAAATTCGCGACATTCGGTGCTTCCTCCACAGGCCTACGCTGCGCAGTCCAGATGGCTCCAGGGACCGGTTCGATTGTGCACGTCCCGGCGTGCCACCGTCAAGCCTTCAGCCGTATGGTACGACACTCCTCAGGCGGCAATCTCGGTGCCGTCTTGCCTCTCGGGGGCGCACAGAAAGAGAGGCCCGGCCGAAGCCGAGCCTCTCTTTCGCTCCTGCTATCCGCCCGGGCCTGCTACGGATGATGTGTTCCGCCGACGTCCGCCGACTGCAGCAGCCCGAACCGCGGGTCGGGCTCGCCCTCGATGGTCCCGGTCTGGCTGCCCTCGCGGTCCCACCGTCCAACCGGCCCAATGCCCGGCGCCAGGATCGTGTACCAGTGCTCCCACTTCCACTGGTTCGTGGTTCCCGCCGGCGCGTACTCCATCAGCCTTGCCATCGCCACGCAGTTGTGGAAGGTTCCCGCCGGCGTCACGACCGTCAGCCCGAACCAGACAGGCACTTCCGCAAACCGGCCCTGGTAGCTGGCCCCCGGGACCGTCAATGTGGCGCTGCCGCGGCTAACAAGCCCTATCTGCCATGGCCGCGGTTCCGAGAAGGCTGGCGAGATGTACGCGGTATACGGCCCTCCGCCAGAGTTGTTGTACATGCCGGCATCTCCAACCCACCGCCGCGCGGTGCTGAGCGTGTCGTCGTAGAGGGGAACATCGGGCTCCGTCTCGGTATCAAACTGGTCCGTTACCGGGTGGTACGAGTAGCCGCCTCCGGATGTGAGCGCGCCGACGCTCAAAGTGTTGTAGTCATTGGATGACCACGTCGGTCCAAGCCGCCAGTCATTCCCCTGCGCCAGCGGCCACAGGTTGGTGATGTTGAAGGTCGCGCTGTCCACCCCGCCCTTGATGTTCGTCCCCACCCGCGCCCATTGCAGGTAATAGTCGTCCGATGACCCCTGTGAGGCGTCGTGGAACTCAACCATCCCCACGGTCGGATCATAGACAAAAGTCTTCAACTCCGGGGCCCCGCCGGGCATGTTCTGGTACTCCCAGTATTCCTCCACCACGCTGCAGCCGGGGAAGTCGCCGAGCGTGCTGTTGTGACTCGTCTGAAGGCCCACGTACGACACCGTGATCCGTATTGAAACCGTCGTCCCGTTAATCGTGAAATTCGACCAGGGCGTGGTCGTGCTGTCGCCCATGTTGAGGGTGCGAGGCATCGCCAGGGGAGTGTTCCCGACGAATGGGTCAACCCCCGTGTCATCGTCGGGGTCGGACAGGTGTCCGACCAGCTTGACCTGGCTGGAGGTCAGGCTATAGTAGTCCGACTGCATGCGGCCAAACTCGTTGTACGGCAACTGCGTGCCGCAGTTCACGTCAGTCAGCGGCCAGCAGCCGGAGAGCGTGCCGGATGTCGGCTGGGCGTCGACAGTGAAGACCCTCCAGTCCATGCCACCGCCGCCGCTGGCCCTGCCCATCCCCCACGCATTCCCCGCCGCCAGGTTCATGGCCGCGCCCCGGTCCATCGTCGGCCGCGTGCCGTAGGTGTTCGATCCCGACTTGATGTAGACCGCCGGCGTCACTCCCGACACTCCGGCATCCGCCGGCCGCACCTGGGCCTTCGCCAACGCCGGCCGCACCCTCGTCCCCACCGACGCCAACCGCACCGAGGACGGCGTGGCCGTCGTGCTCACGTTCGCCACCTGCACCGGCCCCGCGTTCGGTGCCAGCCAGACCCGCGTATCCATGGTCCAGAACGGGCTGGACTGCCCCGTCTGTGTCGCAGACAGGTGGACGTCAAACACTACGCAGTGCGAGAACGTCGTTCCCGCCGCGGCGACCGTCTGCTCGAACCCCACCGGGCACAGGACCGCGCTGTAGGTCCCGTAGCTGGCGTTCCCGTTGTACGAAACCGAGCCGCTGGCGATGATGGCGCTGCCCATCGTCCACGTCGTTCCGAAGGCCACCGCCGGGCTGAACACGTAGTCGTA
>PMZA01000397.1 GCA_003170595.1 Armatimonadota bacterium
ATGCGTGCCTTTTCGCGCCCGACTGCCACGCCCCTCCCACGGGCCGATCCTCAGGGGAGAAAGAGGTTCGCGGGCGATTCGCTGGCACGCCTCTGCACGATAGGGGGACCTTCGCGAGGAGAAGTTAGGGGCTGGGAACTCTCGTGAGGCGGGTGCTGGCGGCGACCCAAAGGCAGTTGGCTTTGCTATCCCACGCGACGTACGCGGGCCGGGCGTCTTTGCCGGTGATGTGCAGCCCTTCTATTGACAGCTTCCGCCAGCCCTTTTCATCGTAGGCTAGGACACCGTGCTGTTTCGTCCCGACGTAGATGGTCTTCCGCCCATCGGAGGCCCAACTGATGAACTCCGGCACACCACCAAGGAGGTCGGCAGGCAACGGACGGGCGGTCCACGTCCGGTCATCTAACGTCAGTAGCCCCGCCTCGGTTCTCCCGCCGTACAGCGCGCAGATCCCTCGGGCGTCAAGCGCCCCCTCGATCTCGCGGCCGTCGTGCCTCAGCCATTCCCACGCCTCGACGGTTGCCCCGCCTGACGAGACCGACGCCCTGCCGCCGCTGAGGCCTGTGCCGCTCCCGCCAACATTCCGTCCCTCGCTCAGACGGAGGTCTCGCATGAAATCCAACTCGCCGTTGAGCGCGTCAATCCCTCCGGTGGCCGTCTCCATCAGCCAGTTGGGCGTCCCAGGCAGCGCCATGTGAATGTCCCAGCAGATGGGGCCGGCTGCTGATGGATCCAGACCAACCGCGAATGTGGATCCCGCCGCAAACTTGGGCGGGCCTATCGCTTCGGGGACCTCTCCCTTAGACACGGCCCGCTCCAGCCCGCACTCGGCTACATAGACCCAGTCGCAGCCGTGCCACCGCTCCTTGCACGGCACCATGGAGCTTAAGTTGTTCAAGCCTATTCGGACCCGTTCAGTTATGGGGATTGTAAAGACGAAGGGGGTATACCAGCCTCCGAGAGAGGCTATTGCCGGACCCCAGACGTCACCAACTGGCGCAACCAACCCGCGGTCAGTCCCAGCCCACACCCCGCCCTTCGGCAACTGACAGGCTGCGGTCACCTGCGTAATCCCAGCGGGAAGTGGGGCAAGGTGCTGCCAGGGGGCGTTGGCAGAGACCATCCAGAGGACTACCGGCCCCTCCGCGGCGGTTCGGAGAGCCAGCAGTTGCGCGTCCGGGCTGACCGACCCCATCCAGACTATCTCCGCCCCGAATGGCGCGGGATTGGGCCCGATAGCTTGCGTCCAGGAACCGTTGGGCGACCACTCCCACACCGGTGCCGCCGGGTAGGCATACACGACCGCCCCGAGGAGCCCTGCTGCCAGCGCTGCCCATCTGGCCGTCAGCCGCATGACACACCTCCGCAGCTTTAGACATAGTCCGTGTGGAGGGGTTCCGCCCGGGGAGGCATGCGGAATCTCGCGCAGGCCCCTCTGCGCGCAGGAGATATTACTGGCGCCTGGCTGCCGGATCGGGCGGCCTTACATGCTCCAGTACGACCACGGGACGGCATCGGGTCGCAGCCACTTGGAGTGGCCGTCCATGAAGGCGAAGTTGGCGCCGCCATTGTGGGCCCACGACGGCTGATCGTTGCCCGCGGCGAAGTATCCGTCGTTGAGCGTCCAGCTTTCGTCCACCAGCAGCACCGTCTCGGACGGGTGCTGGGCCTGAGCTATCGACTGGAAGCCCAGGCCGGCGTTCATCGAATAGCTCATCCGCTTGGCCGCGCCATTGCCGTCCGAGGGGCAGAGGAATATCTGGCTGTTCTTTACGTACGGGTAGATGCCGCCCTGCTCGACGGCGATGGGCGTCGGCATGGCCGGAACCCAGTGGCCGTAGTAGCCCCAGCCTTGCGCCGTCGGGTTGAAGGGCGCGGGTCCCGGCAGGCGCTCGTCGTAATCCTGAACGTACATCTGGAAGGCCAGGTCCAACTGCTTGAGGTTGCTGAGGCACGAGGTCTGGCGGGCCTTCTCGCGGGCCTTGGCGAAGACGGGGAAGAGGATCGCCGCGAGGATGGCGATGATCGCNNATCGCGATGACGACAAGCAACTCAATGAGGGTAAAGGCTCTGCGCACGCTGGACACCTCCGAGGGGATCGGGGCAGGATCATCCGCATCAGAGGGTACGTCCGCGCCGGGTGATTGTGCAACCGGCCCGCCGGTTTGGTCAGGGGAGGAAGAGGTTCTTGGGCGATTCGCTGGCTCCCGGCGTCAGGAGTTTGCAGTGGCCGGGATCCTATCTCGGCTTGAGCCCTATCGACTTGCTTTTCTCCGACCATCCGGGGTTGTAGATCGTGCACTCGTCGGCGGTGACCTCACCGGTGACCTTCTGGAGGTCGAGCCCGGCTCCCTGCGACCAGTGGATCGTTCCTCCGACCATTGAGCGCCAGGATATGTCCAGTGCCCGCTGTAGCTCGTCCATCTGGTCGAGGGTGAGGTCGCTGACGGGTAAGTAGCCTCGCTCTCCCAGGACGGCCTTCTGTTCCGCGGTCAGCGCTCCCGCCACGCGGGCAAGCCGGTCGTGGAGCCAGTCCATCAACTGCTGCATCGTGCCCGCCTTACCCAGCACAGACGTCTGGTCCGGGGCCTCCTCGAATACCGCCCCATGCACCGCCCCCGGCAGGTCCGCGAGGGCGGCGTAGTCGATCGGCTGGCCGGCCGGCGCGGNNCGCCAGCGCCCATTGGTTCATGATCGGCCGCCACGAGATCCGCCAGGAATCCAGCACGCGCATAAGCGCCTCGTGAACCGTGCCGTGGTCCAGGTCGACCGTGGCGGAAGAGGCCGGCGGGTTCCCGATCAGGATCACGACGTCGAAGGGAGGTGAGAACTGCGGCACCACCTCGACGAGCGGTCGGTTCGTCGCGTGGAGGGTGAACGGCTCGTCCCAGACCTGGTTGCCGGGCGGTGGGCCGAGGCGGGCGGGCGGAGGGACGTCCCATGGAAGGCAGAAGATCTGCGCGCCAGGCCCTTCCGCGACGGCCTGGGTGAAGTTGTCGGGCCCCGGGCGCCACACTAGTTTTGATCCGAGCGCGGCCAGCCCTCGCGGCCCGGCCCGACCCGGATTCGTGAGCTCACCGCTAGCCGCCGCGACGAATTCGTGGAGGCATATCCTGGCCACTAGCTGGCGATCCGCCTCGGGCAGCGACGCCCACGTCCACTTCACGGGAAGCTGCCCCGGATTGGCAGCCACGACGTCCTTGGCGAGCTGCCTCATCAGAGGGTCGACGAACGACTGGCCTTCGATGACGCCGCTTACCGCCGGTGCCCAGACGTCGGCGGGCGTGTGGCTGGCGAGGATCTGAAGGTCGAGGCGGGCGAGCGGGCTCTTGAGGGTCCAGACGTGGTGGTCGAGCCACCATTGCCCGCCGGTGACGTACTCCAGCGCGGCGGCGGTCTGGTAGGCAAACCCCTTGCCCCAGATGCGGATCGTCTGCTGGCCAACGGCCGGATCGCAGCCCATCGACACTCCGCCGGCCGCCGCCAGACGGCTTATCACCTGGCTTACGCGCAAGGGGGAGCCATCGAAGGAGACCTGGGAGAGGAGGCCCTGGGCCTCAGCAGGAGCGCTGTATAGCCCAGCGCCCGGAAGGAGAACCATCGCCACGAGCGTGCAGATCATGGCACACCTCCACACGATTAGACAAGGCTCGTGAAGAGGAGTTCCGCCCCGCGATATTGCCACGCCTCGCGCTCGCGACTAAGATTACGCCCACCATGAAGCTCGCCCTCCTCGGTGCAATGCTCCTAGGCCTCACCGCCGGCTCCGCCCTCGCCGACCCGGCGCACTACATCCTCTTCAACGCCCCGCCCGACCAGTGGGCCGACCTCTTCGCCCGCGTCAGCACGGACTTCCAGTCCCCGCCGACGTCCCCCGTCCGCGCAGGCGTCGGAGCCATCTTCAGCTACCTCCACTATTCCCACGAGGCGCTCCAGGCCGACCTCCGCCGCTTCATGAAGCTCTCCGCCGACAACGACGTCCCCATCGTCCTCCAGCTCGACGGCGAGAACTGGTGGGGCGGACGGCCCGATTTGTGGAACTGGTGGGACCCCACCAAGCCCGGCTACGATCCCGCCAACGCCTCGAACGTCGAGTGGGACGGCTGGGGGCCGGACCATGCCCTCAAGATCGCCTGGCGGAACTGGGGGCGGCAGATCAGGGTCGACCCGCCGCCGAATCTGATGAGCCCGCGCTATCGTGAGGCGTGCCATCAGGAATTGAACATAATCGTGCCCATAATCCTCGACTGGTGGAAGAGCCTCCCCGCCGATAAGAAATACCTCTTCGTCGGCATCAAGACCGGCTGGGAGGGCTCCATCGGCACGAGCGCCTTCTACTATCCCCACGGCAACGATCTCCTCGACAAGCCGGAATCCCAGGACCCGACGACCGGCTTCGTGGCCGAGAATCCCCCCTCCCGTGGAGTGGCCCTCATCGGCTACGCCGCGGTGAGCACCGCCGGCCTGCGCAAGTCTGGCGAGGTGACCGAGGCTGACCAGGCGGAGATCGTGCGCCGCCATCTCGAGGACCTCTGCCGCGTGCAGGCGAAGCTGGGCGTGCCGCGGGAGAAGCTTTTCACCCACACCGCGGGGTGGAAGCAGGGGGAGTTGCTGTACCAATCGGCGCTCAACCGGTACTCGTGCCCGGGCTGGAGCTTCTACACGCACGCGGAGGACCCGGCGTCGGACGTCGGCGTGCAGGCGGCGCTGAAGCGGACGGACGCGCCGTACTGGGCGGCGGTGGAGTGGCTGCTCTTCGGGCCGATCGAGCGACCGCGCTGGCGGGGTGTGATCGATAAGTACTTCGCCGACCCGAAGTGCCGGTACATCTGCATCTACAACTGGGACGCGGTGAGGGACTGGCCGGGGCCGATGCAGGCGATCCGCGACCTCTGCGCCGGGACCGCGCCCTGACCTCGCATGGCGCGGTTCAGGTGTCAGCCGGGTCCATCTAAAGATATAGGGGGAAGCCCACCCTCCGACGGATGTGGCCTCCGGGCCTCCGGGTCATAATATGTCTCGATGGAAGTGGACGCGGGGTTGGACGGGCTTGCGGTGGGGATGGCGAGGGGTTGCGTCCGGGGGTTGGCTGGCGG
>PMZA01000342.1:0-2629 GCA_003170595.1 Armatimonadota bacterium
GACCAAGGCGAAGGCCGGAAGGCACTAGCGCCAGGGGAGGATGGTTTCGTCGAGGGTGGAGTGGGGGGTCGCGGGGTCGCGGGGCTCGATACGGGCGAAGGAGGTGTGGGTGCCGAGGGAGACGCGGAAGGTGGGCGGAAGGGTGGGCGCGGTGAAGGGTTCGTCGATGGGGGTAAGTTGGGCGAAGGCGGAAAGGAAAAGGACGGCTATCGAGATCGGCATGGTAAGCCCCCCAGCAAGAGCAAGAGATGCCACCGCAGGTCCTTCGTCGGCGATGCAGAGCGTCGCCTCCTCAGGATGACAAAGCCTTGGGCCGGTGGCCCGGATCATCAACCGTTCAGGATGACAGCTAAAGAGAAAGGCAAAGGCTGCCACCGCAGGTCCTTCGCCGGCGACATAGGGCGTCGCCTCCTCAGGATGACGGCGTAGGGCGGAAAGGCAAAGGCAACGCCACAACTCCGTCGGCACGCCCAGTCACGTCGCTAGGCTGCGAAGCCAAGGCAGAGCCAAAAGGGGATCCTTCGCGCGGCGACGCTACGCGTCGCTGGGCGCTCAGGATGACAACCAAGAGCAGTAAAGCAAAGAGGCCACAGCCTTCCACCCCCAGGCGGACCCTCGGTCCGCCGCTGCGGGCTAGAAGCCCGCGGCTACAGATGCCGATCGGGAACGGGCGCTCGATATCTTTCCTTCGACGGAGACGCAGGTCGGACCTGCCGGGTTGTGAACGTGAGGGGCGGGCCGTATCATGCTTCGCAATCGACGCAGGTCAGGAGATCTTACCGTGAACCCCGATCGCGCTCTCAAACGATTGCTGCTTCAACCCGTGGATCGCATCCCCCACTGGGAACACCTCTCCAACCCCGAGTTCTTCCGCCTCATGTCCGGCATCGACCCGTATAAACATCCCCAACAGGCCGCGCAGAAGACCCTCGAAAACCTCCCCATCGACATGGGCGCGGGCATACCCGGCAGCGATGACCCCATCGAGGAATTGCCAGAGGATGAGTCGAGTTGGGTGGGCGAAGATGGGCGGCGGCGCGTGCGCTGGGGCACCGGCTTCACCGGCCACTGGGAGTGGGGCGAGGAGTTCAAGACCGTCGAGCAGGCCCTCGCCTATGACCCCCTCGAGCACATGGACCAGCGCGGGAAGGAGGTCATCGAGCCGCAGGATTACTCGCGGCCGGTGGAAGACATGGCGCGGGACATGCAGGGCGGCGACCTCCTCCCCTACGGCGGGCCGAGGGCGACCTACCTCAAGGGCGCGGGGTTCTACAACACCATCTTCATGTGGCCGCTGCTGACCTTCGGGTGGGAGATCTTCCTCGAACTCGCGGCCGGGCATAAGGCCGAGTTCAAACGGCTCATGGAAGGCTTCGCGGCCAGGTCGCGCAAGTTCTTCCAGGCCGTCGCGATGACCGACGTCAACTACTGCGTCTGCCACGACGACATCTGCATGGCGCGCGGGGCCGTCTGCTCGCCGGCGTGGATGCACGAGTTCGTCTACCCCTACTACGAGGAATTCTTCGGGACCATGGGCGACGCCGGCATCAAGGTCCTCTTCATGACCGACGGCAACCCCGGGCAGATCTATGACGACATCTTCGCCTGCGGGGCGCACGGGCTCATCAGCGAACCGTTCTTCGACTATGGGGCGGTCGCCGACAGGTATCCGGATAAGTTCCTCGCCGGCGATGGGGACAATCGCATCCTGCAGACGGGCGATCGCGACGCCATCGAGGCGATGACGAAAAGGATGTGCGAGTTGGGCAGGAGGCAGCCGGGGTATTTCATGTGCATCGGGAACCATTTGCCGTGGAATGTGCCGGCGGAGAGCATAAAGGCGTATTTCGAGTTCTCGGATAAGTATGGGTGGTTGGATAGGTAGAGGTCAGGAAAGCCCGTCCACAGCAAAGAGGCCACAGCGCCCCACCCCCGCGGCCTGGAAGGCCGCGGCTACACCTGCGGGACGTGGAGACACGGGCGAAGAGTTGGCGGCAGTGAGGCAAAGCCAGAAGGAGATCCTTCGCGCGCGCCAAGGCGTCGCGCTCAGGATGACAGACGTGGTTGGGCTGCCTGCAAGCGAAGGGTTGAGGCCGGGCAAGGGCTTCCACAGCACCGCCACCGCCGCGGCCTGGAAGGCCGCGAGTACGCCTATCGAGGGGTTGAGGTAGATGGTAAAGGCGGTTGTGTTCGATCTGTTTGGGACGCTCGTGGATAGCCTCTCGCGCACCGAGTTTGACCAGGTACTGGGCGAGATGGCTGACGCCATCCGCGCGCCACGCGAGGACTTCCTCACCGTCTGGAACGCCTCTTACACGGAGAGGGCGCTGGGCAAGCACAAAAGCATCGCGGCGAGCGTCGAGATGATTGCGAAGAGGCTAGGGCTCTCTCCCACGCCCGGGGAGGTCGACGAGGCCGTGAGGATTCGGACGGAATTCTCGCGGCGTGCCATGAAGCCGAGAGCCGACGCGGTCGAGACGCTGCAGAAGCTGCGCGAGATGGGGCTGAAGATCGGGCTCATCACCGACTGCTCGCTGGAAATCCCCATCCTGTGGCCCAAGACGAAAATGGCAGGGCTTGTCGATGCCGCGCTGTTCTCGCCTGAATGCGGGTGCAAGAAGCCGGATGT
>PMZA01000342.1:2648-2902 GCA_003170595.1 Armatimonadota bacterium
ACGGCGGCCGGGATGCGGGCGGTCATGATTTGCGTGCCGTATCAGGATGAGGATGCGCACCGGCTGGATGCGGAGGAATGGGACGGGGAGACGATCGGGGCGCTGAGTGAGGTGGTGGGGCTGGTGGATGGGCGAAGGGAGGAAAACTAAAATGCTGCAAGCTCTGGGGATCGCGATAGGTGTGGCCGGGATGGTGCTGGGCATGGCGCCGGCGAAGATGCTGCGGGGGGCGGCGGACGCGAAGGCGCCGGCGG
>PMZA01000062.1 GCA_003170595.1 Armatimonadota bacterium
CGCGGCGACCATGGCGGCGGCGAGGTCGGGCGAGGCTGAGAAGATCGGATCGGCCCCCGGCTGCGCGGGATCAACGGTCAGAGCTTCCACCACGACGCTACCACCGGCGAGACGGTTGAGGCGGGCGGCGAGGTCAGGCAGGGACGCGGCCAGGTGAGCGGCGACCTGCTCGCGCTGCCACGGCGACGGCTCATCCACGGGAGGCGGGCGCCAGGGGTCGGCACTCATGGCTCGATCACCCTCCTGGCGGCGTCCCAGGCTTCGCGGTCGCGAGCTTCAGCGACGGCCTCGCGGGCGCTATGCGCAAGGGCGCGGCGGCGGACGAGGTGCTCGGCGGATCGGGCCGAGGAGGCAGCCTGACGGAGAGGCGGCTGCGAGGCATCCACGCCGCGGCGGGCGCGGTCGAGGGCGGCGAGGGCGGCCTCGAGACGGTCCGATCGGGCATCGGCTGCGCCGGTCCACAAGGCATAGGCCGCTGGTGAAGAGGGGCCGACATCCGCGCGGCGCATGGCGACCTCAGCCTCAGCGGCGTCCCTCGCCTCGACCCAATCGGCGAGGCGCCGTCGCCAGAGGCTGGCGCGGACGTCGAGGATTCGCTGAAGGCGTCGGGCTTCGCGCATGAGCATCTAGACCAGGCTGGCGAACATCCCATGCAGCGCGGCGAGGGTATCGGCCTGATCGCGGCCCTCGGCCGGGCTCTGGGTCATGAAGCGNNGAAGCGTTCCAGGGCGGGGCGCAACTGGACCGCGCGGTCGAGGATGGGGTTGGCGCCCGGGCGGTAAAGGCCGCAGTCGATGAGATCGCGGGACTCCTCGTAGGTCTGGACGAGGCGACGCACCTCGACGGCGGCTGCCTGGTGGTCGGGCGAGGCGATGTGGCGCATCTGACGGGAGAGGCTCTGCTGGAGATCGAGGGCCGGGTAGACGGCGCGGTTGGAGAGGCGGCGGGCGAGGATGGCCTGGCCGTCGAGGCTGGCCATGGCGACTTCGGCGATGGGATCCGAGAGATCCTCAGACTCGACCAGGACGCTGTAGAAGCCGGTGATGGAGCCATCGGCCGTGGGGCCGGCGCGCTCGATAAGCTGCGGCAGGAGGCCGAAGACTGAGGGCGGATAGGCGCGCGTGGCGGGAAGCTCACCGAGGGCGAGGCCGACCTCGCGCTGGGCATGGGCGAGGCGGGTGAGGGAATCGATGCCCAGGAGAACGTGGAGGCCCATCGCGCGGAAATGCTCGGCGACGGCGGTGGCCGAGAAGGCGGCGAGGCGACGGAGGGCGGGGGGATCGTGGGGTGAGGCGGCGATGATGACCGTCGGGCGGACGGAACTGGCGATCTCCCGGGCGGCCTCGAAGATCTCCCGGCCGCGCTCACCGATGAGGGCGAGGACGACGAGGTCGGCGGAAGCGTGCCGGCAGACCATGCGCAGGAGCGTCGTCTTGCNNGGCCGAGGCGCTGGCCGCGGGCGCAGGTGACGAAGGCATCGATGGCCTGGACACCGGTCCAGAGGGGACGGAGAGGAACCTGCCGCGGGCTCGGCACCGGTGGCGGGCAGAAGATGAGGTGGCGACTCTCGGCCAGGACGGGCGGCCCATCGTCGATGGGGCGGCCCAGGGGGTCGAGCACGCGGTCGAGGACGCCCTCGCCGACCGGGACCGTGAGGGGCTCGCCGAGGGCCTCGGCGGGGAGGCCGGGGCGAACGTCGTTGACGCCCTCGAGCATCATCACGAGCGTCTCATCGGCGCGGGAGGAGATGGCGACGCCAAGATGCCAGGCCCGCGAGACGCCGTGGACAAGGACGGCCTCCTGTGGGCGGGCGAGCCGACGCTTGACCCCGCTACCCTTGGTCTTCCGCGGTGTCGGCCAGGGTCTGTCCCGTGGCGTCACCAGGCCCCATCATGCGCTGCCAGTAGCCCACGTACAGGGAGGGCCGCCACAGCCAGTAGGCCCACAGCCCGACCAGCAGGAACCACGGGTAGTAGTTCCTAACGAGCATGTCTACGCCACCAGGCAGCGCGCGCGAGAGGGTCGGAACCGAAAGCAGCGCGACGGCCAGGACCGCGCGAGAGAGCGACAGGTCCTCCACGGCCGCGACCGCCGGCACCACCAGCATCATGTAGGTGTAGAGCATCATCCGCGGCATCATCAGCGCGTAGAGGATGGTCCACGCCATCGCCAGGGCGAACCGATCTCCGCTGCCAGCCGCTTGCCGGAATCTCCGGAGACTGACTGCCGCGACCAGCAGCGCGAAGGCGGCCCAGATCGGCTCCGCCAGCCGTCGCCTCGCTGCTAGCGGCAGCGAGGACCGCCAACCCAACGCCTCGTCGACCAGGGACACGAAGCAGGGGTTGGCGCTGCCCGTGTCGCGGCCGTAGGCCAAGTCTGCCACGAAGGACGGCCACAGATCCGGGCGCGCCAGGAAAGGACCGGCGAACACGATCCCGACCACTCCCATCCCGACGGCGAAAGGCAAGAGGTTCCGACGGAAATTCCCCCGGCCCACGAGCAGCAGACCCAGGAACGCTGCCGGTGTGAGGTTGGCCAGCGACGCGGGAACGATGCAGGCGGCAAACAACCACCGCCTGTCGTGAAGGTAGGCCAGCAGCCCGAGCCAGAGGAACACCTGATCGAAAGCGGTGTGGTTACCAGACTGCAGGTCCCACACCATGGGCCCGTAGAACCCGAAGAAAGCCACAGCCGATAGCAGCAGCCCATCCGATCTCCTCAGGAACCCCAGGCGCCAGACGGCCAGCAGCCCCCCCAGAGCAGCCACCTTCAGAGCCAGCCACACGTAATAGGCCACATCGTAAGGCAGCGCCGCCAGCGGCTTGCACACGAAGGGGACGGCCAGCGGGTAGTCGTAGGGGTGTTCGGCCGTCTGCCCCGACAAGGCGCGGAGTTCGGCGAAGTCGAAGGGGTTCAGCCCCTTCTCCATGGCCTGCGCCCCGTAGTAGTAACACGGCAGGTCCCACTGGAACTTGCCGGGATGAACGATGACGCACAGCAACCAGGCCAGCCAACCTGCGGCCAAGACGCAGTGGAGACACAGCCTCAGGTTCCGCATGGCACGATCCCCCACCCTGGGCCCAGCCCCTCCGAGCCGCCCAGGAGGGCGACCTAAGCGCTGCAGGGGGCTCCGGGCGCTCTTCCCGCCGCGTTGACGAGGTAGGTGTTCTACTTTGTGGCAGCCATACCTCTAGCTGCTTTTCACTGCGACAAAGAAGAACGGAGGCCCTGAGGGAGGGCCTCCGTTCACGTGCCACGAGTCGCGCCTGGACTACTTGATCGTGACGGCCTTACCGGTCTGGGCTGACTTGTAGGCGGCGTCGAGGATCTTCATGATCCGGAGGCCGTCGGTGCCTGGCGAGATCGGCTGCTTGCCTGAGACGATGGAGTCTACGAAGTGCATCACGGCGGAGTGGCGGCCCATGGCTTCATCAGCGGGGAAGATGAGGCTCTGGTTGACGGGCTGACCGAAGCGCTGAGTGTAAAGCTCGAGGGTATCGACAGAGGTGTTGTCGATCCCATCGACCTCGAAGACGCGCTCGAGGGAGGCGCCGGCCTGCTTGCCCATGAGGGTCGAGTAGACCCACTCGCGCTTGCAGCGAGAGGCCCAGGAGGCTTCGAGGGCGATGGTGGCGCCGTTGGCGAACTTGATCATCGCGACGGCCATGTCCTCGACGTCGTAGACGCCCTTGGGATTGGGCGTGCCCCAGGGGCCGAGGGCTTCCATCTTCGGGCCGAAGACCGAGTAGGTCGAGGCGAGGACGGTCTCGGGCTGGGGGTTGCCCATGAACCACATCGTGAGGTCGAGCATGTGGACGGCGAGGTCGATGAGCGGGCCGCCGCCGGCGAGGTCCTTGGTGGTGAACCAGTTGCCCCAGCCGGGGATGCCGTTGCGGCGGAGCCAGCCGCAGCGGGCGAAGTAGATGTCGCCGAGTTCGCCGGCGTCGATGTAGCTCTTGAGAAGCTGGCTCTCGGGGCGGAAGCGATTGTTGAACTGGATCATGAGAAGCTTGCGGGCGGCCTTGGCGGCGTCGACCATCTTCTGACCCTCGGCGGCGTTGCGGGCGAGAGGCTTCTCGGTGAGGACGTGCTTGCCGGCCTTGAGGCAATCCATGACCAGGGGCATGTGGAACTTGTTCGGGACGCAGACGCTGACGCAGTCGACTTCCTTCATCTTCAGCATCTCGCGGTGATTGGTGAAGGCGTTGGCGACGCCGTACTTGCAGGCGGCGGCCTGGAGCGCATCCTCGCGGAGGTCGACGAGGGCGACGACCTCGGAGTCGGGGTGCGACTGGTAACCCTCCAAGTGGTACTTACCTATGCCGACACCAATGACGGCGGCGCGGACTTTCTTTGCCATCTAACATTCCTCCCGAGTGCGGCGCAGACACCCTAGAGGGCGGCGCCGTAAAGGCATGGTTATCCTTCGGATATTCGCGCCAGAGCGCGACGCACCTCCGCCGGGCGACAACGACGGAAGGCGCCACCGCAAAGAAAGGCCACCCCGGTCCACCCCCGCGGGTTCCTAACCCGCGGCTACAAGCGTCACCGGTCGCCGGCAGTTGATATCGAGGGGCGGGAAGGCCATAATCGAGGGACTATCTGCAGAACAGGATGAAGCCATGGAAGGCAGCAGTGATCGGAATACGGGTGCGGGACGCGAGGGCGTGCTACTCGTGGTGTCCGGGCCGTCGGGCGTCGGGAAGGGCACGGTCATCAACCGGGTGCTCGACGACCATCCCGAGGTGCGGCGCTCGGTGTCGTGCACGACCAGGACGCCGAGACCGGGCGAGGCTGACGGTGACCACTACCACTTCATAAGCGTCGAGGAGTTCGTGCAGCGCCGCGACGCGGGCGAGTTCCTCGAATGGGCGTCGGTATACGAGGGCCTCTACTACGGGACGCCGAAGTCGCCCGTCGAAGAGGCGATCGGGCAGGGGAAGGACATCATCTTCGAGATCGACTACCAGGGCGCGCGGTCGGTGCGGACGCAGATGCCCGGGAGGGCGGTGCTGGTGTTCATCGCGCCGCCGACGTGGCAGGCGCTGGTGGACCGGCTGCAGGGCAGGCAGACTGAGCACCCCGAGGCGCTGGCCGAACGCATCGCGACGGCGCGTCGCGAGATCGAGAACATGGGCATGTTCGAGTACGTCCTGGTGAACGACGAGGTCGAGGGGACGGCGGCGGAGCTTGAGGCCATCCTCGTCGGCGAGCGGAACAGACTCGGGCGCGTGGGCTATCAGACGCTGCGGGACCGGCTGCTGGCTGAGGCTGCCGGAGCAGCCTCGGCTGCTCACGATGAAGCAGGGAGGCGATAGGGACGCCAACACTCAGCGGGCGACGGATTGTCGTGGGCGTGACCGGAAGCATCGCGGCGTACAAGGCCGCTGACCTCGTCAGCGCGCTCGTGCAGCGCGGGGCTGAGGTGCGCGTGATCATGACCAAGTCGGCGCGGGAGATGGTGGGCGTCGCGACGTTCCGTGCGCTGAGCGGGCATGAGGTCGGGACGGAGCTGTTCGGGAATGTGGAGTTCGACATCGCGCACGTGTCGATGGCGCAGTTCGCCGAGGCGATGGTCGTGGCGCCGGCGACGGCGAATGTGATCGGGAAGATGGTGGCCGGGATCGCGGATGATCTGCTGACGACGAACCTGCTGGCGGTGGAGTGCCCGGTGGTCGTGGCGCCGGCGATGAACAAGCGGATGTGGGCCAATGCAACGGTGCAGGCGAATGTGGCGACGCTGAAGGAGCGGGGCGTCATCGTGGTCGCGCCGGGCGAAGGATTCCTCGCGTGCGGGGAAGTGGGCGCTGGGAGGCTGGCTGACAAAGAGGCGCTGCTGGCGGCGATAAGGTTTGCGCTGAGGCATGGGGAGTTGGCTGGGCGAGCGAATCCGCTGGCCGGGAAGAAGGTCGTCATCACCGCGGGTCCGACGAGAGAGCACCTCGATCCCGTGCGGTTCCTATCGAATCCCAGCAGCGGCGCGATGGGGTACGAGTTGGCGATGGAGGCGGCGGCAAGGGGGGCGGTCGTGACGCTCGTCCATGGGCCGAGCGAGCTGTCGGCGCCGGCGTGCGTCGAGGAAGTGGCGGTCACCACGGCGGCGGAGATGGCGGAGGCGGTGTTCGCGAAGGTGGCGGAGGCGGACGTGTTCATCGGCGCGGCGGCGGTGGCCGACTATAGCCCGGCGGAGACGCAGGCGGAGAAGGCGCACAAGAAGAACGAGCCAGTGGAGATCGCGCTCGAGCCGACGGTAGACATCATCGCGGAAGTAAGGCGCCGGAGGCCGGGGATGATCGTCGTCGGCTTCGCGGCTGAGACCCAGGACGTCGAGTTTAGCGCGCGGGGGAAGATGGCGCGGAAAGGGCTGGACATGATCGTCGCCAACAAGGTCGGCGGGGGCGAAGGCTTCGGGCCGGGCCAGACGACGGTGACCATCCTGGTGGGCCGAGACCGCGCGATGACCGTGGGGCCGGCCTACAAGGACGAGGTGGCGTCGGCGATCATCGACGCAGTGGAAGGCCTGGTCGCGGGGCGGGAGTAAGGCCCTCTCCCCTACCGCGCTGAGGTGGCACAGATCGCCACCTCTTACTTGAACACCATCACCGGCACGGGCGCCTGGCGGGCGAGGGTGTCGGAAGTGCTCCCCATCAGCAGCTGCGCGAGCTTGTTCAGGCCGCGCGAACCCACGGCGATCAGATCGGCGGACAGCTCGTCGATGAGGTCAAGCAAGACGGTGGCCGGCTCGCCGAGGCGGATGAGGACTTCGTGGGACGTGGCTGCGAGACCGTCGAAGGCGGCGGCTTTGGTGGACAGGGCGGCGGCGTGGTCGCTGTCGTCGCCTGCAAGGACGATGGTGAGGCGCCACTCGCCTGCGGCTGCGAGAGAGATGAGGGCGGTGAGGGCGCGAGTGGCCTCGGGGCTGGCGTCGTAGCCGACGATGGCGCGCTGGATCGGGCGATGCTCGCGTTGGGCGAGGAGCACCGGGCGAGTGGTGAGGCGGAGGAAGTCGGCGGCGGTCGAGCCAAGGAGGCTCGAGCGGTACTCGGCCTCGGAGCCATAGCTGCCCACGACCGCGACGTCGTACATCGGCGCCATCGCGGCGAGGGCCTCGGCAGGACGGCCGCGTTCGAGGATCGACTGGCTGAGAAGGCCTCGATCCGCACACAGCTTCTCGACATCGGTGAGGGCCTCGCGGCCGTGGGCTTCGAGACGGCTGGCGAAGGCATCGCCGGCGCAACCCTCGGCGGGGGCGGGGAGCGCCTCACCGAGAAGGCGGGCGATGGTCCCGGATACGAGGCGGGCGTCGATGATATAGGCGGCGAGGACGCCGGCGCCGGCCAGCGAGGCGAGGTCGCAGGCATACTCGGCGACGACCGAGGTGTAAGGCGAGTTATCGACAGCGGCAAGGATTGTCTTCATGTGAGTTCACCGAACTCCGACCGGGTCACCCCAGACGTCCGCACGCGGTTGAAAGATAGACATGCGCTGGAAGTATGTTTTACCCTGACGTGTCTGTAAAGAGCGGAGAGCCGGGCAAGGGAGCGGGTGGCTGCGATGAGCAAGATGTCTGGGGGTAAAGCATCCCTCGAGAAGGCGCGGAATCGGGCGGAGGAACTGCGCCAGGAAATCAACGAGCACAACTACCGCTACTACGTGCTCGACAGCCCCATCGTCAGCGACGCGGAATACGACGCGGTGATGCTGGAGCTGGTCGGGATCGAGGAGGAATACCCGGAGCTGGTGACGCCGGACTCGCCGACGCAGCGGGTCGGGGCGCCCAAACTTGTGAGCTTCGGACTAAGTATGGGGACGCCCCAACCCATCCCGACGCCCCTCCAGGCGGCCAAGCACCGGACCCCCATGCTCAGCCTCGACACCATCTTCACGGACGAGCAGATCGCGGCGTGGGTGAAGATGATCCAGAGGACGACCGAGGTCGAGGAGCCGGAGTTCACCGCCGAGCCGAAGTTCGACGGGCTGTCGGTCGAGCTGGTGTATGAGGATGGGGCGCTGGCTCTCGCCGCCACGCGCGGGGATGGGTACACGGGCGAGGAAGTCACCGCGAACGTGAAGACGATCAAGCAGGTGCCGCTGCGGCTGAGGAAGGAGGAGGGCGGGGCGGAGGTGCCGAGCCTGCTGGAGGTGCGGGGCGAGGTGTACCTGCGCATCGCCGACTTTCAAGCCATCAACCGTGAGCGCGAGAAGAACGGCGAGCCGGTGTTCGCCAATCCGCGCAACGCGGCGGCGGGATCGCTGCGTCAGCTCGACTCGCGGATCACCCGGTCGCGGCCGCTGAGCATCTGGCTGTACGACGTGGGCGTGGCCGAGGGCGCCGAGTTCGCGACGCAGTGGGATATGCTGACGGCGCTGCGGGGCTGGGGCCTGCCGGTGTGCGAACTGAACAAGCTCGTCACCGGCGAAGCGGGACTGGTCGCATATCACGCGGACTTGCAGGAGAAGCGCGACACGCTGCCCTTCGAGATCGATGGCGTGGTCTACAAAGTGAACGATCGTTCACTCCACGATGCGCTGGGGTCGCGGACGAGAAGCCCGCGGTGGGCCGTGGCGCACAAGTTCCCGCCGAGGCAGCAGACGACGAAGCTCAACGACATCCTATGGAGCGTGGGGAGAACGGGGGTCGTGACGCCCGTGGCGATGCTCGAGCCAGTGAATATCGGCGGAGTGACGGTGAGCCGAGCGACGCTGCACAACCTTGATGAGCTGGACCGGAAGGACGTGAGGATCGGCGACTGGGTGCTCGTGCAGAGGGCGGGGGACGTCATCCCGCAGGTGGTCATGGCCATCGCGGAGCGGCGCACGGGTGACGAGAAGAAGCCTGAGCCGCCGCACGAATGCCCCGCGTGCAAGGCCGAGACGGTGCGGTACGAAGGCGACCCGTTCCTGCGCTGCCCGAACCTCGACTGCCCGGCGCAGATCAAGGGGCGGATCGAGCACTACGCGTCGAAGCTCGGGATGGACATCGACGGGCTGGGCGAGAAGATCGTCGACCAGCTTGTCGAGACGGGGAGGGTCGAGCGGCTGCCGGACCTGTACGACCTGACGGCGGAGCAGGTGCAGGAGATGGAGCGGATGGGGCCCAAGTCCGCGCAGAACCTGGTGGGCGCGATCGAGGGGAGCAAGAAGGCGTCGCTGCAGAGGTTCCTGTACTCGCTGGGGATCATACATGTGGGCGAGGGGATCGCGGGGGTGCTGGCGCGGCACTTCAAGTCGCTGCGGCGAGTCATGGACGCGACGGATGGGGACCTGGCGCGGGTGGCGGGCGTCGGGCCGGAGATCGGGCGGGCGGTATATGACTTTTTCCACGAGCCGCAGAACCGGCAGACCGTCGAGGACCTCGTGAGCAAGGGGCTGGAGGTCGAGGGGGCGGAGGTCGAAAGGACGAGCGATGAACTTGCCGGGAAGACCTTCGTGTTCACCGGCGGGCTGGCGGGCTTCACGCGAGAGGAGGCCGGGAAGCTGGTGGAGGAAATGGGTGGGACGACGACGGATTCGGTGTCGAAGAAGACGAGCTACGTGGTGGTGGGGAGCGACCCGGGGTCGAAGCTGAGGAAGGCGGAGGGGTTGGGGGTTACGGTGATAGACGAGGAGGGGTTCAAGGAACTGCTGGGGTTGGAGTGAGGGGAAGGACGGGGGCGGGGCGGAGTCGGGGGATCCTTCGCTCGACAAAAGGCGTCTCGCTCAGGATGACAGCGAAAAG
>PMZA01000096.1 GCA_003170595.1 Armatimonadota bacterium
ATCAAGGTCGAGCGGAGAAGGCTTGACGCGCCGTAGGCGTGACGTTAAGTTTATGAGGCGAGAGGGGTACGAGGATTGCTGGAGAGTGGGGCGGCGGACAGGTGGCCGAGAGCCGCAGCGCCTCGGCCCTTTTTGTGCGCGGACGTGAGGGAGACAAAGCATGATGCCGGCACAGAGCGAAGTGCGCATCGTCGGTAGGCTCGATCCGAGCCTGCCCGCCGCAGTCACCATCGCGACCTATAACGAGGCCGAGAACTTGCCCGAGCTTCTCTCCAAGCTCGCGGCCCTCGACCCGCTCGTCGGCATCGTCATCATCGACGACAACTCGCCCGATGGCACCGGCGACATCGCCGATCGCGTGGCCGGGCAGCGGCCCGGTCAGGTCGCCGTCCTCCATCGCGCGGGGAAGGGCGGCTATGCGTCGGCATCCAAGGCTGGCGTGAAGTTCGCCTTCGAGGCCGGCATGCCTATCATCCTGACCATGGATGCCGATTTCTCGCACGACCCGGCCGTCGTGCCGAAGCTGGTGTCGGCGGCGAGGGATGCCGACATCGTGATTGGCTCGCGTTATGTGCCGGGCGGGGGCGTCGAGAACTGGCCATGGCACCGGATCCTGCTCAGCCGGATGGGCGGAGGCTTCGCGCGGCTGGTGACCGGGATGCCGGTGCACGATCCGACCGGCGGCTTCCGGGCCTACCGGCGCGAGGTGCTGGGGACGATCGGGTGGTGGTCGGTGGATGTGCGCGGCTACTCGTTCCTGATGGAGAGCATCTTCCGCGCGTGGGTCGCCGGGCTGAAGATCGTCGAGGTGCCGATCACTTTTCGCGATCGCACGCGGGGGAAGTCGAAGCTGTCGAAGAAGATCGTCTTCGAGGCGCTGATCGTCGCGCTGAGATTGGGCATGACCAAGCGGTGGCCGTCGTCGCTGCGACGGTACAAGGAAAAGATGGGTGAGACGGATGGATGAAGGCGTGGAAGTGGTGGAGCAGACCGACGACGGCACCCCCTCGGCTTGCTCGGGGCCTCCCTGCGGTCGGGGTGCGATCTGTCCGCGGCTGACGGCGCGGCAAGAGCTGTGGATCATCCTGATCCTCGCGCTGGCCGTGAGGCTGGTCGGCTTCACGCGACCGTACATCTCGGAGCACTGGATCAAGCAGCTTCAGGTCGCGCCCATAGCCCTCAACTTCCACCATCACGGCTACAACATTCTCTGGCCCGAGACCGATTACAGCGCCGACAAGCCGGGCTACATCGAGATCGAGTTCCAGCTCGTGACGTGGCTGACGGCGATCCTCTACAACCTCTTCGGCGTGCACGAGTGGGTCGGGCGGCTGGTCACGGTCACCTTCAGCATGATCGGGATGGGCCTCCTCTTCGCGCTCATGAGGCGCGAGATCGGGCAGCGGGCGGCGACCTTCGGCCTGCTGTTCTACGCCTTCGCGCCGTCGAGCGTGTACTTCTCGCGCGTGCTGATGAGCGAGCCGGCGATGCTGTGCTTCTCCATCGCGCTCGTGTACCTGTTCTTCCGCTACCTGGAGACCGAGAAGTGGAATCATTGGGTTGGGGCGCTGGTATGTGGGATGCTCGCGTTTCTGGTGAAGCTGCCGGCCGTGCATCTGGCGCTGCCGCTGGGGTACCTGGCGTACCGCAAGTACGGGTGGGCGATGTTCAAGCAGTGGCAGCTGTGGGCGTTCGCGGTGCTGAGCGTGGTCCCGGCGGCGGCGTACTACATGCACGCGCATCGCAACATCGGGCCGGAATACTTCTCGGTGGGCGTGGGGTTCGGCGGGCAGATGTGGTTCTCGCCGCATCACTTCCTCAACCCGCAGAGCTATTCGCTGATGCTCAACCGATTGCTGAAGGAACACCTGACGGCGGTGGGGCTGGTCCTGCTGCCGCTGGGTGTGTGCTATGAGTGGGGGCGAGGGCAGCGGCGGCTGTTCCACTGGTGGCTGGCGGGGGTGCTCGTCTACTTCGTCGTCGTATCCGGCGGGAACCTGCGGCAGAACTACTATCAGCTTCCGCTCATCCCAGCGGCGGCAGGGCTGATCGGGCTCGCGTGGGCGGCGGTGAGCGTGATGAAGGCCTTCAAGCCGGGCGGAGGGACGGCGCTGGTGGCGGGCTTCGCGATCCTGTGCGTGTGGGGCGCGCAGCCGTTCTATGAGGAATACAAAGCGATCCCGCGATCGGCGCAGGTGCTCGATAAGCTCGATCCGGCGAAGCATGCGGTGATCGTGATGCCGCCGGGCTTCGGAATCGGTTACTATCTCAAGCGGCCGACGTGGGTTGGCCGCGAAGACATGGGCAAGCCGCCGCAGTGGGTGAAGAACAAGGCGGATATGCCCGGGCCCGAGTACATCGAAGATCGCATCGTGCGCGGCGCGAAGTATGCGCTGTTCTTCCGCGCGCAGGGGCAGGAAGATCGGCCAGACATCCGGCAATACCTCGAGAGCCATTTCACGAAGGCATACGATGACCCGGAGTTTGAGGTGTTCGATTTGGGCGCGAGAGTGGGGGAGAGGGTGCGGCAATGAAGCGCACGGCAGTCATCATCGGCGGCGGCGTGTCGGGGCTCTCCGCTGCGTACAAATTCGTGCAGGCCGGATGGAACGCGCATCTCCTCGAAGCGCGAGATGAACTCGGCGGGCTGACGCGGTCGATGGACCTCGGCAGCGGACGCATCGAGCGGTACTACCACTTCATCTGCGGCGGCGATACGCATCTCCTGCGCCTGGCCGACGAGCTTGGCGTCGCCGATAAGATCCACTTCGCGCCGGCGCCGGTTGGGCACTTCTATCGCGGGCGGATGTACCCCTTCAGCACGGCCCTCGATGTGTTGCGCTTCTCGCCGCTGTCGGTGGCCGACCGGATGAGGCTCGGCTGGCATACCCTCAAGGCGCAGAAGCGGACGGACTGGCGCCCGCTGGATGAGATCACCGCGAAGGAATGGCTGCTGAGCACCGTCGGGCCGCGCGTGTATGAGGTGCTGTGGCGTCCGCTGCTGGAGATCAAGTTCGGGCCGTACCACGATCAGGTCTCGGCCGCGTGGCTGTGGCACCGGATGTGGCGCGTCGGTACGTCGCGGAAAAGCGCGATGGAATCCGATGCGATGGGCTACTTCGAAGGCGGATCGGAGACGCTGCTGAACGCGTTGGCCGAGGCTGCGCGGAAGGGCGGGGCGGAGATCTCGACTGGCGTGAAGGCGCAGAAGATCGTGGGCGACGGGGATGGGCGGTGGCGTGTGGCGACGGATAAGGGCGACGTCGAGGGCGACGCGGTCGTGATGGCGACGCCGCTGCCGGTGGCCGCCGACCTCGTGCGCGAGGAGATGCCCGCGTGGTCGGAGGCGCTCGGGGCGGTGCCGTACCTGGGCGTCGTGTGCGCGCTGCTGCGGGCGGAGAAGTCGGTGACGGACTACTTCTGGGTCAACGTCAACGATGAGCGCGTGGCCGCCAACGGGTTCATCGAATACGGCAACCTCAATCGCGGGCGCGAGGTGTGGGGCGGGGACACGCTCTACGTGCCGATGTACCTGCCCGCGACCGACCCGCGCTTCGCGTGGAGCGACGAGGAGTGGGCGAAGCATCTCGGCGACGGGCTGGGCGTCATCGATGCGGCGTACCCCGGGCGCGTGACGGCGAAGATCGTGACGCGCGACGTCTTCGCGCAGCCAGTATGCACGCCGGGGTTTGCGGAGCGGACGCCGTCAATGGTCGGGCCGAAGAAGGGCGTGCTCTTGGTCGAGGCGTCGCAGCTGTACCCGTCGGACCGCTGCCTGTCGGGGATGATCGGGCTGGCGGGGATAGCGGTGCGAAGGGCGGGGGAGTCAGACCGCTAGCGGTGGGCTTGGCTTGGCTTGTGGAGGGGCCGAGTAGGGCCAAGCGGCTGCGAAGCAGACGCCGGGTCCCCTACCCGGCCCGTGCTTTTCCCGCTTTCGCGTGCTGCCGCGCTGCCTCACCGCTCGCGCCACTTGGACCATGAGTACGGCCACTCCTCCCACGATTCGCACAGCTTGTGCCGCACCGGATTGTTCAGCACATAGGCGACCTTCTTCCCAACGTCTTCGTAGTCGCGGGCGTGGCGATCCCAGAAGCTGCGCTGCCACAGGGCGGGGACGCCGGATCGCTTCGCGGCTTCCCTCTTCATGAACTGGATCCACCCCGCAGCGTCCCCGTTGGATTCGCCGATCGTAACGACGACGTGAAGGTGATCCGGCATGATGCAGTACGCCCCGAGGATGAGACCGTGCCGGGCGGTGGTGTCACGCATGGCTGAAGTGATGGCGTCGGCGATGTGTGGGGTTAGGAATAGGACGCCGCGGCGGGCTCTAGTGGAGATGAATACGACGGCGCCGGGGCGGGTGTAGGCGCCGGGGGAAAGGCGGTGCGGGTGGTGGCGGTCGGGTAGGGGCTCGGCTGGTTCGTCGGAGTCAGGCACGGGATTGCTCCACGATGGTAGGAAAGACAAAAGCGAAGAGCGAGGGCCGGGTAGGGGACCCTTGCGTCTGCGTCGCAGACGCCTTCCCTACTCGGCCCCTCCACAAGCCAAGCTACAAGCGAAGGCACAAGCCAAGACACAAGCGAAGGCACAAGCGAAGGCGCGTCAGGAAGGCGTTAGGTTCTTGCGCATCAGGGTTGCGGTGAGTTTGGCTTCGGAGCGCGGGGCGAGCTTTACCGTCAGCACCAGCGTCCCCGCGTCTAGCTTCTTCCACGGCGCTGAGCACTTGTCCACCTTCCACCCGTGCGCCGGATGCTCGTAGACCTCAAGCTCCACCGCCGCATCCGTCGTGTTCGTCAGCGCATACTCGTACTCCAGCTTCTCGTCGAACATCGCCAGCCGGCGGTTGGCGTCCGAGTGCGTGTTCACCTGCGTCGTCGCCGCCTTCGTCCGCTTCACCAAGACGCCAGTTGCATCCCCCGCGCGTAGCTCGACCAACTGCCCCGGCGCCGCGCCCTTGAAGTCCTGCCCGAAGTCCGCGTCGCTCAGCCTCACGGTCAGCCGCCCACCCGGCAGCCGCCGCAGGCCGAAGGGTGTCGTCAGGTCGCGGTCGAGGCAGACCAGCCGCGCCGGCGTGTCACGGCCGTCCCCGCTGTCCCACCGGATCGCCAGCCGCCACGGCACGCTCGCCTCACTCGACACGAGGATCGTCGGCGCGAGGTCGGGGCGGAGGTTGACGCCGGTGATCGCGCCGAAGGGCGTGGCGATCGAAACGTTATCGATGGGCGAGCCCTTCCATCCCGAGACCTTCGCCATGAGCGCCCACTCGAGCTGCTTCGGCGCGCAGACCACTTGCTGCTGCCAGTCGACGTGGAGATCGGGGACGATCGCGCCCACGCGGACCGTCACCTCACGCGTCTGTCCGCCCGGTGAGACGAGGCGCCACTCGACGCCCTGCCCCGATTCGCGGCGGTCGAGGATCGTCGCCGAGTCGGCGGGGTCGACGGAGAGAATCTGCGCCGAGCCGCGATCGATGAACCCCTCGGTGAGCGGCCAGGAGAAAACCGCCGGGTCGGCCCCGATCGTGAGGTGGGCCTCGGTGAGGATCCACGCGCGGCCATCCTCGTCGAAACTGAAAGAGGTCGTCGGCGTAGGCAACGGCTCGAAAAGTGATGTCGCGCAGGCCAGCAGAAGGACGGTCATCGTGGTCATGGGTAGGCTCCCGGGTATGAGATGCGAAGGACTATTCGACGGGCGGCGGGAAACATCCTCCTCGGCGATGGGCGAGGCGGGCCTTTGCGCGGTGGGCGAGGATTGGGTAACATCGTCACCGTGAGAACGGAGTTCCCCCGCGGACTCCCCCGGAAGGAGGACTGGCTCCCGTGACCGTTACCGAGAAGAAGCAGTTTGAGGATATCCTCGCATCCCTCGAAGGCGCCCAGAAGATCTTCGTCATCGGCTGCGGCGACTGCGCGACCGTGTGCGAGACCGGCGGCGAGACCGAGGTCGCCGAGATGAAGAAGCTCCTCGAGGAGGCCGGCAAGACCGTCACCGGCACCGTCGTCCCCGACACCGCGTGCGAAGTCCTCCTCACGAAGAAGGACATGCGCAAGCAGCAGGAGGCCGTCGATGAGGCCGACGCCTTCCTCGTGCTGTCGTGCGGCGCGGGCGTGCAAGCCGTGTCGTCGATCACTGAGAAGATGGTCGTCCCGGGCTGCAACAGCCTCTTCATCGGCGACACGATCCGGAAGGGGCAGCTCTTCGAATGGTGCTCGGCGTGCGCGGAATGCGTCATCGGCGACTATGCCGGCGTCTGCCCAATCACCCGCTGCCCGAAGGGGCAGATGAGCGGGCCGTGCGGCGGATCGCAGGACGGGAAGTGCGAGGTCGATCCCGAACAGGATTGCGTGTGGGCCATCATCTACGAGCGCGCCAAGAAGCTCGGGACGTGGGATAAGATCGCCGCTGCGGTCGCCGCTCCTCGCGATCATCGCAAGTCGACCAAGCCGCGGAAGAGAGTCTTCGAACCGCGAAGGCTGAGCGAGACGAAGGCGAAAAGCTAGAGCGAAAACACAGAATAGAAAACGGGCCGGATTCGAAAGGGCACGCTAGCGCGTGCCCTTTCTGATTCGGCCCCTCCGAAAGCAGACACGCAAGCCAAGTGTGGTTACGTGCCGGGGACGGTCCACGGGTCGGTGGCGTAGTGGGTGAGGCGCGTGCGCCAGGCGGACGGATCGCCGGACGTCAGCAGCGCCGCGCAGGTGAAGAGATCGGGGTCGATCTTCACGTGGCCCTGCGTCGACTTCACCGGCTCCAGCGACCGCCACTTGCCCTCGCGCCAGTCACCCCACTCGCCGCTCGTCGGCAAGCCCTTCAGGATCGACGTGCCCTGCTCGAAGGGGTAGAGCATCACGGCCCTGCTCTTGCGCAGGTCCGCCCCGTCGAGCGACGCGAGCCCAACCATCGGCCCGCCCGCAACTAGCTGCTGATCGCCGACCTTCAGCGCGCCATCGCAGAGGGCCATCAACACGCGGCCGTCGTCAGACACCTGCACCATCGCCGGCCACCACGGTCGCACGCCCACCTGCACCGGTCCCGCTGGCGTCGCCAGCGTCACCAGGCGCGGCGCGTCGTCGGCCACGGGGTAGACGACCCACGCGAAGCCTGAGGCCGTGCGCTGCTTCATCACGTGCAGGCGCGAGTCGTCCGGCGTGACCTCGATCGGCGCGGGCGGCGTGGGGAAGGCAGTGAGGGCGAGGCGGTAAAGATCGACAAGCGCCGGGACTGCGTCGCGGCCGCGAAGCTCGACGGGGTCGGCGATCCACACGACCATCCCCGCGCCGACGTTGTGGGCCAGGACGATGGGCGTGCCGTTGTCGGCGGTGAGAAGGATGCGGACGTCGTCGCCGGGTATGACGCGGGCCTGCGGATGGAGCGCCACGGTCCCGCTCGGGAGCTTCGTCGGCGAGGCCGGACCATCGTTGAAGGCGATGCCAGTGAACAAGCGTTCACTGGCGGCTGAGCCCAGCAGTGTCCGGAAGAGGTCGTCCTTGATCGCAGCGCGGTTTTCATCCCAGCCGGGGTAGCCGGTGAGGACGAGATGGCCGCCGGCCTTGACCCAGTCGGCGACCTGCGTGAACGAGCGTTCACTCTCCGCAATCGCGGCAGGCCAGACGAGGGTCTTTGTCGCCACGGGGAGCCTGTCGAGGGCGAAATCGTCGACGGTGTTGAAGGGGATGTGGAGGCGGAGGAGGCCCTGCGTGGCCATGTAGATCGGCGTGTTGCCGAGCCATCCCTGCGCGCCGTTGCGGAGGGGAGTGGGTGAGACGATGCTGACCGCGGGCGCCTGGTAGCGCGGCTCGATCATCCGCCAGAGCATGCTCAGATTGCGGTGAGTGTAGGCGACGTCCTTGGGCACGTCGGGGCCGGGGTAGAAGATGCCCCACGGGAAGCACCAGTCGTCGCCGTCGCGCAGGCACCAGTTCTGCACCTTGCACGCGCCCATGCCGAGGCCGTAGCCGGCGACGGTCATGAAGAGCTGGCGCTGCTGCTCCTCGGTGCGCTGGCCGTGATAGTCGGGCGCTCCGCTCGACGCACCCCAGGCGGGATGGGTCTTCACGCCGTACTCGCCCAGGCCGCAGCTCTTGCCGATGTAGCGCAGGTCGTTCATGGCGAAAACTTCGGGGAGGGTGATGAGGTCGTTCGGGTAGGAGGAGAAGAAGCCAACGTTCGAGGCGTCGTGGCCGCCGATGGCCTGGCGGAGGTCGACGCCGTTGAAGGGCTGCTGGTAGTACTCGCTGGTTATCGCATGATAACTATCATGCTTGCGGATCTCGGCGACGTGATGGCTGACCCACCGGTTCATCATCCACACGTTGAAGGTGAAACGGTCGACCTCGACGGGATCGTCCCAGGCGCTGGAGGTCTGCGGCGGGAAGGGGAGGCTGCCGAGGGGCGCGGGAAGTTGGTCCATGCGCCAGGCCTTCGCGACGGCGGCGTCGGAGCCATAGCGGTCCTTGAGCCACTGGTTCCATGCAAGGGGAAGCCACTTCTTGTCGTCGTAGTTGAGGGAGAAATCGCCGTTGATGTACCACAGCATCGAGGGCGTGGCGGCGTAGCGGGCGGCGTAGTCGGCGCACTCCTGCCCCTCGGCGGCGAGTTCCTCGTCGTTGCAGGCGACGTTGTGCCCGATGAGCAGGCCGCACATGAAGACGAGGCCGCGGGTCTGAAGAAGCTGGGACATCGCGTCGAAGTTGCGCCAGTCGGCGTCGGCGTACTTGTGGTCTGGGGTGTTGTACTGCAGGTTCTCGTAGACCTCGACGCCGTGATCGCGGGTGGCGCGCTGAAGGTCGTCCCAGCGGGCGGGGTTCATCATCGTCGACATGTAGTCGGACGAATAGTTGTCGGAGCCGAAGAGAAAGAGCGGCCGGCCGTTGAGGCGATAGTAGTTGTCGCGGAAATCGAGCTTGGGCCCGCGGGCGACGATGGCTGCGTCGCGGACGACGACGCCGGTCTCATCCTCATCGATGACCGCGCCGTCGAGGAGGAGGCGGGCGCGGATCTTCACCACACCGCGGGCGTCTTTGGGGAGGACCATCGCGGCGTGGGCGTCGTCGACGTTGCCTGCCGCGCGAGGGACGGCGATCTTCGTCTGGGCGATCTGATGCTCACCGGAGAAGGCCGTGAACTCGACGGTGGGCTTCAGGTCGGTCGCGCCGAAGTTGTTGACGCGGACCTTCATCGTCATCGACTCGCCGGGGTCGTAGGCGAAGAACTCGGGGCGCATCCCGCTCATGTAGCACGAGCGCTGCAGCCACTTCACGAGGCGGACGAGGTCGGCGTCGGAGCCTGGGATCGATGGGCCGAAGAAGGGGTGGTCCTCGGCGCCGAAGTAGGCCCACTGCGAGCCCGCGTAGAAGCCGGTGTAGTTGAGCATCATCGCGCCCGCCGCGCCGCGAAGTCTGCCGAAGCGATCGTAGGTGTTGATGAGCGGGACCCAGCGCGTCGACGAGCCGATGACGGCGGACGTCACCCAGCCGTTGACCGGTGCGTGGAGCTTGGGCGTGCGGAGAAGCTGCTGACCGGCGGCCGGCTCGACGGAGGCCACGCGGCGGAGCTTGTAGTCGGCGTCGCACATGCCCATCTGAAAGGCCGCCACGCCGAGGCCGTCGCCGGGTGTGCCGGAGGAGGTGTTGAGTGGCGTATAGCCGAGGCCCGAGAGGCCGACGAGTTGGACCTTGTCGAACCAGGCGCGGCCGCGGGCCTGATAGATGCCGACCTTGATGAAGATGCGGTCGACGCCGAAGTCGGTGGTGAACTGGTAGTCGAGGGGCTTCCAGGGATTGGTGCCGCGAAGCTGGACGACGTCGCGCGGCGTGGCAAGCTCGGCGCCGCGGTACTGGTAGACGGCGGCATAGGCGAAGCCCTCGCCCTCGATGCCCTCCGTGCGGGCCATGCAGGAGAAGTGGTACTCGTGGCCGGCCTCGGCGGGGAGCCAGCAGTAGAGCTTGCGCTCCTGACCGTGGCCGAAGCTCTCGTCGTGCGGGATGTCGATGAAGCCGCAGTGGGTGCCCTCGGCCGGATTGTCAGTGACGATGGACGCCCTTACGTTGTCGCGATGCCAGGCGCCATCGAGGACGTCGCCGCCGAGGGGCGGGTCGACCGTCTTCTCGAAGCCGCCGTCGGGGATCATGTTGGCGGGCCATTCGGTGGCGACCTTCTTGCGACGCTCGGCCTCGTCGCGCCAGTCGGTCCACTTGCCTCCGGCGCGGACGAGGGGGGCGTTCATCGGATAACCGCCGAGGACGATGAGCCGCCCGCCCGCGCGGCAGTAGTCGATGAGATCGCTGCGACGGTCGTAGGGATAGGCCGCGCCGTAGGGGAGGACGAGGGTGCCGAAGGTGGAGGGGCGGAGGGACTGGGACATGCCGTCGGCGGAGGCGGCCTCGGCCTTCATGCCCGCCGCGCGAAGGGTGGCGACGATCCAGCTCGGGTCGGCGCCGCCGGGTGGGACGGGGAGATCGCTCTCGGACCAGACCATGGTCGAGGCGCCGACGCCGGCGGGTGAGACGAATTCGGCGACGGCGTCCAGGTTGGCGGGGGTGTCGCCCTCGACGAGGGTGGCGTTGTCGAAATAGGCCTTGCCGTGAGCGTTGAAGAAGCCGAGGTTGATGTAGATCATCGTCGTCGCCGGGGCGAGGTCGAAGGTGTAGGTGTAGCGCTTCCAGTCGGTGGGCTGGGTGAGCTGGATGAAGTCGGAGAACTTGGTGATCAGGTTGGAGTCGTTGTACTGATAGATGGCCGCGTAGGCGAAGCCGCCTGGCTTTTCGGCGGCGATATCCTCGACGCGGATGTCGACGGCGGCGGACATCTTCGACCAGCTCGTGCGTCGCCAGATGATCTGGTTCGAGGCGGCCTGGGTAGCGAGGAGGCAGGTGTCGCCGGGGGCGCGCTCGACGATGGAATGACCGGGCGTGAGGTTCCATCCGCGGGAGCCGTTGAAGTGGCCATTGATGACGTAGGACGTCGGCTGAGCGAGACAGGCTGCAAGGGTGAGCAGAGCCAGCGGCACAAAGATCCCCCCGAAAGAAAGGCGAAACCTCGGGGCTCTGCCCGGCGACCGCAAGCGGTCGCTTAGCCCCGCAGGGGCCCTGGCCCCTGCCCCCACGCGCACCTACGGTGCGCTTTCTCGCGACGAAGCGTGATCACCTGCAGGACGATGCGCCGCGAGCGATGGGCTGCAGCGTCAGGCGAAGGCGCCGGGGTGGCCGTAGTCGCGGCGCAGCTCCAGCATGTACTCGTAGTTCGCCATCGGTACGCCCGCGAAAATGCAGTTCGACGTCGTGAAGATGTACGCGCCGTTGTCCACGCCGCCATGCTCGAGGCAGTACAGGCTGCTCTGCCGGATCTGCTCGCGCGTGCCCGCCTGCACCCACGCGCAGTTCACGTTGCCGAAGAGGCACAGCTCGGGCCCGACAATCTTGCGGACCTCGGCGATGTCCACGCCCGCCATCGGGTCGAGGGAATGGAGCGCGTCGATCCCCGTCGAAACGAGCTGGTCGAGGATCGGCGTGATGTCGCCGTCGGTATGCTTCACCGCGAAGGCGCCGGCCTCGTGGATGGCGTCGACGAGCTGCTTGAGGAAGGGCGTCACGTAGATCGCGAACATGTTCGGCGAGAGGAAGGGGCCGTCGTTGAAGCAGTAGTCGGCGCACATGAAGATGACCTCGGCGCCGGCCTCGATGAGAGCCTTCGCGTGGGGCGCGTTGCCGTCGACCATCTTCTGCGCGTCCTCGAGGACCTGGTCGCCGTGGTCGGCGATGCGGAGGGCGAAGTCCATCATGTCCGCGCCAGAAGGGATCGAGTAGGTCGCGTCGACGAAGGCCGAGAGCATGTAGGTGTCGCCGGAAAGCTCGCGGATCAGCTCGAAGCTGCGGCACTGGTCATCGAAACCGAGCCAGTGGATGCCGGTAAGGATATTCCAGTCGAGGCGGCGGGCGACGTCGATCCACATTTCAGCGTTGCGCTTGAGCATGTCATCGCGCACGACGCCGGTGACACCCTCGAGCATGTGGGCGCGGAGGGCCTCGATGCCCAGGTACTCGGCGGTGAGCTGGAACTCGAGTTCGGTGTGGGGGACAAGGCCATCGGGTCGGCGGCCGGATAAGGCGGCGATGGCTGATTCGCGTGGTGTCATGGCAGAGTCTCCTTTGGGCGAAAACTAGGTCCTTCGGTCGGCTCAAACGGCCTCCCTCAGGATGACAAGCAAAGGCAGAAAGGCAAAAGCAGAAAGGCAAAGCAAAGAAGGCCATAGCAGTCTACCCCCGCAGCCTGAAGGCTGCGGCTACACAAGCCAGGGACACAAGCCAGAACCCCGACTACGAGCGCGGGCGGGACTTGTGGCGGACGAAGTTTAGGAGGCCGCCGGCGAGCAGTATCTCGCGCTCGCGCGGACCTGCCTCGATGGTCGCGATGAAGCCCTCATCTGTCGCGATATCCACGATTCGCACCTCTCCGGTCTCGACGGAGAGTCTAACTTCGTCGATCCGTAGTGGTGAACCTTGCTCAACTTTCTCGTAGAAGTCTCGACTGATGCGCAGCGGCAAGAGTCCAAAGTTAATCAGGTTTGCTAAATGAATTCGCGCAAAGCTTAACGCCAGGACCGCTTTCACCCCGAGGTACATCGGAGCCAGCGCCGCATGCTCGCGGCTGGAGCCCTGACCGTAGTTCTCGCCGCCGACGATGAACCCGCCACCGGCCTCCTTCGCCCGCTTCGCGAAGGTCGGATCGAGGCCGGAGAAGACGTACTCGGAGATCGCCGGGATGTTGCTGCGGAGGGGGAGGATCTTCGCGCCGGCGGGCATGATGTCGTCGGTCGTGATGTTGTCGCCGAGCTTGAGGAGCACCGGCCCGGCAAGCTCGTCGGCGAGAGCGCCGCGGAGGGGCAGCGGGGCGATGTTCGGGCCGCGGAGGATTTCCACGCGATGCGCGACGTCCTCGTTGGGCGGGACCAGGATCATGTCATCGTCGATCACGAACTCGGCGGGCAACTCGACGACCGGGGCCGGGCCAAGCTCGGCCGGGTCGAGGAACTTGCCGGCGACCGCCGCGGCCGCGCAGATCTGCGGGCTCGTCAGATAGATGCCGGCGTCGGGAGTGCCCGAGCGTCCGACAAAGTTGCGGTTGAAGGAGCGCACCGATACCGCCGACGTCGGCGGCGCCTGGCCCATCCCGATGCACGGACCGCAGGAGGCTTCGAGCAGTCGCGCGCCCGCCTCGAGGAAGACATCGAGGAGGCCGAGCTTCGAGGCCATGAGCAAGACCTGCCGCGAGCCGGGCGAGATGGTCAGCGAGACACGCGGGTGAACGCGCTNNGTGCACGAGCCGATGCAGACCTGATCGACCGCGAGGCCGGCGAGGGTCGCGACCGGGACGACGCGGTCGGGCATGTGCGGCTGGGCGACGAGAGGCTGGAGGGTCGAGAGGTCGATCTCAAGGACCTGGTCGTACTCGGCATCGTCGGCCGCCACAAGCGGGCGCCAGCGATCGTCGCGCCCCTGGAGGGCCATGAAGCGGCGCGTCTCCTCATCGCTGGGGAAGACGGAAGAGGTGACGCCCAACTCGGCGCCCATGTTCGTGATCGTCGCGCGGTCGGGGACGGTGAGGGTCGCGACGCCCGGGCCGAAGTACTCGGCGAGCTTGCCCACGCCGCCCTTGACCGTGAGGCGGCGGAGGAGTTCGAGGATGACGTCCTTGGGGGAGGCCCAGCCCTGCAGGCGGCCGGTGAGCTTGACGCCGAGGACCTTCGGGCACTTGAGGTAGAAGGGCTGACCCGCCATCGCCACCGCGACGTCGAGGCCCCCCGCGCCCATGGCCAGCGAGCCGATGCCGCCGGCGGTGGGCGTGTGGCTGTCGGAGCCTAGGAGGGTCTTGCCCGGCGCAGCGAAACGCTCGAGGTGGACCTGATGGCAGATGCCGTTGCCCGGGCGTGAGAAGAAGATGCCGTAGCGCGCGGCGATGGACTGGAGGAAGCGGTGATCGTCGGCGTTCTCCGAACCGGTCTGGAGCGTATTGTGGTCGACGTAGCTGACGGAAAGCTCGGTGCGGACGCGGTCGAGGCCGAGGGCCTCGAACTGGAGATAGGCCATCGTGCCCGTGGCGTCCTGGGTGAGGGTCTGGTCGATGCGAATCGCGATCTGCTCGCCGGGGACGAGGGAGCCCTCGTCTAAGTGGGCGGAAAGGATTTGTTCGGAAACCGTGCCGTGCATAGGGAACACCACCAGGCTGAAGCGATGCGATAGTGTAAAGCAAAGGGTGGCGGACAGGAAGGGGCGGACGGAGAGGGAAGAGCGAAAGGCCCACCGCCCAGCCACAGCCGCACCCTGAAGGGTGCGACTACTGTTCATCGGTGCTCTGCGATAAGCGAGCGCTACTGTTCTACCATCCGTCAGCTCATCGAAGCCTGGAAAGGCACTAGGGGGCGGACTTGATCATCGTCGTGCCGTCGGAGCGGACCAGCAGCACGTGCGTCACGACCGTCCGTGTGCGCTTCAGCTTCGTCGCATCGAAGGGGTCCTGCTCGTACTCGGTCTCTTCCTTATACGGCATCGCCGCAACGACCGCGGCCTCCGGAGGCAGGACCTTCGCCGCTTCTCCACCGGCCGCACCGGCGGCGGGCTTGTCCTCCCCGATCGCGTAGACGGCAAGAGCCGCCAGCAGTGCCACAGCCAGGACTGCGATAAAGGCGTACTTCATGGTGCGATGGCCTCCCCAAACGAATTGCGGCGCCAGGGCCGCGCGTGCGCGTAAGGCCTCGTGCATGGAATCTGACCGACGGGGACGAAAAGAGTTCCGTGGTTGGGCGGAGATTCTGGCCGCGCGTCAGCCGGGCGGCTAGTTCAGGTGCGGGCTCTCGGCATTGGCGGTCGGGGCGCTGTCCGAGGAGGGTGAGACGATTACCGAGCTGGTCGTGCGGTCGTAGACGTATGCGTCTTCGTGCCCGGTGCGATGGTTGCTCATGAAGGCGATGTACCGGTCGTCGGAGCTGATGGATGGAGCGCCGTTGCTGGCACCGGAGAAGTTGAGGCCGGTGAGGGTGAGCAGGGAGCTGGACTTGCGGTCGTAGAGGAAGACGTCGTTGGAGTCCGGTCCGCGACTGGAATCGAAGACGATGAAGCGGCCGTCGGTGCTGATCTGAGGATCCCCGTCGTTGTACGGTGACGAGTTGAGGCCCGGGAGGCTGACGAGGGAATTGGTGTTGCGGTCGTACAAGTACACATGGACGGTGGCCCCGCCGCGATAGGACATGAAGGCGATGAAGCGGCCGTCGGCGCTGACGCTCGGCGTAAGGTCGTCAGCCGTCGAGTTGAGGCCCGGGAGCGAGACGAGGGCGGCGGCGGCGCGGTCGTAGAGATAGATGTCATAGCCGCCGACCGTGCCCGCGCGGCTGGAGTGGAAAGCAAGGTAGCGGCTGTAGGCGCTGATGCCGGGGGTGTATTGCGCGCCACTGGCGTTCAGGCCCGGGACGGCTACCAGGGCTCCGGCCGATCGATCGTAGAGGTAGATGTCGTAGGTCCCGACCGAATCGGAGCGCCCGGAGTCGAAGGCGATATACCGGGCATCCGCAGTGATGGCCGGACACTCCTCCTTGTCCGCGGTGTTGAGCCCCGGAAGGCTAACCAGGGAGGCGGTCTTGCAGTCATAGAGGTAGACATCGTTGTTGCCGGCCCCACCGGAGCGGGCTGAATCGAAGACCAGGTAGCGGCCGGGGGTGGGTGGGTTGGCGAGATAGGCTTCGACCATGAGGAGGGAGTCGGCGCGGTTGAGAGCGCCGTCCCAGGTGAGGTCGCAGGCGGCGTCCCAGGACTTGCCCTGGCGGCAGAGCTGGAACTGGTGGACGAAATAGGTGAGGTCGTCGAGGGTGATGGCGCCGTCGCCGTTGAAGTCGGGGAATACGCCCGCGGCGGGGGAGGTGGCGGCAAGAAATATCAGCAGGCTGAGCGAGAGAAGCATCGCTGGAACTCGGACGCTCATGGGACTGCCCTCCCTGACGTCAGATGATCCGATACCGGCGGCTAGTTCAAGCGCGGGAACTCGGCATCGGCGGTGGGGTCGCTATCGCTGGTCGGATGAACAATTACCGAGCTGGTCTTGCGATCGTACACGCACGCGTCGCGCAATCCTGAGCCGCGGTGATCGGTGGTGAAGGCGAGGTAGCGGTCGTCGGAGCTGATGGAGCAGACCCAGTTGTTGCCGGTGGTGTACATCCCGGTGAGGGAGACCAGGGAATTTGTGGCGCGATCGTACAGGACCACGGTGCCGATGTCCCGGGTGGCGGCAAGGAACCGGCCGTCGGGGCTCATCGTGCAGCCGTACTTGCCGTTGTCGATGGAGGCGGCGTTGAGGCCCGGAAGGCTGACGAGGGCGCTGATCTTGCGGTCATAGAGGTAGACGTTGTATCCGCCGGGTCCGCCGGCACGGTCCGAGGCGAAGGCGATGTAGCGACCATCCGCGCTGAGGGTGGCGGTGTAGTCATTGGCCGCCGACGAGTTCAGGCCGGGGAGGTCCACGAGCGAGCCGGTGCCGCGGTCATAGAGGTAGACGTGGGTGGTCCCCGATCGATTGGAGTCGAAGGCGATGTAGCGGGCGTCAGAACTGAGCTTGGCGTTCGCCTCCTGATGGCTGGTGTTGAGGCCGGGAAGGCTAACGTAGGCACCAGCGGTGCGGTCGTAGAGTTAGACGTCGCTCCCGCCAGCCCCGCCTGACCGGATGCTCCACAGGGAGATGTAGCGGGCGTCGGGGGTCATACCGTCGACGTAGTCACCGGTCGTGCCATTCAGCCCGGAGAGGGTGAGGAAGGAGCCGGCCGTGCGATCGTAGAGGTAGACGTCGAAGCCGCCGACGCCGCCGGCGCGGGTCGAGGAGAAGGCGACATAGCGACCGGGGGCGGGCGGGTTGGTGAGGTAGGCTCCGAGCATGATGGCCGCGTCCTCGCGATCGAGGGTGCCGTCGTAGGCGAGGTCGCAATCGGAGTCCCAGCTCTTGCCCTGATGGCAGAGCTTGAACTGCTGAACGAAGTAGGTGAGGTCGGCGAGGGTGATCGCGCCGTCGCCGTTGTGGTCGGGGAATATACCCGCGGCAGAAGAGGTGGCGGCGAGCATTATCAGCAGGCCGAGAGATAGGATGAAGGCTGGCACACGGACGCTTATGGGGAAACCCTCCCTGGCTAACACGAGGTTGCCGTGATTATAGCATGCAAAGGATGGAAGGTCAGGGCAGACGGGCGAGAAGGTCGAGGAGGTCGGCGACGGCGGCGTCGGGGTCCTTGCCCTCGCGTACGGCGTCGGTCACGCGCTCGCTCATCGAGCAGTAGGCGACGAGGGAGGCGACGCGCTTGGTGGCCGACATGACCGCGCTGAGCTGGGTGAGAACCTCGTTGCAGCCGCGGCCGTCGGTGACCATCTTCTGCAAACCGCGGACCTGCCCCTCGATGCGGCGGAGGCGGTCGTAGACGGCGCGGTGAGTGGGGTCAAGCTGGGAGAGATCGGGCGGTTGCTCGGACATGGGCGGTCACCGGGGGATAGGATACCCGGTAGGGCATGGAGGGTCAAAGGGGGATGGCATTGTGGCGGGGGCGGAAGGTGGGGAC
>PMZA01000037.1 GCA_003170595.1 Armatimonadota bacterium
AGTTCTGATTGTCGCTCATCACCGAGGTGCGAGTTCCACTCGAGGGCCAACCCGGAGGACATCAAGCAGCGCCTCGAGGCCACCGTTGCCCGCGGCGCCGGTCTCAGGGGGGCGCACCTGCCGTGGGCGAACCTCTCGGGCGCGCATCTGTGGAATGCGAATCTCTCGGGCGCGAACCTGGACGAGGCGAACCTCTCGGGCGCGTACCTGCGGGGGGCGGACCTCTCCATCGCTAATCTCGTGAGGACGGACCTATCCCGCGCGGACCTAAGCGGGGCGACCCTATCCGGCGCGAACCTGGGTCAGGCGACACTGGTCGAGGCGACCTTGTCTCGCGCGGACCTAACGAAGAGCTCCCTCCAGGGCGCGCGCCTCGGTCAGGCGAACCTGTCGGATGCCAAGGCCGCGGGCGCCGGTCTCTCCAACGCGGACCTAAGCGGGGCGGACCTCTCACGCGCGGATCTCGAGAAGGCGGACCTTTCGCGCGCCAACTTGACCACCGCGAGCCTCCGGGGTGCGAGCCTGGTAGAAGCCAACGTCTCAGGCGCGAATCTGTCTATGGCGGACCTCTCGGACGCGGACCTGTCCGGCGCGGAGCTGGAGCGTGTGGACCTATCGTTCGCGGACCTCTACCGGGCGGACCTTTTGGGCGCGGGGTTGCTCTGGGCAAACCTCCAGAACGCGCGCTTGGCGAGCGCGGACCTCCGGCGGGCGGATCTCACGGGAGCGAACCTGGCGCGCGCGGACCTTTCGAGCGCAATCCTGGCGGACGCGATCCTGTCGGGCTCTGCCCTTACGGGTGCGAACCTGTTGGACGCAGATCTACGCCGCGCTTCGCTCGGGGCTGCCTGGCGCTTCGATCCGCTGGCCCACCGCGGCATCTCGTTAGCCGGAAGGGGTACGTGGCCCAGCCTGCGCGGAGCCGATGTGCGGGGCGCCAAGCTGGCCGGCGTCCGCATCGAGCCAGAAACGGACCTGGAGGGCGCCATCTTCGGTCCGGGCAAGGGTGAGCTGGAACACAAGGTCCGGGACGAAGAATGGGCCGAGGATAGGGCGGGTTGGGACGCCTGGGCGTTGGAGAGTCGGGACGGGGGGCCGCGTCCCAAGTTCGCCGATTGTGCGCTGGTCTACCGGCAGTTGAAACTGGCGTTCCAGCAGTCGGGCAACTACCGAGAGGCAGGCGAGTGGTACCTGAGCGAGATGCGGTGCGTTCGGAAGCAGATGGTCGAAGACGGCGGAAGGTGGCTTGAACGGGCGGGCATGTTCGTGATGGAGAAGGTGGCGGGGTACGGTGAGCGGGAGCTCAGACCGCTTGCGTGGTTCCTGATCGCCGCCTTCCTGTTTGCGACAGTCCAGGGCCTTCTCGGCATTAGAAGCGCGAGAGATGGCAGTGTGATCTGCGGGCTGGAGTGGCCGGTGACGGTACAGGGCCTCCATCGGGCTGTCACCTGCGTGTACCTCAGCGTGGTCACGCTCACGACCCTCGGGTACGGAGACTACGCGCCCGCTGATTGGCCGGGGCAGATAGCGGCATCGACAGAGGCCGTGCTGGGGTTCGTGTTGCTGTCGTTGTTCTTGGTGTGCGTCGTAAGGAAGTTCAGTCGGTAGGGGAAGGGAAGGCAAGGTGAGTCGGAAGGCCGGTGCGGTGGACGGTACGCGACCACAGCCTTCCACCGCCGCGGCCTAGAAGGCCGCGAGTACGCCATCCGGCCGAGTCGTTACGCGTCGTGGGAGTACTCGCGGGCTTCCAGCCCGCGGGGGTGGTGGGGCTGTGGAGACTCAGCCGTGACGGAGACTCTGCCGGGAGGCATGCATGCGCGAGTTCTTCCACCGTCGCCGAGAGAAGCATCACCGCCTGCCCCTCCACTGCTATCGCGGCCACGTGGTCGTTGCGTTCCACGTGAGCGTCTCGAAGCATAGGCCCATCTTCGCGAAGGCGGCGACCGTCGACGTAGTGCGCGGGATGCTGCGGACTGCAATGGAGAAGCACCTCTGCGCGGTCGTCGCGTACTGCTTCATGCCCGACCACGTGCATCTGGTAGTGAGGGGGACGAGCCCTGAGGCGGATGCCTGGGCCGCGATGTGCGAGTGGAAGGGAGTCAGCGGGCGGTGGCTGGCGGGTAACTTGGGCGCAGTGTGGCAGAAGGACTTCTACGATGAAGTGCTGACCATTGAGGAAGCGGTGGAGGACACCGTAAGGTACGTGCTGAGTAATCCGGTGGAGGGAGGGTTGGTGAAGGAAGAGGAGGAGTATCCGTTCGCTGGGCGGGGGTTGTAGCGGGAAGGGCCGAAGGGAAGAACGAGAGAAGGCATGAGACACGAGCGAAGGGCCGTGGAGCTGACAGGAAGTAGCCACAACGCGCCCACCCCCGCGGCCTGGAAGGCCGCGAGTACGCTGGCGACGCTCAGCGGCACGGGCGAAAGGACGGTGGCTATTGGCCGGACTTCGTGTTCTTCGCGAACCAGGAGAGCAGCAATTGCTTGCGGTCGGTGGGAGTCGTGGTGGGGGAGTGGTCGTTAGGGTCAGAGCCGTGCTCCACGCTCCACCCGTCCCATTCCCTGTACGCATGGTACGTCCAGTCCCACCCGTACTCCTCGTATAGATCGATGCAGTCGCTCAGGTACTGCGCGGCTCCCGGCGCCCAGCGGATCGCGCTGAATTCCCCCACGTAGATCTGCACGTTGTACGCGAGCTGGAAATCCCTCACCGGCTGCAGTACTCGCCGCAGCGCCTCCTTGTCCCACTGCGCGCCCATGATCTTCCCCGGGTACACCTGCCCCGTCGGGCTGCCGTTGACCCCCTGGTGCGTGAACTGCCCCGGCACGTACATATGCACCTGGTAGATCACGTTCGGCACGTCGACGGGCTCGAGTTCGTGATAGGCCGCGGGCGAATCCCAGCCGCTCGACTCGATGAAGATCGGCACCTTCGCGTCGATCCGGCGGATGGCCTTCGCCGCGCGGACCTGCATCCCGAGGTAGTCCGCCACGCCCGGCGGCGAGGGCGAGTTCTGCACCGGCTCGTTGATCAGATCGTAACCCCACACCGCCGGGTTGCCCTTGTAGCGGCGGGCGATCTTCTCCCAGAGGGCGACGAAGTGGTCCTGGTAGACGGCCTCGTGCTCGATGGCGAGATCGCTGTTCTCGTAGCGTCCGCCGGGCGGTGAGTGCATGTCCACGACGACCTTGAGCCCGTACTTGCGGCAGGCGAGGAGCGCCTGATCGAGTTCATCGAGGCGGCCGAAGAGCCACTTGTCGTACTCGACGAGGTCGCGATCGGTGCCGGCGGCGCCCCAGTTGCGGGTAAGTTGCCACCTGATAACATTCGCCTTCCACTCCTGCCCCAGGATGCGCATGTCCTCATCGCGGAAAGCGTTGGGCGACATCACACCGCGCAGGCGCGGTATGCCGGGGTGGCCGTTGAAGACCGGGCCGGGT
>PMZA01000038.1 GCA_003170595.1 Armatimonadota bacterium
GGTTTGGCCATCGTCCCTGCTAGCGTCGCCAGTGGCGCCCCGCTCTGCAGGGGCATGTCCACTCCACCGCCCTTGATGCTCACATCCGGCCCGAGCATCACCTGCGTGTTCAGTCCGAAGTTCGGTGCGCTAGGCGGCGATCCCCAAAGCTCCATCTGAGTCCCCGCCGGCGCCTTCAGCGCGATCTGCGCCTTCGACAGGGTCAGCTTCCCTCCGATCACCGCCGCCTTCCCCGGCGCCGGGTTCGCCACCGTCAGCGTCCCATCCACGGTCCCGTCCATTTGGTCCAGGTACTTCATCTGCGCCTTCTGGAGCACCACGCTCAAGTCGAAGTGATTCTCCGCCAGCTTCGCCCACGTCAGATCTCTGAGGTCCACGCCACCTCTTACGACAACCGTCCCGCCGCCGAGTTGTGCTTCCCCCTGGCTTACCGCCACCCGCACGACCCCCGGCCCGGCGTTCTTCGCCTCCACCCGCGCCTTCACGTCCCTCACCCTCGACCCGCCGAAAACCCCTTCTTCCGCAGACACGGCCGTGGCCCACAGGTTCCAGTCGTTGTTGAGCATCTGCGCTTTCGTCAGGTCGCGCAGCACTATCTCCCCGCCCGCCTCGACCTTCGTTTTGTCATACTCCCCGCCCAGCTTCTCCACCGTCACCCGCGTCCCGCCGCCGCCCGGGTTCATGGTCAGCAGCGCCGTGACGTTCCCCACCGGGTGCGCCCACCCCGGCATCTTGAACCCCGCCTTCGTCACCGTCAGCTGGCCGCTCACCTTCGGCGCAGCCAGCGTATCCGTGATGACGAGCGTCCCATCCACCGTCCCCGACGTCTCCGCCTTCAGCATCCACGGGAAGGGAGCCGACGGATGGGTCGACCGGTAATACTCCGACCGGTAATACTCCCCCGCAAGCGTTTGCAGCAGATCCACGTTCATCTCCTTCATCGACGCCGTCAGCGAGACCTCCCCCTCCTTCGGCACCGTCGGCCCCGTCGGCCCCTCCCACGTGAACGGCAGCTTCCCCGAGACCTTCACCTCGTGCGCGACCTCGCGCTCGGCGCGCCGGAGCAGTCCGTCCACGATCTCGATGCTCCCCTCCTTGACCGTGAAGGTCGTTGCCTTCAGCAGGTCCAGCCGCGCGCCCGCCAGCGTGAAGTCCGTCACGTCAAAGCTGCCTCTGATATCCGGCTTCTTCGTCTTGCCCGAGAACTGCGCAAGGATGTCGACCGATCCCGACATCGACGGCAGCGACGGCACCCATTCCTTCAGCTGCCGCAGGTCCACCGACGTCGCATCCACCGTCATGTTCGCCGCCCCATCGATCGCCATCGACCCGTCCCGCACCGTGATCACGCCCTGCCCGTACAGCGCCTTTAGGTTGATGTCGCGGAACTCTCCGCTCTTGGGCGCGTACACGCACGACAGCGTCGTCTCGGGGAGCTTGCGCCCATCGAGCTTCAGCGCCACGCGTTCGAGGTTCATGTCCAGCTCGAGCGCATCGATCGGCCCCACGATCCGCACGACCCCGCTCGCCGGCCCGGCCACCCGCAGCCCCAGGCTGTCCAGCTCCCGCACGGTCTTGGGCAGGTCCTCGCCTTCCTTCATCAACGCCGGCGCCACACCCGCCGCCGCCGCCAGCAGCGGCCCCACCTCCACCTTCTCCCCCTTCACCTCAGCCGCCACCGTCCGCTTGTCGGTGTCATAGCTGCCCGCCACCTGCAGCCGTCCCGTCGGCCACACGAGCGGCGTCGGCGACAGCACCAGCAGATCTCCTTCCGTCCGCACCTCCAGCGTCGTCGGCTCGAAGCGCGCGTCACCCAGACTCATCCCATTGAGCGCCACCCGCGCCGTCGCCGCCTGCAGCTTGTCGCCGATCCACTCGACCCTCGCTTCCTCCACCGTCGCCTTGCCCAGCACGTCGACCCTCTTCCGCTGCAGCACCTGCACGTGGGCCAGGTCGAACTCGCCCGTCTTCGCCGTCACCATCACATCCACCGGCGCCCCACCCGCCTTCAGCCCGCTCACCGCCGCCGTCAGATTCACCGGCACGCCCTCGACGTTCGCCTCCCCCGGGCCGAAGTCGATGGTGTCGCCCGAGAACTTGAAGGGCCCTGCCACCGACGTCGCGTAGTAGTCCTTGTAGGAGATCGGCCCGGCCTTCACCGTCCCGGCCAGCACCGGGGCCTCCAGCGTCCCGCTCACCGTCGCCTCCATCTCCGCCAGCCCGCGCGGCACGTCCTCCTGGGGCGTCTTCACCCGCGCCCACTTGACCGCCCGCTGGATCCCCAGGCCCTTCACCTTCACCGTCCCGTTCACGCTCGCGTAGGGCTTGTCCCGGCTAAGGTCCTTCAGCTCGCCGCTGAAGCTCCCCAGCGTTCCCTCGCGCGCGACGGTCAGCTCGGCCACCCTCAGGTCGTGCATGTCCCCCGAGATCCTCGCGTAGGCGGCATCAGCCTGCTGATCTTCCTTCCCGGGATGAGCGATCGCCACCGTCGCCGTCGCCACCGGCGTGTCATAGGGCCCCTCGACCACCCCCTCCGACCACCCTGTCCCCGTCCACCCTTCGACCTTCACTTGCTTCCCGGCCTCGCCCACATCCATGGGCCCGGCCGCATACTTCACGCGGAAGGTCCTGGCATCGGTGTCGACCGTGACC
>PMZA01000092.1 GCA_003170595.1 Armatimonadota bacterium
GCTTTACGGGGGTGCAGGGGGCAGAGCCCCCGCCGCCGGCTCGCACTTGTATATCTCCACCTTCGACCCGCTCGGGAAGTCCTTCTCCGCCACCTTCGCCATCGTCACCACTCCCCGCATCCACGCCGTCTGATAGGCGAGGGCTTTCGGGTCGGTCCCATCCTGCAGCCTCAGGATCGCGACATACTGCGGCGGCACGATCTCCCTCTCGGGCCTAGCGGCAGCGCGGCGCAGGGCGAACACGGCCCGCGGATCGCTCCACCTGATGAGCCACGGCATCCAGTCGAGGCTCGGCGACTCGACGATCCGCGCCCGGCGCTGGGAGTACCGCTCGTCCCAGTGGAGCCGCAGGATCTGCCAGCGTATGTGGAAGGGCGAGATGTACCGCCGCCACCCGCCGATGGTCGCCAGCCGCGCCCCGAGCGGCACTGTCTCGGCCACGTACTGCGCCTCGGGCTCGTACCAGTCGCCGCCGTACGCATGCCATCCGTGCATGAGGTGGACCTGCCGCGTCGCACTCCCACCGGCCACGAGGATGACTATCGCCCCCACGGCCAGCGGCCCGGCCGCCTTCTTCGCCCACTCACCCCTTCGCCCGACGAACCGCGCCCATCCCGCCCCTGCCAGCACCCACGCGGGCAGGACGATCCATAGCCCGATGCGGTCCGACATGTCCTTCGATCCGCTGCCCAGCGCCGCGACCATCACATGCGTCGCCAGCGCCACCCCCAGCGGCGTCCGCAGCACGATCGGCCCCGCCAGCGCGAGCCCAACGAAGGTCAGCGCCACATTGATCCGCGTGACCCAACCACCATGCACCGCCGCCCCACCGTACTGCATCGCGTACCGGCTCAGCTTCCCGAGCGACGACGGCTGCCAGAGCATGTACAGCCCGAACTCGCGCACGTGATAAGCCGATAGGAACCACACCACGAGCGTGACGATCGGCACCACATAGAGAAAGTCCCCGGCGGCGACACCCTCCTCACCCCGCCGCTTGCGTACGATCCCGGCCGCGAGCAGCGCCACCGTCGCCACGATCCCGTACTGCCATTTCGTGAACCACGCAGCCGCCAGCAGCACGCTGCCCAGCCAGAACCATCCCGCCTTCCGCGTCTTCCACCCCTCGTTCGCGGCCAGGTACGCGCCGATGACGACGGCCATCCCCGGCACCTCATACAGCACGCTCGCCGACGTGATGAGCAGCACGCCCGACGACAGCGCCAGCCCGCCGACGATCACCATCGCCCACGGCCCATCCTCTTCCTCGACCATGCCCTTGGCCGCCGCCGCCATCACCACCACGGTCGGCAGCAGCAGCACGAGGATGGCCATGCGATGCCCCGCCGCACTGATCCCGAGCACGGCCAGCGTCGGAAGCTGGAGGACGCTGCCCAGTGGCGGCCATCGTCCCTGATCCCACAGGTCGACGAGGAGGCTGCGAAAGTCGAGGTGGACAAGGTCGTGGAGGACGGAGGCGCCGGCGAGGGCGTGCATGGCGTCGTCGACATTGAGGCCACCCACGGGGCCATGCGCCATGCCGACGGTGAGGACGGCTTGCGCGACGAAGGTGGCGGCCAGGACCGGCCCCCACATCATGACGAACGATAGATTGATCTTTACCTTTCTCATCTCACGAAGCGCCCAATTCTACCTGCTCCGCCCTCTCTCGTCTCCCAGCACCCCTCTGTCATCCTGACGGAGCAGCGTCTTGTGCTGCTCAGAAGGATCTCCTCTTGGCTCAGCCTCGGTGCCGCCAACTCATCGTTCGCGGTTCCAACGTGCGCCTTCCCCCTTGCGTCGACGCGGGCCATCTTTCCCTGCGCGGAGGAGAGAGCGAAGTCGCGCGTTGTCCTCGTCTGCAATCTGAGCTGGTGCTGAAGGCCGAGGCGCCACTGGGTCACGGATGGGCCGCAGGTATGGGCGGAAGGACTGACCCCGGGGGGGCCTCGACCGCCTCGGCGACGTGGTCCTCGTGGCGCGTCCAGGGGCTGCCAGGCGGGTCCCTGTCCAAGCCCTCGGAACTGCGGCGCGGAGCGGGGGCGTTGTTGTCGAGGGAGCAGGGCCGAACTCCGTGCGGGAGGTCCCCTGGGACAAGACGAAGACTGGCGACTGCAGGTCTCATGGTCCTTGCGGCGGCGCTGGTCCCAGGCAAGTAGGGTGAGCACGTACTGCAGCCCGCGCACGCGAGCTGGCTCTCCGGTGGCGGGCTGTCCTGGACACCCGGCGGGCAGTTCCCTTTCAGCACCGCAGAAGAGAAGCCCGATGAGCAAGACTCTTGCGCTAAGGACTCTGGTCGTGGTCGCTGCTCTCGGCGGCGGCTGCGGACGCCACCAGGCGAGGGTGCAAACGACGCCTCTGGGCCGGGTCAGTTACGACCTCGCCGAAGCAGTGAGCGCTGATGGGCGCCATCTGACGAGCGTCACGGTGGCAGGCGGAGCTTTGCGGACCGCTGTGGATGGGCGGCCGGCGCCGGGTTACGCCGGGGCGCCGGTGGGCTTCCCGCAGTTCAGCCCGGACGGAAGGCGCATGGGCTACGTGGCGATGAAGGGCAAGAGGCTGGTCATGGTCGTGGACGGGAAGGCGGGGGCTGATGAGTACGACGCCATCGTCGAGAACCTGCCGACCTTCAGCGCCGAGGGGAAGCGAGTGGCGTACGCGGCCGAGAGGAACGGCAGGTGGGTGGCGGTCGTGGATGAGAAGCCCGGGCCCGAGTGGGACAAGGTGGGGATGGTCGTCTTCAGCCCCGACGGCAAGCGTGTCGCCTACCCGGTGCGGCGAGGCATGAAGTGGAGGGTCGTCGTGGATGCGGTCGCGGGGGCGGAGTACGACACCATCGGGCGCGCGAGCGTCGTCTTCAGCCCCGACGGGAAGCATGTGGGCTACACGGCCCTGACGGACGGAAGATGGCAGGTCGTTGCGGATGGGAAGGCCGGGCCGACGTACGACAGCGCCGAGGCCCCCGACTTCAGCCGGGATGGCGCGCGGATCGCGTACCGGGTCAAGGCAGGGGGCAAGCAGTTCATGGTCGTGGACGGTACGCCGGGGGCTGCCTACGACGAGGTGGGGAGGCCGGTGTTCAGCGCGGACGGAAAGAGGCTGGCGTACTGGGCTGAGAAGGGCAAGCGGGGCGTGGCGGTGGCCGACGGCGTGGAGGGCACGGCCTTCGATCGCATCAAGGACTGGAGCCTCGTGTTCAGCGCCGACGGGAAGCGGCTGGCGTACGTCGCCAGCGTGGGCGAGCAGGAGAGGCCGGTGGTGGATGGCGTGGTTGGGCCGACCTACGACTTCATCGTGCGGGGCGGGGTCGTGTTCAGCCCGGACGGGCAACGGGTGGGCTATGGGGTCGGAGAGGGGTCGAAGTGCCGGGTGGTGATCGATGGGCGGCGCGGGCCGAGGTATGACAGCGTGAGCGCGCCGCTCTTCAGCCAGGACGGCCGGAGGGTCTCGTATGTCGCCACCCTCGGGGACAAACGCTTCGTGGTGGCGGACGGGGAGCCGGGACCGAAGTATGACTCCCTGTGGGCCGAGAGTCTGGCCTTCGGGCCGGACGGCGCGGTGGGATATCTCGCGACCGTGGGCGCCGATCTGTACCGCGTGAAGCAGTTCCCCAGCCGGTGAGGTCGTCCCCGATCAGCCCTTCGGGACGGTGCCGGTGCTGACACCCAGCAGGACTAGCCCGATCAGCAGCAGGGCTACCCCAACGGTGACGCCCCACTTCACCATGAGCGACAGGTGCTGAATCTGGAGCCGCTTGACCCCCTGCAACACGAACAGGATGAAGACCTGCTCGATGTCCTCGGCCAGCGGACGCCAGGGGGCGCCCATGAAGGCGATCCCTTCGTCGCCGAACTCGTGGAGGGCGTGGGCGAAGGCGATCCTGTCCTCGCTACGCCGGTGAGGGCTAAGCCTGTCGGCGTCGCCAGTCCCGACCAGGCCGAGGGAGCCGTGGTACCACGACCAGGTTCGGGCGACGGCGCGATAGGAGTAGTTGACCGACGTCCCCTCTAGGTAGAAGAAGAGCACGGCAAGGCCAGTGAGGACGAAGGCCACGACCCCGAGATCGGCCACCGCGGCTAGTGGGCGCCGTGGCCCATCAACAACTGGAAGGCCAGGGCAAGAGCGGCAACGGTCATGATCCCCGTGGCGGTCCAGCCCACGGCCTTGGTCCAGCCCTTGTTCGTGCGGTCCTTCATGATCTTCGCACTGCCGCCGATATGCATGATCATGATCATCAAGGGAGGAGCGATGACCCCGTTGAGCACGGCGGCATAGTATAGCGCCCGCATGGGGTTTATGCCGAGGAAGTTGAGGGCCAGGCCCAGGGCCGTGGCCAGGCCGATCACGCCGTAGAAGACCCGGGCGTGGCGCCAGTCCAGGGCCAGGCCAGCTCGGTAATGAAAGGTTTCACTGACCGCGTAGGCGGCGGAGCCCGCCAGGATGGGGACGGCCAGAAGACCGATTCCGATGATTCCGGCGGCGAAGAGGCCGTAGGCGAAGTTGCCGGCCAGGGGCTTGAGGGCCTCGGCGGCCTTGGGGGCGCTGTCGACGCTAAGCACCCCGCTAGCGTGGAGCGTGGCGGCGGTGGTGGCGATGATGAACCAGCTGATGATCTGGGAGACGAGCATCCCGCTGACGACGTCGGATCGCATCCACTTGAGGTCAGCGGCGCTCATGCCCACGCGGGACGCAGGCGATCTCAGGCCCTCGTCGATCTGCTCGTCCACCTCCTGGCTCGCCTGCCAGAAGAAGCAGTAGGGGGTGATGGTCGTGCCGAGGATGGCGACGATGTTCATGAGGTAGTCGCCGTCAGAGCGTATCAGGGGGATGACGGTGCTGCGCAGAGCAAGATGCCAGTCTAGTTTGGCCCAGAAAGCTACGAGGACATAGGCCAATAGGGATAGAGTGGCGAAGCGGAGGAGGCGGGCGTAGGTGTGGTACGGCACGAAGATCTCGAGGAGCACAATGATGGCTGTTATCGCCAGCAACCACACCATATAGGGCAAAGCGACCAACATCGCGGCGGAGGCAGCCATCGCGCCCAGGTCCGCCCCAAGGTTGACGGTGTTGGCGATGAACAGCAGGCCCACGCAGGTGTAGAGAATCCAGCGCGGGTAGTGCAGACGCATGTTCTGCGTCAAGCTCTGCCCGGTCTGCAGGGCAACGCGGGCACAGACTTCCTGGATGGCGATGATGAGGGGGAGGCAAAGCAGGGACGTCCATAGCTGGGCGTAGCCGAACTGGGCGCCGGTCTGCGAGTAGGTGCCAATACCCGAGGGGTCGTCATCCGACGCGCCCGTCACCAGACCGGGCCCGAGGGACTTGATGTAGACCCAGATGGGGCCCGGAGGCCCNNGCCTGACGCCTCTCCCGCTCGAGCCCGTCTCCTTTGGATTCCGCCACAGGTTACCTCACGCGCCAAAAGCAACCGCTAGCCGCGACTACTGCCGCTGCGACCTCTTATCAGGGCGGCGATGAACATGATGAGGAAGATCACGAACAGCACTTTGGCGATCAGCGCTGCCGTTCCGGCGACGGCTACGAATCCCAGCACACCCGCAAGCAAGGCGATGACCAGAAAGACCACTGCATAGTAGAGCATCCCCATCCCTCCCCCAGGACTGACCCCTGC
>PMZA01000366.1 GCA_003170595.1 Armatimonadota bacterium
GTCATCCTGAGCGAGACGCTTTCCGTCGAGGCGAAGGATCCCCGTGCAGAGTCTGCCGCTATCGCACCCCGCCTTCATCCCCATACACCACCACCGCGCCGCGACCGCCAGCGCTCGCCTCACTTCTCCCCTTCCTCCCTCAGTCCCATGTCCCACAGCTTGGTCTCCGGCGCGTAGAGGTCGACTTCCCAGATCGTCGGCACGTCAGTGGCTTTGATCACGTTGAGCCTCACGTACCGCCCGGTCACCGGCTTGAAGTGCACGAGCACGTCGCCCATCGTGCCGCCGTGGTAGAAGGTCCGCCACGTCTCGCCTTCCCGCACCTGCAGTTCATAGTCCTCCACGCGATCCCACGTCGCCTCTAGGAACACCGCGCGATCGAAGGTCTTTTCGCCGCCCAGGTCGATCTGCAGCCATCCCGAGTGCGACCCCGGCTCAGCGCCCCATCGCGTCGCCTCGTTGCCATCGAAGGCCTTCGACGCCGCATAGTCCCCGCTCCATTCCCCCGACGCTGTCGCCGTCTTACCCACGGTCAGCGACCCCGCCGTCGCGAGCGCTATCGGCTCGATGTCCATCGCCGATCCCCCAACCTNNTCCTTGGTCTGCGCCACGATCGGCGTGCCGCCCGTCAGCGCCGTCGCGTGCACGACCCTCGCCGGCAGCGGCGGCAGCGTCAGGTTCTGGCCGTTCCAGTCGAGCACATGCAGGTAGATGGTATCGCCCTTCCGCGTCGAGCATCCCCATCTCCCCGGCTTGTACGGTCCGCCCTGCGTCGCATAGATCGTCTGCCCGTACCTCTGCAGCCACTTGCCCATCGCACGATAGCGCTCGGCCATCAGCGGCGAGATGCGCCCATCCGGCATCGGCCCGGTGTCGAGAGCAAGATTGCCGCCCCCGCCGGCGCAGCGGATCAGCAGGTCGAGGCATTCCTGCAGGCTCTTCACCGGCGCGTCCTCGCCGCCCCACGACCACCCCGTGCTCATCGTGATGCAACTCTCCCACGGCCGGTCGATGTTGAAGGTCCCCAGCGTCTGCTCGGGAGTGTCGAAGTCGCCCGCCAGGCCCGAGCGGTTGTTGACGATGATCCCCGGCTGCAACTGGTGGATCATCTTCAGCAGCCTCGCGCTGTCCCACGTCTTCGCGTCGCCCTGCAGGCCGTCGAACCACATGCCGTCGATCTTCCCGTACTTGGTGAGCAGCTCCCTGATCTGCGGAAAGAGGAACTTGTCGAGGAAGCGCTGATGGTTCTCCGTGAGGTAATCGGGGTGGACCCAATCGGGCTGCGAGTAGTACCAGAAGATCTTGATTCCCGCCTCGTGCAGAGCCTTCGCAAGCTCGGCGCTGACGTCGCGCTTGAGGGGCGAGTTCGTCACCTTATAGTCCGACACCGCGGTGTCGAACATGGAGAATCCGTCATGATGCCGCGTGAGGAAGATGACGTAGCGGGCGCCGCTAGCCTTGATGATCTGCGCCCACTCGCGCGCATCGAAGAGGGTCGGATTGAAGCGCTTATAGAGGTTGTCGTACTCCTCCATGGGAATGCCGTCGGTCGGCGTGGGACCGATGCCTGGCCTCGGCCCGCGTCGCGACCAACCGATCTCGCCGCCATCAATCGCGCATGGCCCCCAGCAGATGAACACGCCGAACCTGGCCTCGCGGAACCACTTCATCCGCGCGGCATACTGAGCGACGCTCTCACCCTCTTTGCTGCTGACGACGGGCTTCTCCCCCGCCCACGTACTCACCGCCAGCACCGCAATCATCACCGATAGAAGTGCACGAATCCTCATCATCGTAGCCAACCTCCTTAAGCCGTCATCCTGAGCGCACCACGCACCGGGAACCGCTCACAACACGAGCGAAGCGACGCGCAGCGTCGCAGAAGGATCTGAGGTGGCGGGGTAACTCCCATCAGGGAAGCACCACGCTCTTTACCCCACCTCCACCATCTTCCCGCCTTCCTTCGCCGACTCGATCGCCCCATAGAACACCGCCGTCATCTCCACCAGCGTCTCCGCCGCCACCGGTTCCTCCCCCGTCGCGAAGAACTCCCGCATCGTCTGCAGCATCGGCACGTACGACACCTCGAACCGCACCTCCGCCGCCTCACCCTTCGCGCCGAACATCTTCAGCAGGAACGCGTACGAGTCGACCCCCGGCCCCATCATCTCCATCACGCCTCTCGCGCCCGACGCATACTCGACGTACACGATCACCGCCCCATCCGACAGCGTCGGCTCATCCTCGCGCGGCACGAGCTTCACCGCCTGCACGCGCTCGATCCCCGGCCCCAGCACGCTCACCGTCGCCGCGATCGCGTGCGGCAGGTAGAAGTAGATATGGTCGGTCGGCCCGGTCATGGTGAAGAGCTTCACCGGCGCGATCTCACTAAGCCGCGCCCGCGCAGCCTCACCCGCCGGCGTGTGATAGAGCGCCGACGCCGAGTAGATCTTCGCCCCATGCTCCCTCGCCACCCGCACGATCTCCCGCGCATCCGCAACGCTTCCCGCGAAGGGCCGGTTGAAGAACACGCGCCGCCCATCCTCGAGGAACGGCCGCGCGAGGTCGAGGTATCGATCGGGGAACAACTCCGTGATGAGGATGCCCTCGACGCCCTCGCCGACCTCGCGCAGATCATCCACCGCGACGGCGCCTATCCTCTCCGCCAACTCCTTCGCGAGGTCGCGATCCTCATCCCACACCTTCGCCACGCGCATGCCGATGAACGCTTGTTCATCCTGAGCGAGCATCTCGGCCCACGCCCACCCATGCCCGATCCGATCGCACCCGACCATCCCTACCTTCATCGCGTCACCCATCGCCCATGCCTCCTCACTTCGCCTTCGCCCACATCGCCTCAAGCGCCGTCTCCAGCGCCTTCACCGCCCGCGTCTCAGCCGCCTCCGCCGCCCTCAGCCCATCGCACGCCGCGCCGATCTGCTTCTCATCCGTCACCGGCTCGTTGCCCTTCGGCGGAAAGGGGAACACGTCGGCGACCTTCTTCATCGCATCGGCGCACGCCTGATACGCGACCATCGCATCCGACAGCGGCCCCTCGGCGGCGGGATTTCGCTTGGCCAGCCGCCCTACGAACAGCTCCGCCATCCGTTTCGCATCGGCGAAGCATTGCGCGCAGTAGCTGTTCCCGAAGGCCGTCACCTTCCCGCCGCGCAGCGCCGTCATCCACACCGCGTACCCCTCCGGCCCGAACCGGTGGTCGGGGCCGTACGGTCGACGGTGCAGGAACTCCAGCGCGTTCCGCACCGCGCCCGAGTTGGCATCATCCTTCGGCATCTGCGTGGTCGAGGGGAAGGCGAGCAGGTACGGCCCGCCGGGGTCGGAGGACTTGCCGAATTGCATGCGCTCCTCTTTGCCACGATCGCCAGCCCACCGGTAGATATACTCGTCGCCCTCGTACCCGACGACGGCCGCGAACTCGGGCATCTCGATCCCCCAGAGCACGCACGGCCGCCCGGCGTCGATCTCACGTTTGGCGATGTCGAACCGCATGGCCTCGCCGGGGGGCCAGTCATCCTTGGCGGTGCTATCGCCCATCTGGTACTCGAGGGTCGAGCGGCCGAGGCGACGGACGCCGGCGGCGAGTTCCTCCCACGGGAGGAAGGTAGGGCCGTACACATCGACGGCGGAGGTCACGCACATGTGAAAGGCGTAGCCGCTCTGGCCGGCGACATCGACGTTGTCGCAATCGATGCCGAGGGCGCGGAGGCACGCGGTGACGGAGGTGACCCAGGTGAGCCAACTCGGCTGGATGTCGATGTTGAGCGGCACGCGCTTGGGGCCATCAGCGCCCCAACCGATAGCTCCCGCCCCGGCCGCGACGCCCAACCCGGCAGCGGCAGCCACTGCAACAAACCGTCTCCTCTCCATCACCTCACCTCCCAACCCTTCGTCTCCCGCCTTACGCTCTTCCTGATTTGGCTGTCATCCTGAGCGTGAGACGCTAGGCGTCTCCGCGAAGGATCCCCGGCACCCGCCTCACTAAGGTCGGCCCATCACCGGCGGCGCCCGTCCCGGCAGCTGTAGCCGCGGGCTTCTAGCCCGCGAGGGTGGGCGGCTGTGGCCTCTTTTCGTCGTCATCCTGAGCGCAGCGAAGGACCTAGTCTTCGTCCTCCGCCGACCCGGCGCCTTCAGCCTCGCTCTCCGCGCTCGCCTCCGACGCCTGGGCAAGACTCTCAACCCACTCCGCGATTCGCGCCACACACTCGCTGCACAGCTCCGACGCCCCTCTCCAGTAGTCCTCGTCGATCTCCGCGTAGTCGCCGATCTTGAGACCGCACGGGTTGAAGTGCTCCAACCCGTCACTTCCAGCTCGAAGGTAGCTCGCGTCCACCAAGCCCCTGTTGTGGATGTGGGCGTTCCGGCGTTGAACCAACTCCGTAAGCTGTCCGAATGTCTGTCCGCGGCTTTCATCTACCCACCGGGCGCCGGGACCGGGCAGCATCTCGAGCAAATCCCCGATGTAGCGCCTCTTCAGCTCACGCTCGATGATGCCGTCTCGCACCGCCTCCAGGGATGCGTATTGCCCGAGATCGCGGAAGGCAAGTTTGTCGTCCCCACCCCAGGCGGCAGCCAACCGAAAGAAGTCCCGCTGGAGGGCCATCCGTACGAGGTCAAACACCGAAGCGTCGAAGGCCGTCATCAGCATGATGAAAGCCTGTCTGTACGGACTGAGGAGGCTCTCCGCCCTTCCAGCCTCCACCCTGACGCTCAGGGCCTCCAGGTCCGCGATTACCGCGTCGAGACTGCGGATCCGCCGGGCGCAGGCCTGGGATCGGCCGAGGTCGAAGCAGGCCGACAGCCACGCATCCAGGTCTACGCCGAATGACTGCGACCCCTCGCCCTGCCGATCCACGTCCCATTGAAGTAGCTTGCGCGCATAGGCGACCAGCTCTTGCTTGTCCTCTTCGCGAACTGAGAGGGGCTCGTCGATGCGGGTCGCGAAGTGCCCTACCACCTCGGCTGTCCACCCTTCGTCGGCCGGGCCCAAGGCGTAGGCCTCCCTGCTCGCCAAGGCTTCCTGTTGCGTCCGTAGCCTGTCGCAGTGCCGACTAGCTACCGGCCCTATCGAGTCCAGGGCGGCCCTGACTGCCACCAGCAGGCCTGCGCCCGGCGGTTCTTCGCCGAGGTCGCCCGACCCGCAGGCGCTTCGGTCCGGTCCGCCAGCCTCCCCGAGCCAGCGGCGTGCCCTCTCCAAGCACTTCCAGAACGCCTCCGCGGGCGAGTCGCAGTCGAGGGCCCTAGTGAGCACGAGGTCTAGGTACCCCTGCGTCAGGCCCAGCTCCTCTTCGAACCGTCCTCTGACTTCGGTCGGCTCCATCGCCGTATCCTCCGTGGCAGGGCGCTCGACAGGCGCCGTTTACCCCAACTCCGTCCACATCCTCCTATCCGTAATCCTGTACTGTATCGCCTCGGCCACATGCGCTGTGCTGATCGCGTCCACCCCCTCCAGATCCGCCAGCGTCCGCGCCACTTTCAGCACCTTGTCATGCGCCCGCGCGCTCAGCGCGAACTGGTCCATCGCCGCTCGCAGCAGCGCCTCCGCCTCCCCGC
>PMZA01000521.1 GCA_003170595.1 Armatimonadota bacterium
TTCGACCGCTCGGCCACCCCTCCGTCGTCGTGGCGGAAGAATACCCGCGCTGGTATAGTGCGGTCAACGATAGGCGCGCGGAGGTAGCCGGATGAGCGACACCTACACCGTGGTGGTAAAGCAAGAAGCCGACGGGCGGTACGTTGCCGTCGCCCCAGCGCTCAGAGATTGCGGGAGCTTCGGCGACACGCTACCGGAAGCGTTGCAGATGGCGGAAGAGGCCATCTCCCTCTATCTGGAGGGCCTCCGTGAGCACGGCTGGGAAGTGCCACCGGATAACCCCTTCGTCACCGTGGACATGAGCGACGGGCGCGAGGCCTTTGTCATTGCGCTGAAGATACGGGAGGCCGCTCAGGCTGCCTAAGCTTCCCGTCGTATCGGCTCGTGAGGTGATCGCAGCCCTGCAGCGTGCGGGCTTTGAGATCGAGAGACNNCACAGCATCCTCAAGCAGGCCGGCCTGACGGTGGACGAGTTCATCGCCCTGCTCTAGATGCGGTCTGGCCCTCAACCCTTTATGGCCACGGGAAGAAGGGCGCGCGCGTGTGGAAGATGGCCGAGATGACCGTCCAGAAGACCGCCATCACGAACTCCCCGAAGATCAACCCCAGGAATATCGGCCGCGCCTTCCGATAGATCTTGACCCCGCCATATCGCCCCAGCGCCGTCTTGCACACCCACGCCACCATCGCCGGGAACCAGAACACCACGACCGTCCACGACACGTTCAGCGCGTAGGCCAGCGGATGCAGCGGCCACCACACGTACTGGCGGCGCATGAAGCTCAGCCCCGCCGTCACGACGGCTCCCACCGCGAACCAGATCGGCTGCGACCACGAGAACTCGTCGGCGCCCTGGATGTAGCTCGAGTTCTCGCGCCAGAACTGGGTGGTCGCGTTGTTCTGATAGACGTAGCTGTACATGTTCACACCGCCGAGGCGGTAGGGCAGGTAGAGGCTGACGGCGGCGGCGATGGGGATGGCGAAGAGGAGCGCGGCCACGAAGACGCCCGGCAGGACGCGCCGCTCGACCTTGAGGCCATCGCCCATCTTCTGGCCGTCGAGGAAGCCCGTGAGGACGATGCCGCGGAGGTCGCGGCTGAAGAGGGCGTCGGTGAAGGCGAACATGGTGAGGTTGGCGGCGCCGAGAGTTCGCGGACGGGCGGCGACGCGGTAGATGTCGATCGGCGTGAAGGAGCCCTCGGTCATCGGCAGACCGCTCTCGGCGGTGCTGCGGGCCATGATGACGCTCTGGACGAGCAGGTAGACGCCGAACTCCAGGATGGCCGCCGACAGCGACATCCCCGCCTGGGTGCAGAAGATCAGCACGCCGGCCGCCGAGGCGACGAGCCCCCACAGGGCCGTCTTCGGCGATAGCAGAAGGTTGCGCTTGCGGACAGCATCGTCCTCGCCACGGAGCAAGGCCTTAAGTCGTGGCCACGACGCATAGGCCATGTAGGCGACGAGCATGAAGTACGACCCCATCGTCTGGGCCGCGACGAAGGCCGCCGCGCAGGAATGGGTGCTGCCGGGCATGGGGATGCCGAAGCCGGTAGCGGTGATCTCCTGCGCGCGGGCGAGCAGGAAGAAGACCCACAGGCTCAGCAGAAGCTCCGACGGCAAGAGATAGAAGAAGCCGACGGCGGCCATGGACAGGTACACCGGCGTGTAGCCCATGCCGTTCCATGGCCGGCTCTGCAGGTAGTCCGTGAGGATGAACTGGAGCTTGAGTTCCGGGATGGACGGCCATATCGCGTGGCAGCCGTTGACGCCAAAGATGATCACCGGGAGGCCGAAGCCGATCCACATCAGCTTGTTACGCAGGAACTGCGTTGACTGGGCTGGGTTGATCATCTCCAGCGGCAGTTGCACCAGAGGGAAGCTCAACAGCTCATGGTCAGCCCATAGGCGATAGAGAATCGACGACATGAAGATGAAGAAGGCGTAGACGCACCCGACCAGCGCCAGCCACCAGAGCGTCGGCGTGATCCACGGCTTCCACGGCAGCGGCTGGCCGGGGCGCAGGCTCTCGAAAAACGCCGTGGTCACCGGCTGGCGAACACCGCCGTTGAGGTCCCAGGGCACCATCCACTGCTTGATGTGCGGGTTGTATAGTTCCGCCCACTTGTTGGTCTCGTCGGCGTAGTAGTTGATCCCGACTTCCATCGGGATGAGGTCTTCCATGAGACCGCGCGACGTGACCATGCTCGCGAAGAGCATGAACAGGTAGACCACGAGGGTCTCGCGCGCATTGAGGGCGAGACGGGGGCAGAGCTTGGCGGCGGCACGGTTGGCGAGGATGAGGATGAACGTCGCCGCGACGACGACCGGCGGAAGCTGGAGGAAGCCGATCATGATCTGGCCGGTGAAAAGCTCGGCCCAGGCGACCACGAAGATGACGCAGATGGAGGCCAGCGCGGCGGCGAAGAGAGCCTTCGCCGTGAAGGGACTCGCGGCGTGAGCGATGGGCTCGGTAAGGCCGGGGCTTGCCTGGCGCTGAACGGCTTCGGCCATGTCTAAGCTGCAACCTCGACGGGGTACGTCCTTGCGATTTCGCTTGCTGTAGGGCGCGGGTTTNNGCGGGTTTATCCCGCGCCGCCGATCAGAGTAAAGACGCGGCGGGCACAGGGTCCCCTCACAGAATGCGCTGCTTGGTAGCGGTACAGCAGACCAATCCTGTCCAAGACGTCATCGCCCCCACGTCTGTCATCCTGAGGGAGGCGTTCTGTGCCGACCGAAGGATCTCCTTTTTTCGATGCTGCCCGACGACTGCTGTGCGCTCTGACAAGCCAAAAGGAGATCCTTCGTCGGCAACGCTCCGCGTCGTCTCCTCAGGATGACAGCCCGTTAGCGAGGCGTCAGCAATCTATCCAGCGCGGCGGGCATGAATGTGGGTTCGCAGAGCGAACCCCAGGCCCTACAGCAAACAGGGAATCGCCCATCTAGGCGAGGAGCTTGCCGAGCCTTTCGGCCACATCCGCGGCGAAGCGGTTGATGCGATCCTGCAGGTAATCCTTGATGTCCAGACTCGGGTCGGCGATGAGCGGCGTGAGGTCCATCGAGAAGTCGAGATAGTCGGCAACGTCGACACCGTGGCTTTCCCAGTAGGTGGCGTTGGCCCGGCGGCGGCCCATGGTCGCGAGGTCGTAGCGCTTGCCGCCGACGACCTGCGAGTCGAATACCGCCAGCAGCGCCTGGGCGAGGCCATCGTGCTCGGTGAGCTTGAAGACGATCTTCTCGTTGTCCGTGAGCCAGTCGAGATCGCGCCAGACTTCGCCGCCGTAGAGCGTCTTCGGGCGGTCCTCCGCGGGGAGTTCGCGCAGAGCCGCGATCAGGCGCAGCGCCGAGGCGACATGGGTGTCATGCTTATCGGCGAGGTTGTGGCAGTACATGACCTCGGGCTTGGCCGCGAGGACGAGGTCCTTGAGGTCGTCGATGACCTCGCGGGCGACGGGGTCCTTGGTGACTTTGCTTGACCACTGCAGCAGCCCCGTGGCCGAGTAGCCGCCGAGGACCGCGGCCTTCTTGGTCTCCTGGCGGCGGACGGCAACCATCTCGTCGTCGGTGTACCGCTCGTAGACGCCGAGGCGCGGGCTGCCTTTGCCGTCGGTGACGACGATCGAGGTGAACCACTTGTCGTCCTGCTGAAAGCACTCGAGGATGCCAGAGATAGCCATGATCTCGCAGTCATCGGGATGGGCGACGACGGCCATGTGGGTCGTACGCGCGAGAGCGGCATCGGCGTCCGTTCCGTCGGGGACGAAAAACTCAGCGTTGGGATGGCGAAGGTTCGGCATGGCTATCCTCCAGACTCAGGCAAGCTCCGGGAGACTGGCGGCGGCGACGGCCTGGCCGACGCGCTTGCTCGCTTCCGACTCGGGCAGGTGAAGCTGCAGGCTGGCCGCGACATCCGGGAATTCGATGGCCAGGACCTCGCGGGCTTTGCCCAGGATGAGGTCGCCGCCCGCGCCGGAGGTCACGCGGCCGAGGATCAGCACGTGCTTCGGCTTATAGAAGAGGTCGTAGTAGGCGAGGCCGTAGCCCATGTAAACGCCGATGGTCTCAAGGATCTGGACCGCGCGCTCATCGCCGGCCTCCAGATACCCCTGGAATTCCTTGAGCTGCTCGGCCTTGGGGCGAGACTTCTCGAGGTCGATGCCGACCTTCGGGCACAGGCGGAAGACGCCCTCCTGCGAGAAGTACTGCGAGCCGCAGCCGGGGTCGCGGGCCCAGTCGTCAGCAGGAGCATCGGGGCGCCACTCGACCGGGACGAAGGCGACCTCGTTGAGCCAGCCGGTGATGTTGCCGAGAGTGTCGACGAACCCGCCGGCCTCACTCGACCCGAGGGCGATGCCGAGGACGGCGTTCTCGCCAAGGTCCATCGCGCCGGCGAGGGCGGTCACGTCGCCGTCGTTGGCGAGGGTCAGGGGCACGCCCCATTCCTTGCCGATACGCAGGAATACGTCAGCGATCTGGGCATCGAAGACCGTCTTCTCGATGCCGCGGAAGAGCGAGGCCACGCGCACGCGATTGTCGATGTAGATGCCCGCCGACGACACGCCGATGGCATCCACCCGCGGCATGTGCGCGGCGGCGGAGTGGAGGGCGGCCTGGATGTGGTGGTAGTGGTAGAGGGGGTTGTCTTGAAGGCGCGGCTCCCAGATGACCTCTTCGGTGTAGACGGCTTCGCCATCGATGACCGCGGCGACCTTGCGGTCGCTGGCGCCGAGGTCGAGACCGATGCGGCAGCCTTCGAGATGGCGGCCGATGGCGACCGACTGCTCCCGGGCCTCAGGCACGGCATCCTCGGCGACGGCTTCGACGGTGAAGGAAGGATGCTCGTAGACGCCGGCGAGAAACTCGGCATCGAACTTACGCTCGCCGGAGGAGGAGTAGACCTGGCGGAGGTGCTCGCCGACCTCTTGCGGGCCGCCGACAACAACGCGCCATCCGCCCCGCGCCCACAGCAGCGTCTTCAGCACGCGCTCGGCGAACCATAGGCTTTCGGCGAAGTCGGGGGAGGACGTATCGAGAACGCGGGTCTCGAAGACGGAGACCAGCCCCTCCTCGCGCTCGATGGCCAGGCGCAGGGGAACACCGCCCTGGCGGTCGACAAGCTCCTGGAATCTGCGGAAGGACAAGCTGGCGGGACGGTAGTCGCTGTCCACGGGGGGTCTGACGGCAGGCTCAACAAGTATCATCGTATTGCGCCCTTTCTGGTAAGCGGTATGAGACGGGACGGCATATTAATGAGAACGCTCGCCCGCGTCAAACCTGAGGTCGTCAGATCAGGGCGGACGGGGCTAAGGCTGGGGCCACTTCCTGCGGATTGACACGATGCATTGCGCCGCCTACAATGCCACGGCCTTGCCATAAGCCCATATCGGGTAAGGGTGGGACGCAGCAATGAGACGAACTAACGCCGCCTTCTTTCTCTTCCTTGCGGTGATTATGCCCTTCCGCGGCAACGCCGCGGTCAAGGAAGGTTATACGGTTGGTCCCGGCGATGCCCTGGTCGTGCAGATCTTCGGCGACAAGGACATCAGCGGTGAATACCGCGTCGGGCCGAGCGGCAATATCGCCATGCCAGTTATGGGCGCGCTGAACGTTAGTGGTCTGACGCTGGAGCAGGTTACGGCCAAGGTCAAGGCCGAGCTAAGTAAGATCGTGCGGCGGCCGGTGGTCGTTGTGACGATCAACGAGTTGGGCTCTGAGCGAAAAGTCTACGTCGGCGGCCAGGTTGAGAAGCCGGGCCCCTACCAGCTCCCCTTCGGCAGCACGGTCCTCGACGCGGCCATCGCGGCAGGTCTCCTCCCGCAGGCCGACCTCCGGCAAGTGACTCTTACGCGACCGGGCCAGGCGCCGCAAGTGCTGGACCTCAGCGGCTGGCGCACGGCGCAGGGCGTGGCGCTGCAGGAACTCCTGCGGTACGGCGACACGGTCTTCGTCCCCGAGCTGACGGACAGGATATCGATCGTAGGCGCGGTGGGCGAACCGGCTCAGCTCGTGCCGGTGATCGGGAAGAAGATGTACGTCCTCGATGCAATAGCAGCCTCCAAGGGCATGCTGGCGACGGCCGATCCGACGCATGTGACGGTCCTGCACAAGACCGGCGAGGCCACGCAGATCAACCTGCAGAAGCTCCTCGAAGAGGGCGACATGACCCAGAACGTGGAACTCAAGCCCGGCGACGTACTGGTCGTGCGCGAGGCCAAGCGGATTGCGATCGTGGGCCAGGTAACGACGCCTTCGTCCTTCGTCGCGAACAAGCCGATGCCCTTGCTGTCGGCGCTGGCGGCCGGCGGGGCAGTCCTCCCCGATGCCGATCTTGAGCATGCGAAGATCGTGGGGCCCGACGGCAGCCGCGACGTCAACATCAAGGCGCTGAAGGAGACGGGCGCGGGGGCTGCCGACCTTCAGATCGGCCCCGGCGAGACGCTGGTCATCCCCGAAGCCACCCCCCAGGAAGTGCTGCTCGCGGGGGCGGTGACGCATCCCGGACCCGTCGATATCCACAACCTCAAGGAGCGCAGCATCCTCCGCCTCATCACTTCCGTGGGCCTCACTCCGGCCGGCGACCCCACGCGCATTGTGATCCTGCGCGGCGACAAGCAGCTCACCGTCGACTACCAGGCGATCCTGAAGGATGCGGCCCTGGACCAGAACATCAACATCGAGCCCGGCGACATCATCTACGTGCCGGACCTGCAGAAGGTCTACGTGATCGGTGCGGTGGCCAGCGGCGGCGCCGCGCTGCCGTGTCAGGACCAGGGGATGAAGATCCTCGACGCGCTGGTGATGTCGGGCGGGCTCGGCCCCAACGCCGACCCCAACCAGATCCACGTTGTGCGCCCGAGGCCTGACGGCACGACGGAGCACATGCAGTTGCGCATGGGCGACGTTCAGAAGGGCAAGCTGCCCACGATGATCACGCTCAAGCCCGGCGACATCGTCTTCGTCGGGATCAAGGGCCAGCCCTTCTCCTGGCAGAGCTTCGCGCAGATCCTGTGGACCCTCTCGTCGGTCCGAACGCTGCTCGGGCACTAGGGCCGAGGGTAAGCGCGGGCGAGGCGAAGTCCGAGGATCAGGCGGTCTCCGCGACCATGCGGAGGAGGGCCTTGACGCCGCGAGGAAGGTCGGCGGTCAGGGGCTCGGGGCACTCCAGCACGATCGCCGGCACGTCCGCCGCCGCCAGGTGACGCAGCGTCAGCGCTGCTTCCTCGGAGCCCAAGTTGCACAGCAGGCGCAACAGCATCAGCGTGCCATGCTCCACCCACGCAGGCAGGTCTTCCCATAGGCTCAAAGCACCCGACAGCGGTTCATCCGTCGCGGTGCCAGGCGGCCAGCTTACGATCAGGCCGTCAAGCTCCTCTACCGCCGACAACTGCCGCCAGTTCTCGTTGCCGTTGGGGATGGCGCCGGACTGAGGCGCGGGCGTCGGCATGAGCAGGCACGCCAGGCGCGAGTCCACGCCCTTGACCGCTCCAGAGATGATCGCGACGAGGTCGGCGATGGAGCGCTGGCGCAGGCCGGCCAGTTGTGGCGATAGCTCGGCCGGCATGGTCCCGCCGAACTGCGAGGCATAGCGCCCCTGGCAGTATGGGCAGCGGCAGGTCCACAGCCCGCGGTTGTAGTAGAACCCCGGCTCCTCCCACACGAAACCGTCGGCGTCGATCAGCCACGCGAGCGTGCGCAGGGAGGAGGTCAGCCACTCGATGTAGGCGGGATTGTTGGGGCACGCGCGAGCAATGCGGCGGCCGCGGAGGTCGACCTGGCGGGTGGCAGGATGGGCCTGGACGAAGAGGCTGGTCGGATGCTGCTCGGGGCTGAAGAGGCCACCGTAGCCGGCCGGGACGAGGAATACGCGCAGGCCCGCGGCGGCCGCAGATCGGGCGAAGGCTTCTGCGGAGGGTGCGCGCCAGCGGATCTCGTCCTCGAAGCAGCGGAGGAGCACCGCCCACACCCCCGCGTCTGCCAGGGCTTGCAGAGGCACGTGGTCCAGAGACACCAGCGACTGGCTGAGCATCACCCCGACGCGCATGAGGGCACCTCAGCTGAAACCTTCGCGGTATCACGGGCGAATCCTGCATGCGCGGCAAGATGATTCGCGGGCGATGAGTGCCTGGCTTTTCGGAGCCCGTCCGATCCGATGGACGCCGGGCGGGCATTATCGCCGAGCGCCGAATCACCGCTATCGTCCCGCTCACGGGCTGTCATCCTGAGGAGGCAACGGTTTGTGCTGCTGCCGAAGGATCTCCTTTTTTCTTGGTCACGTTCGCCCAGGGCGTCGCCGGGACACGAACGAATAAAGGAGATCCTTCGGTCGGCAGAAAGCGCCTCTCTCAGGATGACAGACGGGGGCGGGGCTTACCGAGCCGGCCGGCGGGCATCTATGCCCGCCACGCCTACGATTTCCGTGCGATGGCGAGGAGCGTCGCGCCCGGAGTGAGAGGAACTCGCGTCGCAAGCCGTGCCTCGAAGCACGAAAGACCGGTCAGTATCCGATTCATGGGACCGGGTAGCTCGAAGAGGTCGACGGTGCTCTCGCTGGACTTGCGCCTGAGCTTGCGCACGATCCGGAAGAGGGCGATGACCGGCAGCAGGAAGGACACCGTGTAGTTGAGCCACTCGACCTGCCAGCCGCCCGCTTCGAGGGCCGCGCGGAGGGTCTTGCGGGTGTAGCGGCGGCGGTGCTGGAGAGCAATGTCATGCTCGCTCCACAGCCACGGGAGCGCGGGCACCGTCGTCACCAGGACGCCGCCTGGCCGGGTGACCTCGAAGAGCGATCGCGAGGCCGCCACGTCGTCGTCGAGGTGCTCGAAGACGTCGCAGCTCAGGGCGGCGTCGACCGCGCCCGAGCGGAGAGGCAGGGCGGTGATGTCGCCCACGACGGAAAGCTCCATCCCGCGCGACCGGCAGAAGGCGATGGCCACCGGCGAGATATCGGCGCCGATCACCTCCCAGGTATCGCGGAGGGCCTTGAAGGTGCCGCCCGACCCGCAGCCGGCGTCCAGGACGAGCGATCCGGGCGCTATTCCGGCGCGCTGGAGGAGCAGGCGTACCAGCAAACGCCGCGCCCGGAACCACCAGTAGGTGTCCTCCAGACGGTACATTCGTTCAAGCTCTTCAGCTCGCATCGATTACCTCTCGACAGGGTTCCATGGGCGCGACTCTCGAACTTTAGTTTGACAAACTCGAAGGGATGTGCTATTTATTCGCCGGGGCCAAGGTCAGCCGGGACACGGAGGCACCGTACCATGCCGCGCAATCGCGACCTCTCGCCGAGGCGTAGAGAGATACTCGAGTATATCAGGCAAACCATCGCGGACCGGGGTTATCCCCCGACCGTTCGGGAAATAGGCAAGGGCGTCGGCCTCAAGTCGACGTCCACCGTCCACTTTCACCTCAAGGCGCTCGAGGACGGGCAGTTCCTCGAGCGCGAGAAGCTCCTCACCCGTGCGATGCGACCCGGCCCGGCGGCGGGCGAGGCCAAGCAGCGTCCGGCGCGGTTCGTGCCGCTGGTCGGGCGCGTGGCTGCGGGCCTGCCGATCCTCGCCGAGCAGAATATCGACGAGATCGTGCCCCTGCCGGAGGAGTTCCTGCCCGGCGGCGAGGCGTTCCTGCTGCGGGTCCGCGGGGACAGCATGATCGGCGACGGCATCAACGACGGCGACCTGGTGGTCGTGCACCGGCAGGAAGCGGCGGATACAGGCGACATTGTGGTGGCGATGGTCGAGGATGAGGCTACGGTCAAGCGCTTCGTCCTGCACCCCGACCGGGTCGAGTTGCGGCCGGCGAATGACAAGTACCAGCCGATCTTCGCGCAGGATGTGCACGTGCTGGGCAAGGTCGTCGGCCTGCTGCGGCGGTTCTAGTTCCGGCAAGGTCATCCTCACTCTTCGGCCGCCCGGCGCAGGACCAGCACGGTCTGGTCGTCGGCAGCGGTGCGTCCGACGAACCGTCGCACGTCCTCCAGCATGGCCGAGCAGAGCGTGCCCGGCGGCAGGTTGGCGTTCTCGGTCACGGTCTTGCGCAGGCGCTCCTCCCCGTAGAACGATCCCTTGCCGTTGCGTGCCTCCACCAGGCCGTCAGTGTAGCAGACGATAGCGCCCCCGGTCGGGATGGCGAGGTCCTTGGGGCGATACTGGTAGGCCTCGTAGGCGCCGATGATCGGCTGGCCGGGGGAGAGATCCGCCGGCTCGGCGGCGCCGGGTGTGAGGATCAGCGGCGAGAGATGGCCGCAGTTGACGCACTCCACGCGACCGCTCCCCGGAGTGAGCTTGAGGAAGACCCCCGCCGCGTAGCTATCTGGCTGAAGCTCGGGGTAGGCGCGGCGCGCAAGCTCGGTCACCAGGTCGCCGAGGTTATCGTTGCGGGAGGCCACGTCGTGAAGCTGGGAATGTAGCAGCGAGAGGTGGACGAGGCCGTAGACGCTCTTGCCGGCCATGTCGAGGATCGTCACGAGGAGGCTGCCGTCGGGGAGGGTGACGAAGTCGTACATGTCGCCGCCGACCTCGCGGGCGCGCCCCATGCAATACGAAATGTCCCAGCCCGGCAGCGGAGGCACGACCGTCGGAACAAGCTGATCCTGGAGGGTGCGGGCCAGGCCGATTTCGTGATCCATCTCGGCCAGGCGCAGGAGGTCACGCGAGTAGGCTTTGAAGAGGACGCCCACGGCGTAGCCCACGGCGGGCATGAAGAACGCGCCGCTATCGTAGGCGGTGTGGAGGGCGGAGGCGGGGGTGAGGGGCAGATCGGCGCCGAGGCTGTAGCCGATGACATAGGCCACCGTGGCAAGGACAGCGGTAACGAGAGCGCCGGGGGCCTGGTACCACATTCCGCCCGCGAAGATCACGAGGTAATAGACGTCCTTAACCCGCAGGGCCATGACGTCATAGGTGGCGACAACGCCGGTAATCATTATAATGTCGACGACCAGGGCCAGGGGGCGGAGCCAGGCGAGGCTTCTCCGGCGCCGCCACCAGACGGCGAAGAGGACGAAGGTGTATAGGGCAGCAGCGCAGACGCCGATCCAGGCCGGGGCTGTGGACCGGTCAGGGCCGGAAGCGCCACCGAGCACCGAGAAGCCTACAATGAAGGCGGTGCGGAATAGAGCGACGGCGACGTCGCTTTCCGGTGGGGCTGTCTGCCAAAGCGTTGGCCGACCGGCCTGAGGCCGCACTAGGGTCACCTTGGGCCCGGCCTGAAGTTGACGAGGGCTCCGTCGCTATTGTGGCGGAGGGGCACGAATCAGGCAAGTCGCGGAGGATCCGAGGGGTGGCAACGCGGGCTGTTGGAGCCGGACGACCGACGATGAGCGCAGAGGAAAAGAGCTTCGCGCTCCAGCGGGCTCGCATGGTCGAGCAGCAACTCCGCGCGCGTAGCATCGGCGACGAGAGGGTCCTCTCCGCGATGGGCAAGGTGCCCAGGCAGGAGTTCGTGCCCGAGGACTTGCGCCCGGCGGCGTATGAGGATCGCGCCCTTCCCATCGGTTACGGACAGACGATTTCCCAGCCCTACATGGTCGCCGTCATGCTGGAGATGCTCGATGTGCATGACAGCCACAAGGTGCTGGAAGTCGGCGCGGGGTCGGGGTATCAGGCGGCGGTGCTGGCGGAGTTGGCGCGGGAGGTCGTGGTCGTCGAGATCGTGGAGCCCCTCGCCCATCACGCGCAGCTTTCCCTGGACCGCGCTGGGTACGGGCGGGTGAAGGTTGTGGTGGGCGACGGCACTCTCGGCCATGCTGAGGCGGCGCCCTACGATCGGATCATCGTCGCGGCGGCCTGCCCGGAAGTACCGGGGCCGCTGGTTGAGCAGCTACGGGATGGCGGGCGGCTGGTGGCGCCGGTGGGCCGAAGGGACGTGCAGCAGTGCGTCGTGTGCGTCAAGCGCGGCGACGAGGTCGAGATGACTAAGACCATCGGCTGCGTCTTCGTGCCGCTCATCGGCGAGCACGGATGGAAGAGGCGTGCTTGGTAGGGCCGCGACCTGGCGGCGGGAGAACCTGAGAACCATGTACCGAGTGGGCTATCGTACGGCGAGCTTTCACGAACACGAAGGCGACCTCGGGCGGATCTTCGGCACGCTCGGGCGACTGGGCTACGACAACGTCGAGCTGTGCCTCGAGAGAGGCGAGGTCAGGCCCGACATCGTGACGGAGAAGGTGGCGGAGGCAGTCGTCCGGCAGGCGACGGAGGTCGGCCTGCGCATACATTCGGTCAGCTTCCACGGCGACGGACAGCCCTGGGCCCAGCGCTCGGCGGGCGAGCTTGCCGCGGCGCGGGTGGCGCGGTGGTTCGGGGTGGACGTGCTGGTGGTCAATGCCCCGCCGCCGTCGGAAGGCGTGAGCTGGGAAGAACTGGTCGAGCATTTCCGCGAAGTTGCCGCGGCCGCGAAGGGCGTCATCGTCGCGGTCGAGCCCGAGCCCAAGCTGATGGTGGACGGCGTGGCCGATGCGCTGCGGCTGATGGAGGAGGTGGGCGCGGCGAACCTCGGCGTGAACCTCGACATCGGGCATGCCTGCCTAACCGAGCCCGATCTTTGCGCCAGCATCAACGCCCTCGGCCGGCGCATCGTCCACACACATCTTGAGGACATTCCGGCGGGCGTGCACAAGCATCTTGTGCCAGGCACGGGCGACCTTCCCCTGGCGGAGATCGTGGCCGACCTGCACCAGGCCGGCTTTCGCGGGCCGCTGACGATCGACCTGTTCGGACCGTATGACGACCCGGAAGACGTGGCGCGGCAAGCAGTGAGGGCCACGAGGGACGTCATCCGGGAGGCGAGCAATGTCCTGCGACGACGAGCACTATCTTCCCTATGACGCCCACGTCCACACGAGCTTCAGCGACGGCCGCGACGAGTTGAGCGACTGCGTCCGCGCCGCTGAGGCCGCCGGGCTGAGGGCCGTGGCCATCACCGATCACTGGTACGGCCAGGGCAGCAGCGACGACTTCGAGGGCCATATCGCGGCCATCGTGCGCGCCGACGCGGGCAGCGAAGTCACCGTCATCCCCGGCGTCGAGGCCACCATCCTCAACCCGCGCGGCGACGTGAGCATCAGCATCGATGAGGCCCGGCGCGTCTGCTGGATCCTCGCCGACTTCAGCCAGAGGACCGAGGGCATCGCGCGCAACGTCCCGGCGACGGTGGGCGGCTTCTTGAAGAACATCGAGCAGGCGATGGTCAACGCCGCCGCGAACCCGGTCGTCGACGCCATCGCCCATCCCTTCAACCTCGGGCGATGGGAAGCGACCCTCAACCCTGAGGACCTCCCGGCCGACATGATCGCCCGCGTGGCCGAGGCCTTCGCGCGAAACGGGTGCGCGTACGAGTTGATGGACCAGGCGTACTGGTGGCACCCGGATATCTCGGTGGCCGAGTACGTGCGGCAGATCACGCCGATCCTGCGGGTGTTCTCGGAGGCGGGCGTGAACTTCTGCGCGGGCAGCGACGCACATTCGTGCGGCGGGGTGGGCAACTTGGGGTTCGTGCGGCGGATGATGCGCGAGGCGGGGATCAATCGCGACCAGCTAGTCGACCTCGAAGCGCTCAACGACCTGCGCCGCCACGAGCAAGCCTCCGGCAAGCAGCGGTTCTGAAGGGCTCCGGCCCAGCCGCTTTCTGTAGGGCTTAGGGTTCGCTTCGCGAACCCACATTTATGCCCGCCGCCGGGGTTCGCCTGCTGTAGGGCGGGGGTTTATCCCCCGCCGGTCCTTGTCTTTCGTCATCAACTACGCGGCGGGGCGTAAAGCCCCGCCCTACAGCGAGCAGAAATACTAAGTGCTCGCCTTTACCGCTGGTACAGCAACCTCACGCGGTCGACCCACAAGCTCTTCCCCGCCCCCACCGAGAAGAGGATGAGGTGGAAGGTCTTTGTCCCGTGCCACTGCGGCACCACGCCGGCGAGGTGGGTGGTGAAGGTCCCCGTGGCGCCCGTGTCCCAGACCAACATGGGATCATCGGGGAACGTCCCGTCGTTGAGCTTGAACGCCCACGCTCCGTCAGTCTTGCTGACCGAGATCTGGATCACCGGATCGCGGTCGAAGTCGACCGTAACCAGAAGCTCGACGCTGCCGTAAGCATGCTCAGGCGGGCAGAAGACGCGGCCGCGGCCGTGGTCGATGCTGAACTTCGCCAGCTTATCTTCCCACGCGGCGGGGACGGTGGAGTCGAATAGGACCTTCGCCTCGGCGACGACGGTCACGCTCGCGCTGCGACGATCGGCGCCGTGCGTCGCGACGATCGGCTGCGGGCCGAGGGTCGCGTCGTTAGGCACTGCGACGAAGCCGGTGGCAGCCTGCGCCGGATCATCCGACAGCCGCACCTTCGCCTTCTGACCGAAGGCCGAAACCTCCGCGGTGGACGGCGGATCAAGCTGGGGCGCGTACCACTTCAGGCCGACCGTGGCCTTCTCCCCGCGCGCGACGAATTGCGGATCGACCGACTCGACCAGCCTCCCGGTCTCCCGCGCGAGGGCCATGAAGTCGTCCATCGTCAGCGCCTCATACCCTTCGCCCAGCCGCGCGAGGGTGTCGTGAACGATGCCATAGATCTGCGGCCCGACGCCCCCGTAGACGCAGATGAAGCACGGCTTCGGCATGTCGGCGGAGACGAGGCGGATCTGCTTGGCGAGGCCCACGGTCCAGTCGCCCTCGAAGCTGTAGTAGTGGAGCCCGCGCCCGGCTGAGATGACTGGCGTGCCATCGGGCAGCCAGCGATCGACGGCGTTGGGCGAGGGCGGCGAGGTGAAGCCCGTCACATAGCGCGCGCCCGCGTGATAGGCCTCGAAGATTTTCCACGGCGCCCGCAGCCAGTCGGACCAGACGTCCGCCGTCGGCACATTCATCGCCCGGCAATGCTTCTCGGACCACTTGTAGTACAGGTCGGCCCTGGGCATGAGGTCGGGGAAGCAGTAGCCCGCCCCGCTCACCCCGCAGAAGAAGCTGTCGTTGGGCGTGGCGGTCTTCGCGACGTACTCGAAGAGCGCCGGAAAGAGCGAGCCGATCAGGGGATTGATGCCCCACGCGACTGGCTGCGAGCCATGGTTCTTGTCGAGCCATCCGGAGCTGAAGAAGGTCAGCAGTTCCTTCGGCGTGTCACCTTCATTGGTCTGGAAGACGACGTAGCATTTGTCCTCGAGATGCGCCTGGCGAGGCGGCGTGGGCAGGCGCGGACTGCCGGCCGGGACCTTCCGCCAGAAGCTCAGGTTCGGGCCGGGGCACATGACGAAGCCGCCCGCCTTGCTGACGAGGGTGGAGAAGGCGCCCTCGGGCTCGGCCCAACCCCACACCTGCGTGAGCGGCCCGAGGCCGACGACGAGGTCGGTGAAGGCCGTCGCCTGATCGGGATGGTCGGCCCAGTCCTTGCCGTACCACCGGTTCGTCTTCGACTCGATCGGCGAGAGGTTGAAGACGTAGCCGCGCTCGGCGACGACGTAGTCGAGGGAGAGGTGCACGGCACCATCGCCGCCCAGGGCGGTGCCGGGGAAGCTGTGGCCTAGGCTGTAGCAGAGGCCCTTCGTGCACTTGGGCATGATGTTCGTGCTGGCATAGACGCAGGCTTCGCCGACGTCCTTGAACTTGCCGCGCCAGTCGTGCTTGATCGCCAGGCCCTCGAAGGTCTTCGGCTGGGCGGCCAGCATCTGCGCCGACACCGGCAGGCAGCTATGGATGGACGCGCAGGTGCAGGCGATCGACCGCTCGGCATCGCACTCGGTCGCATCGTAGATGGCGAGGCCGAAGAGGTCGCCCTTGAACTTCGCGATGGCGGCGGCGAGATCTGGCAGGACCGTGAAGTGATAGCCCTTCGACTTCTCCAGGTACTCGCGCCAGTTCTCATCGCTCGGCGGCCAGGGCCAGTTCACGTCGCGCGTGTCGAGGAAGAGCTTGGGGGCGTTGCGATTAGCGATGCCCTGCAGGCAGAGGGCGGTGATCTGGCCCTCGTAGTCGAGGCCCTTCATGTCGAGCCAGTAGGCCTCCGCGTGCGTAGCGGCCGAACCGGCCGCCGGGACGGCGGCGGCGCACATCAGGGCCAGAGCGGCAATCGGCATCCCCATACCTCCAGTTAGGCAGACCGGTAGTAATCCTCAAGCGCCGGCGGGACCTGGCAGTAGCGCTGGTACGGCTCCTCGTAGAGCGAGGCATCGGGGCCGGGGTAGATCATCTCTTCCCCACCGCGGACGGCGTCCTGCGCCTCATCGACCGACGCGAATTCGCCGGCGCCGACGAGAGCGAAGATGGCCGCGCCGAGGACCGTCGCTTCCTTCTGCGCGATGGTGACGACCGGCAGGCCGGTGATGTCCGCACGGAGGCGATTCCACAGCGGGTTCTTGGAGCCGCCGCCCACGACGCGCAGCGCCCGGATGTCGTAGCCCGTCGCGCCGCCGAGGATGCCGAGCGCCTGCTTCAACTGATAGCCCAGCCCCTCCAGCGTGGCGCGGTAGAGATGGCCGCGGGTGGTGGCGAGTTCGAGGCCCAGAACCGTGCCGCGGGTGGAATGCTTCTTCGTCGGGCCGGTCGACGGGACGAAGCTCGGTACGACCATGACGCCGCCCGAGCCGGGCCCGACTTTCTCGGCCTCAGCGACCATGATCGCGTAGGGATCGGGCCGCCCGGCAAGGTCGGCGAAGGCCAGGTCGCGGAGCCACTCAAGCACGCCCGACGCCATCATCAGGAACTGCGGATTCCACAGGCCGGGCTGGCTGTCGAGTTCGATGAGCACGCCCTCGTCGAAGCCCAGGCGCGTGGGGTTGTAGTTCGGGTCGCGGAGCATGAGGATATCCCACGTCCCGCTCGAGAGGATCGCCTCGCCCGGTCGCGCGCAGGCGCCAATGGCCGCGAACTGCGTGTCATGCCCGCAGGCGACGACAGGGATGCCCGCGGGAAGGCCGGTGTCCTTCGCCGCCGAGGCCGAAAGCTGTCCGATGACCCCGCCGGGCTCGACCCAGCGCGGGAAGAACTCTGGCGTGAGGCCCGCGAGGGCGAGCATCTTCGGCGACCACGCCCGCGCGGACATGTCGACGGCCATGGTCGTGCCGGCGGCGGTCGGGTCGATGGACATCTCACCGCAGAGCATGTGGCTGAAGAGGCCGGGCATCATCATCCAGCACGCGGCGTCGTCGAGGGCGGCCGGCGCGTTCTCGCGCAGCCACATCATCTTCAGCAACGTGTTGAAGGGGATGATCTGATAGCCGGTCTCGCGATAGGTCTCCCATAGGTCCATCACCGACGGCCAGCGGGCGGCGAGGTCCTCGGTGCGCGGGCAGGCCCACGCGATGGCCGGATAGGCGAGGCTGCCATCGGCGCGGACAGGCGCTCCGTCGGCGCCCCAGGTGGTCACCGTCGCGGCGATGGGCTCGACGCCCGGAATATGGCAAAGCATCTCGTTGCACGCGCCGCAGATCCGCTGCCAGAGGGCGTCCATGCTCCAGGCGAGCCAGCCTTCCGGGCCGGCGGGATCGGGGGCGAAGTCGTTGGGACGCGAGGCGCTGGCGAGGATCCGCCCCTCCGTCGATACGGCGATGACGGTGATGTTGGTCGAGCCGCAATCGAAGACGACGGCACACTTCTCGGCCATGAGAAAACCCTCCCGAGCCGCCCGAAGCGCGGCGTAAGGAGTATACCTACGAGGGGTCGGAAAGAGAAGGCAGAAAGGCCCACCACGCAGCCACCGCCGCACCTTGAAAGGTGCGACTACGGTCACGAGGCGATCCGCAGAACGCATAGGCTTCGACGATCGATGGGCCTCGAAGAACCGTAGTCGCAGGCTTCAGCCTGCGGCTGTGGCCCGGCGGTGGGCCTTCGCCTTTGGTGGGCCTTGGCTTGTTCACACACCTCTCGGACTGGTATCCTTGCGCTGCAGGTGAGGAGGCTCGGCGGGCTTTGGCGACAGGCGGTCAGGCGGAAGTCTTGGGCATCATACCGGCGCGCGGCGGCTCCAAAGGCGTGCCGCGTAAGAACGTGCTGCCCCTGGGCGGCAAGCCCCTCATCGCCTGGACCGTCGAGGCCGCGATCGCCTGCGCAACGGTGACGCGCGTGATCGTCTCGACCGATGACGACGAGATCGCCGAGGCCGGGAAAGCCGCCGGCGCTGAGGTCATCCTTCGCCCGGCCGAACTTGCCGCCGATACCACGCCCACCGAGCCGGCGATGCTCCATGTCCTCGACATCTTGCGCGCTAACGAGGGCTACGAGCCCGACGCCGTCGCGCTGCTGCAGTGCACCTCTCCTCTGCGCGGCGCCGACATCATGGACGAGGGCGTGAGGGTGCTGCTGGACAGCGGCTGCGATGCGGTGATGACGGTCACGCCCATTCAGCACTGGTACCTGGCCGGTCAGTTCGGCGAGGACGGCCTTTTCGCCGCCGAGTATGAGTACGCTGGCCGTCCGCGCAGCCAGGACATGCCGCACAAGTATCGTGAGAACGGGGCTCTTTACGTGACGCGCACCGAGGCCTTCCGCCGCTTCGGCAATCGCCTGGGCGGCGAGGTGCGCGTGCTCATCATGGACCCGGTACGCTCGCTCGATATCGACACGTGGGACGATTTCCGCCTCGTGGAGGAAGTGCTGAGGGGCCTCAAGCCGTAGCGCGACAGGCCGAGAACTGGGGAGAGACAATGGGCGACGAAGCTCCGCACATCAGAATACGCGATCGCAAAGTCGGGCCGGGCGAGCCCGTATATTTCATCGCCGAGATCGGGCTGAACCACAACGGCAACCCCGAGCTTGCGCGCCGGCTTATCGACCTCGCGGCACGCTGCGGCGTTGATGCGGTCAAGTTCCAGAAGCGAAATCTGAAGGAAGTCTACCGCCCCGAAGTCCTCGCCGACCTCGGCCAGCAGGACAAGGAATTGCAGTACGTCGTCTCCTGGCTGCAGCAGGTGGAGCTGAGCGACGAGGTCTTCGCCGACCTGACCGAGTATGCGCGGAAGCGGGAGGTCGAGTTCCTATGCAGCCCGTGGGACCGGTCGAGCCTCGACCTCCTCGAGCGGTTAGGTGTAGTCGCCTACAAGATGGCTTCGGCCGACATGACCAACTTCCCCCTGCTCGAGTACGTGGCGCGGACCGGCAAGCCGATGATCCTCTCCACTGGCATGTGCGACTGGCGCGAGATCGAGCGAACAGTCGGCTTCCTGCGCGAGTTGGGCGCCGACTTCGCGCTGCTGCATTGCCAGAGCACCTACCCGGCGGCGTTCAAGGATGTGAATTTGCGGGCCATGCTCGCCCTCGGGCAGTTCGGCGTGCCGGTCGGTTACTCGGGGCATGAGCGCGGGATCGCGGTGTCGACCTCGGCGGCGGCGCTGGGCGCGTGCGTCATCGAGCGCCACATCACCCTCGACCGCACCATGGCCGGGCCGGACCATGCGTCGAGCCTCGAGCCGCAGGGCCTCGCGAAGCAGGTGCGCGACATCCGGGTCATCGAGGAGTCGATGGGGCAGGCGCGGCGCGGTATGTCGCGAGGCGAGATCCTCACCCGGCACGCGCTGGGCAAGAGCCTCGCGGCGGCTCGGCCCATCACCGCGGGTCAGACGCTGGCGTGGGATGACCTCACAGCCCTCAGCCCCGGCGCGACCGTTTCGCCTCAGCGTGCGGCGGACATCGTGGGCAAGCCCGCGCCTCGGGACATGACCGCGGGGGAGTTATTCCGCGAGGCCGACCTGACGGGCCGCGAGCCTGCGGCGATTGCGGCGAGCTTCCCGTGGCCGTGGGGCGCGGTCGTGAGATTCCACGATTGCGTGGGCCTGGCGCAGTCGCTCAAGCCGGCGATGCTCGAGTTTCACCTCACCGACATGGACCTCGACAGCGGCCCGGCCGGCGACCTGCCGGAGTTCCAGCAGAAGCTGGCCGTCCACTGCCCGGAGTACTATCACGGCAAGCTCCTCGACCTCTGCTCGACGGATGAGGAGACGCGGCGGTGGAGCGTGGCCCTGGTCGCCCGGGCGGCCGAGACGGCGGAGAGGCTGAGGGAGAAGTTCCCGAACAGCGATACGCCGCCGCTGGTGGTCCACACCGGCGCGATGAGCTACGACGGCTTTCTCCCGGATGCGCGACCGCTGCGCGATGCCTTCTCGCGATCGGCGGATGAGCTTCGCGATCCCGGCGGCGTGCGGATCGTCTACGAGAACCTGCCGCCCTACCCCTGGTACTTCAGCGGCCAGTGGTACGGCAACTATTTCTGCGCGCCCGGCGACATGGCCGAGGCCGCCCAGCGGATGGGGCTGGAGCTGTGCCTGGACACCTCGCACGCCCAGCTCTGGTGCCGTCATGCCGGTGAGAACCTGGCCGACTTCATCGAGACCGTGGCGCCCTGGACGCGGCATCTGCACGTGGCTGACGCGTCGGGCGTCGATGGCGAGGGCCTGCAGATCGGCATGGGCGAGATTGACTTCGCCCAAGTTCTGCCACAGCTTGTCGCGATCGGCGCGCCCATGGTCATGGAAGTCTGGCTGGGGCATCACGGCAACGGCGAGGGCTTCGCCACCGCCCTGGCACGTCTGACCGAGGTCGCCGAGCAGGCGGGCATCACACCCTGATGAGCGCGACGGACCCCGGTATCCTGCTGGTGGCCGACCATCCCGGGCCGCGGGAGGCCGTGGCTCGGCGGTGGGCCGCTCGTGGGCCGGTCGTGCCGCTGACCCTCCCCTTCTGGCAGGACTCCACGCTCTCGCGGGCGATGCGCCTGCACGCGCTCAGCGACGAGGAGCAGGCCGAGGCCCAGGCGCGGGCGGGCGCGGTCCTGGAGGCCCTGAGGGTCGCGGTGGGCGCGCAGGGAGTCAGCGATGACCAGTGGCAGTACCTCCGCCAGATCCTCGAGAGCCACTCCGTCACGCCGCTGATCGAGGCCGTGGCGATCGTCGAGGCTGCGGCGCGGAAGGTCGGCCCGCGGGCCATCGCCACTCTCACTGACGTGCGGTCGCGGGACTGGTGGTCGGGGCAGACGGTCGCCGAGGCCGCCGGGGCTGACGTTGCGGCGCGGTTGGGCCTGCCTCACGTGGCCAGGCGCACTCCCCTGGCGATCGGACCGCTCTCGCGCGTGATGGGACCGCTGAGATCGATGATGATCCGCCGCCACGCGCGACGAGTGCTCGATCAGGCGGTCGCGGCCGGCGCATCGGGTCGTCCGCCCACGCGGGCAGAGGTCCTGATTCTCGCCGCCGGGCCGGTGGTCGAGGGTCTGGCTCTGAGGATGACGGAGAAGCTTGCCGATGCCGGCGGGGCGTATGAGCTGGCGCGGGATCCGCTGGCCCCTCCCTCGGCCGGTGCGCACAGATTTGTGGTACTCGGCGCGCAGGTTGTGCCAGACGATCAGAGCCCTGGACGGCTGGGAGCCGTGCTCGGTGCGATGCAGGGCCTCCTCTCTCCCCCACTGCTGGCGGCGATGGGGCCACGCTTGGTGTCGCTGGCGGCGCGGGAGATCCCCCTGGCACGATGGCTGGAGGCTGACGCCGAGGCCCTCCTCGATGCCGTCAAGCCCCGGGTCGTGGTGGATTTCCACTTCCTGCCGCGGCTGGCGACGCCATATCTGGTCGCGGCCAGGCGGCGGGGAATCCGCACCGTCTGCTGCCAGCACGGGCTGATCCCGTCGCTGGACTATGATAGCCCGTGGTATGACGAATACCTCCTCTTCAACGAGTACACGGCGGAGGTCGTGCGGCCCAGGGTCGGTGATGGCGCGCGACTGACGGTCGTGGGCAACCCGACGCTGGATGCCCTGGCGGGATGGCAGCCGCAGAGCCCCCCTGCGCCCAACGACCGCCCGGCGGTTCTCCTCGCCACCCAGCCGAACGACCCGCCCGGCAGTGACGCGCGCGAGGACTGGTGGTTCGCGGTGCTGGCGCGGGCCTGCGCCGCGATCGGGGCGGAGGCGTGGGTGAAGCTCCACCCGCAGCAAAAGCCGGAGCGCGAGGGCGAGATGTACCGGCGGGCGATGGCGAAGGCCGGCTGCGAGGGCAGAATCATCGCCCACGGGACGGCCGATCTGCGCGACCTCATCGCCGCCTGCGACGTCTTTGTCAGCCAGTTCTCGACGACAATTCTTGAGGCGCTCGCGCTGGGCAAGCCGGTGGTTTTCGTCGAGCTTCGGGAGGGGCCGCCCTTCTACCCCTTCGACGACTTCGGGGCGGCGATCCGGGTCACACGGCCGGGCGACGCCGAGCCGGCCCTGCAGCGGGCGATGTCGGACGAGGGGCGGGGTCAGATGCAGGCCGCGAGGGCGGAGTTCTCGGGCCGCCACCTGGAGCCGTGGGATGGGCACGCCCTGGAGCGGATGGCCCAGGCGATTCTGGCGGAGTAGCGCCAGAGCGTTTCTGGCGGAGTAGCGCCAGAGCGTTTCTGGCGGAGTGACCGAGGCCTATCCCGAAAGTGAAACCGCCCTCGCGAGGGAATCGCGGGGGCGGTTTTGCGTTGATGGGAATACGGGCAGCCTAGTTCAGGTCGCGACCGTAGGTCATCTGCGTGACCATCACGTCGCCGGTGGGAGTGAGACCCCACAGGCCGGAGTACTGGGAGCCCTTGCCCAGCCACTTGGCATGGCCGTCGGCGAAGCCGCAGTTCATGCCGTCGTTGTGGAGGGTGTTGCCCCAATCGGGCGCGTAGAACTCACCGAAGTGCGTGCCGTCGAAGCGGGGGCGCTGGTAGCAGACCGCGTCATGGCCGTACTCGGAGATCATGATGATATCGGAGGGGCGCATGATCTGGGCCTGGGAGACCTGCATGCCGGACCAGAAGAGGGCACCGTTGAAGAAGTAGCTGCAGGGATTCGGCTGGCCCTGATCGCGCTTGGCGGACGGGCACATGAAGATCTGGACGTTCTTGATGTAGGGGTAGATCAGCGCGTTCATCCCGGGCCACTGCATGTTGGCGACACCGTCGCCGGCCGCGGGCATCATTTCGTCGTAGTCCTGAGAGTACATCAGGATAGCCAGGGCAAGCTGCTTCTCATTGGCGAGACAGCTAGTTTGACGGGCCTTTTCTCGGGCCTTCGCGAAGACCGGGAAGAGGATGGAGGCCAGGATCGCGATGATCGCGATCACGACCAGCAATTCGATAAGAGTGAAGCCTTTCCGATTCATGCACTTCCTCCTTGGGGTTTGCGCTAAGGCAAAGTGACGTTCAATAGTATTCCCCAAAAAACGGGGCGTCAAACGGTCTGCGGGGCTGTTATGTAACACGGCGTGACAGTGAGTGCAGAGATTTGCGGCGGTGAGATGACGTGTAGGCAGCAAAGAAAAAAGGGGCGCGACCGGTGGTCGCGCCCCTCGTCAGTCGCAGAGATCAGGACAGGCTACTGCTCGACCCAGCGATGGGCGTTGTTGCAGTTGGTGTCGATGTAGCTGTAGTCAGTGGTGAGGAGGGTCTGGGTGCTGATCCACTTAGCGTGGCCGTCCATGAAGGCGAGGTTGGCCCCGCCGTTGTGGCGGTTGGAGACCTGGTTGATCGTCCAGCAGCCGGCCCAGTAGCCGTTGTCGAAGTAGAGGGTGTCGGTGGCGGGGGCCTGGAACCAGGCGAGCGACCTGCCTGGCCCTTGACTGCAGTCGATGCCGGTCTCACGGACGACGCCATAGTTCGTGCCGAACCAGGCGAACATGGTGGCGTCGCCGCTGGGGCACCGCATGATCTGGGTGTTCTTGATATAGGGCTGGAGGCACGGCCAATGCGTGCCGCCCGGGAACTGCCCGCCGTTGTTCAGGTCGCCCGGGTACTGGTTCTGAAAGTTGCCGGTGGGCAAGCACTCATCGTAGTCCTGCACATACATCAGAGTGGCGAGGGCAAGCTCTTTGAGGTTGCTCAAGCATGCTGTCTGGCGCGCTTTCTCACGGGCTTTGGCGAAGACGGGAAACAGGATCGCCGCAAGGATTGCGATGATCGCAATGACGACAAGCAATTCGATTAGCGTGAAGCCACTCTTGCGCATGGACGTGACCTCCAGGAGTAGCTCGGCACTTGAGGGGCCGATCCCGATTATAGTATAGGCCTGAGGCGGAACTGTCAAACAATGCGGCCAGCCGTCGGTTTCCGGCCACAAAGCAGCGCCGGGAGAGGCGCTGATCCCTCTCCCGGCGCGGAAGGCGTCCTCCGGCCTCAGGCTTCGGGGCCGAAGGTCCACATACGATGGACCTAGGCGTCGGCGCTGGCGCCGGCCTTGGCCGCTATCTCGTCGCACGCCGCCTTGACCAGCTTCGCCGCATCCATCGCCGGCAGGTCGGGCAGGCCCGCGTTGAAGATCTCCACCGAGAGGTAGTCCTCGTAGCCGATCTCCACCAGCGCGCGGTAGACATCGACCAGCGGGATGATTCCGCGGCCCGGCACCTCCCGCAGGCTGTCCACCTGGTCGGCGAGGGGCTTGTCGGGGGCGTCGTTCCAGTGGACGTGGACGATCTGGTCGGCGTAGAGGTCGAGAATCTCCTCGATGGTGCCCTCGGACGTGAACCAGTGCCAGACGTCGAAGAGGAGGCCGAGGTTGAACAGGTCGATCTCCTTGATGAGCTGGAGAGTCTGGGCCATCGTGTGGATGACGGGTTTCCCGCTGGCGCGGATGTGGGCTGGCCCGAGCCACTCGAGGCCGAGGCGGACGCCGTAGTCGGCCAGGACCTCGCCCACCGCGTGGAAGCGATCGATGAGGTAGAGCCAGTACTCGTTGGGATCGCCCTCGGTGGTCGGCATGATGTAGGTGAAGGTGCGGGGGCAGTCGATGTCGACCATGAACTGGGCGATCGGCCCGAGCCCCTCGAGGGCGGTCTCGAACTCCGCGTCGGGGGCCTGCCAGTTGAGGGGCAGTCCGCAGCCTGCCGGGGCGACGCCGTAGCTGGCGAAGAGACCGCGCACGGCCTCGAGGCCCTGCTCCTCGGCGCGAGCCTTGAGGCCCATGATGTCGATGTCGAGGCCGGCGTAACCGGCGTCGCGGGCGATGGCGAGCTGTTGGTCCAGATCAGGCGACCCGCTCAGGATCACGGGGTGCAGGGCGAGCTTCATGTTCTCAGTCCTCCCAGGACGTGACAGTGAAAGGGATATCGAGAGATTTGTTCTCCCTGGCAGGAGGGACTCCTGCGAGGGCGAATAAGAGGAAGATGAACTAGTCTGACAGGTATATCCCGTTAGGGGAGGAGTGTTGGTATGGTAAAGAACCGCTTATGGAAGGGCATGGTGCTTACGCTGGCTGGTCTGTTTGCGCTGTTGATGATGGGGACGGCCTTCGGCTCGCAGGCCACGACGCTGTACCACAAGGGCTCGCACGCCGTGAAGCACGCCGCGAAGACCACGGGTTCAGCCGTCACCTCGGTGTACCACAAAGGTACGCACGTCGTGTGGCACGACGAGCATCAGACCGCGCGCTATGTCCACAAGAAGACCCACCATCCGGACACTGTCAAGGTCGTCCATCATCGCAAGCATCACAAGGTTGTCAGGCACGTCAAGCACCCCAAAGCCAAGCGCAAGTAGACGGCAGGATCAACCGACTGCGATTGTCATCGACTGAGCGTCGACGGGCCGGCCTTAGCGCCTGCTCGTCGGCGCGTTGTTTTGGGGCCGGCGTAACCGGCGTCGCGGCCCCACGAAGCGGAGGAGACTCCTGCCCGGGGTTTTCAAGTCAGGTCTTCAGAGCAGGTGAACAAAGGAAAGCCGACATCGTCTGACGCTCTAAGTGCTGGATAAGGAGGTTGGTCGAGAGTGAAGCGTCTTTTCCCGAAAGTTCTGGTGTGGACCCTGGTCGTAGCGATCGCGATCGTGCTGGTGGCGACAGCGTCGGCGGCCGACTCGAAGGCGAAGGGGAAGGCCAAGCCCACGGTGGCGGCGGCGAAGACCCATGCCGCGGCTCATGCGGCTCCGGCTAAGAAGCATCATGGTGCGAGGACGAGGCATCACATCAGGCACCACAAGATGGTCCGCCACGTCAGGCACCACAAGGCCTGCGGCAAGGCGTGCAAGTGCCACCAGGGCAAGCACAAGGCCTGCACCTGCAAGGCCAAGGGCAAGCACGAGGGTGGCGAGAAGCACGAGTCCCACGAGAAGGGCAAGTAGGCATCGGGACAAACCGCTTGCGGTTATCAACGATTGAGCCTCGAGGGGTCGGCCCGNNAAGTGGGGGCCGTCACGCGTCTAAAGGTATGATAACTACCGTGGGTGTGCTTTTCGCTTGCTCCAATCTTAGGAGGTCGTCCCCGTGCGCAAGAGCGCGTTCACTCTGATTGAACTCCTCGTAGTCATTGCGATCATCAGTATCCTGGCGTCGATTCTGATGCCAGTGTTTGCGCGAGCCAGGGAAAAGGGACGGCAGGCGGCCTGCATCAGCAACGTGAAGCAGATCGTCCTGGCTGACCTGATGTACTCGCAGGACTACGACGAAATGTTCCCCCCCGGCGGGCCGCCGCTGACCTCGGTCTATTGGTATGACGCGATCTACCCCTACACGCACAACTGGCAGATACTGTACTGCCCTGACCGGAAGGACGCGGGACCGGGGTACGGCATGAACTATCTGATGAGCATGTGCCCGATTGGCTCGCTGTGGGACTCGTCCTCGAAGATCCTCTGCGGCGACGTCGACCCGGGCCTCATGTACGCGTCAGGGACCAACGGCAACGGGTGGCCGATAGCGGGTGGCTCACGGCCCTCGCTCTGGTGGATCACCGCCGGCAACCACAACAGCCCCGACCCTCTCACCACTGCCTCCAATACAAGCTTCACCTTCAACGGCATTCCCCAGCGCCACAACGACGGTGTCATCTACGGCTTCGCCGACGGCCACGCCAAGTGGGGCCGCGAAGAGACGATGGCGCAAGCCACATACTGGCAGCCGGCGGCGCAGTAGCGCCATCGAAGGTTGAACGCCCGGCAGCGCGAATTGAGTGCGCGGCTCCCTGAGAAGCTTTGCTTCTCTCACGGTGCCGCGCACTTTTCTTCTCCTGGGGCGATGCAGATGGCACGACTTGGCGTCGGCTTGATCGGCCTCGGCCACAACGGCCGGGCGTGGTGTTCGGCCTACCAGAGCTGCGGCCTGATCGAGTTGAAGGCCGTGTGCGACCGTGATGAGGGACGGCTTCGCGCGGCGTCGGCCGACTTCGGCGTCGACGGCTACTCCGGCTACGAGATACTCGACCGCGGCGACATCGATATCATCTCCGTCCACACGCCCGACCACCTCCACGCCGAGCCCTTCATCCGGGCCCTCGAAGCCGGCAAGCACGTCCTGGTCGAGAAGCCGATGGCCAACAGCCTCGACGACCTCGCGCGCATGGTCGCTGCCGCGCGGAAGGCCACGACGAAGACGATGGTCGGCCAGGTGCTGCGGTTCAATCCGCTGTTCAGGTTCGTCCGCCGCCTCGTGGAGAACGGCCAACTTGGCGACCTCTTCTACCTCGAGGCCGACTACGTCCACGACCTGCGCTACCAGCAGCATATGGAAGAGTGGAAGATCACGCAGGAGATCCCGATCGTGGGCGGNNGACATCGAGGAAGTCTTCGGCATGGCCAACCACACGGCCTATACCGAGATGCACAAGCCGACGACGCAGGCGGCGATGCTGCGCTTCGCGAGCGGGGCGGTGGGCAAGGTCGCGTCGCTGTACGGGACCATCAGCCCCATGGCCGAGTGGTACAACCTCGCCGTGCATGGGACGAGGGGAACGGTGAAGGGCAACAAGCTATGCCTCGACGGGAATGACGCGTGGATGGAGATACCGGTGGAGTACCACGGCCACCCGTACGAGCCCGAGGTCGAGCATTTCGCGCGCTGCATCCTCGGCGACAAGCAGCCGATGGTGGACGCGGTCGAGGGCGCCAAGAGCGCGCAGGCGTGCCTCCTGGCGCACCAGTCGGCGATCGAGGGCCGTCCGCTGAAGGTCCCGCCGCTGTGAGGCCCCGCTATACTCCGCAGACGGCGGCGAGGGCGTCCGCGTCTTCGAGCAGCGCCACCAGGTCGCGCAGGAACGCCGCCGAGTCGGCGCCGTCGACAGCGCGATGATCGACCGTCAGCGTCAGGTAGATCGTGGGCAGCACGACCACCGCATGATCCCTCACGACCGGCCGCTCGGCGAGCGCACCGATGGACAAGATCGCCACCTGCGGGGCGCTGATGATCGCCGTGAAGGACTCGACGCGGCCGGGACCGATGTTCGAGATCGAGAAGCCCGCCCCCATCTGCAG
>PMZA01000179.1 GCA_003170595.1 Armatimonadota bacterium
TTGCTCGATGCCGACGGCAAGCCCCTCGACATGGCCACGCACACCGTCGTCACGTGGAAGCCGAATCCCAACCCGCAATTCGTCCAGGTCCGCGACGGCGACTTCTACCTCGGCGACAAGCCCTGGCGCGCCTTCGGGGTCAACTACATCCCCTCAACCTCGATGGCGACCGAGGACGCCGACCTCTTCGAGTACTGGCTCGACAAGGCGAACTATGACCCCGAGATCGTCGGGCGCGACCTCCGCCGGATCAAGGCCCTCGGCTTCAACATGATCTCGATCTCGGCCTACTACAAGTCCAGTGACAGCCGCAACCTCCTCGACGTTCTGGAGCGCTGCCGGCGGCTGGGGCTGANNGCCGAGAACGACACGGTCGTCGCCTACGACCTCGCCTGGGAGCCGAGCTTCGGCACCTTCGACGTTCGCACGCAGTGGGATGAGGACTGGGCCAAGTGGATCGTCAGCCGCTACGGCAGCCTGGAGAACGCCGAGGCGGAATGGGGCGTGCCGGCGCCGCGGGTGGATGGCGTGGTGTCGGGTCCGCCCGATGATCTCCTCCGCACCGACGGACCGCACCGGATCATGGTCGCCGCCTACCGGCGCTTCCTCGACGACCTGCTGGCGAAGAAGCATGAGGCCGCCTTCAGCCTCGTGCGTGGCATCGACGCGCATCACCCGATCAGCTTCCGGATGTCCTTCGCGGGCGATCCGACGAACGATCCGGGCTGGGTCTCCTACGACTTCCGCGGCCTCGCGCGATCGGTCGACATCATGGAGCCGGAGGGCTATGGCCGCCTTGGTCCCGAGGATCACGTGCGCGACGGTCGCTTCACCGTGGACTACGCGCGCTGCATGGCGCCGGGCCGGCCGGTGATGTGGGCTGAGTTCGGCAGCAGTTCGTGGGACTTCGACAAGATGGCCAACGACCCGGCGAAGCTGAAGGCCCAGGCCGACTTCTTCGACAACTTCTATCACATGGTCTACGACTCTTGCTCGAGTGGCAGCGTCTGCTGGTACTACCCCGGCGGCTACCGCGTGTATGAGAAGACCGACTACGGCATCATCAATCCCGACGGATCGTGGCGGCCCGTGAGCCGCGTTATCCACGACTGGTCCGAGAAGATGAGCACCCCGCAGGCCCGGCCCACCGTCGACCAGTGGCTCATCGTCGATCGCGATGCCTCCGCGCGGGGCGAGGCCGGCGTGTACGACGCGCTGCGCCAGAAGTACTGGGGGCTCCTCTCAACTGGCAAGACCCCCGGGCTGCGCACCGACGGCTACGGCTTCGACTCAGGGACTTGTCCGCGCAAGGCTGTGGGCGGCGGCGCCTACAAGCCGGGGCGCAATCCGCACAAGTACCTCGACGCCGTGATCGACCGGTTGGAGATCAAGGACGCCGACGGCAAGTGGGTAGCGCCCGACGAAGACGGCAAGATCACGGTGGCCAAAGGCGGGCCGCTCTCCGTGCGTCTGACCGTGGGGAACATCGCTGAGGCGAAGTGGCTGGCGCGAGCGGGCGATGGGCAGGTGGGGATGAGCGCGGGCGATGCGTTCCTGCCGCTGACGGCAGATGTCGCGTCCGAGGGCACGGCGACTATCGAGGGCGTGGTCATGCCTAAGGTGGACAGCCCGATGCAGGTGATCTTCACGATGAAGGCGCGGCCGGACGTCACCTTCGGGGAAGTCCTGACCGTGAACCTCGACGTCAAGTAGAGAGCGAGCAGGACGGCTTTCTGTAGGGCGGGCATTCANNGGGGATGAATCCCCGCCCTACAGCAAACCAATCTCCGCCGCCCTTATCCTCGTCCCGGCGTGCTGTAGTACTCGATCATCTGCGTCAGGATTTCGTCGAGGGTGTGCTTCGGACGGAAGCCGATCGTCCGGCTCAGCTTGCTGATGTCGGGCGCGCGGTAGCGGATGTCGTGGACGCCGAGCCCGTCGTAGGCCTCGGTGTAGGCCACGTACTCGATCGGCGAGGACGACCCCGTCAGCTCGAGGACCCTCTCCGCAAGGCCCTGGATCGTGATCGGTTGATCCGAGCCGATGTTGTAGACATCCCCGTAGGTCTCGGGCTTGGACATCAGGTCGGCCACGGCGCGGATGACGTCGGCCACGTGGCAGAAGCAGCGCACCTGCCGGCCGTCGCCGTAGATCGTGATGGGATCGCCGGCTAGCGCGGCCTGCACGAACCTCGGCACGACCATCCCGTAGCGGCCGGTCTGGCGCGGGCCGGTGGTGTTGAAGAAGCGCGCGGCGATGTAGGAAAGCCCGCGTTCCTGCGCATAGGCGGCGGCGAGGTATTCGTCGGCGAGCTTGGTCACCGCATAGATCCACCGCATCTCGCTGACCGGGCCGAGGAGGCTGGGGGTTTCCTCGCGGAAGCTCTGGGCGACCTGGTGGCCGTAGACCTCCGAGGTCGAGGCGAGGAGGACGGGCTTGCCCAGATCGCAGGCGGCCTCGAGGACGTTGTGCGTCCCGGTCATGTTGACGTTCATCGTGTGGAGAGGGCGCTCGAGGATGAGCTTGACGCCCACGGCGGCCGCGAGGTGGAAGATGCGGTCGCACTCGGCGGTGAGTTCGCGCAGGAGCGCCTCATCGATGATGTCGCCCTCGACGAAGCGCACCTGACCGGTGGCCAGGGCGGCGTGGAGATTCTCGAGGCGGCCCGTGCTGAGATCGTCGAGAACGACGATGGTGTCGCCGCGGCGAAGGAGTTCTTCGCAAAGATGAGAGCCGATGAAGCCGGCTCCTCCGGTGATCAGGGACTTCATGACGCGCCACCGCTCCCCTGGCTGAGGTCGGGCCCTACCGGGCCCTCCATGGACGAAACGACGGCCATTATAGCACAGGGCCTCGCCCCAAAATCGGCAGCGAACTGGGCGACGCAGACGCCGAAGTCGTATAATGGCGCCGTTGTCGTGGAGGCGATGGTTTGACGTCTGGTGAGACCATGACCGGGACGGGGGATTCCTACAAAGCCGCGCGGCGTCGCGCGGCCTTGTTGCTTTTCGTGGCCGTGGCGGCGCTCTACCTCGTCACAACGCACGGCAAGACCGGTGGCGGCGACACCGGCTGGCGCTGGTACATGGGCCATCAGATCGCTCACCTGCATCAGCCCACCCTCGAAGATCCTCCCGGCCAGCCGCCTCACCCGACGCACCGCTGGTGGCTCGGCGATCCCCTCCTAATGGCGATGGGCGACCTAGTGGCGCAAGGCCTGCATCGCATCGTTGCGCGTGTGCCGGAGGAGCTTGCCTCGCAGGCGATCGCATGCTTCGGGCAGGCGTTGTCGGGAGCGCTGGTCGCGGTCGTTCTGATGCTATGGCTGACCGACCTCGGGCACGGGCTGGGCGCTGCGGTCGGCACGGCGGCCCTGGTCGCAGTCGGCACCTTGGTATGGAAGTACACCACCGACTGTTACTACGAGATTCACCAGGCGCTCTTCCTTATCGGCGCGCTCTACACCGCGTGGATTGCCGGGCGGCAAGGGTCGGTGAAGTGGCTGGCGCTCTCAGCCGTCTGCTTCAGCCTGGCGTGGCTCGTGAAGATCCAGAGCCTGATGTTCCTGCCGGCGATCGCGTGGATGTGGATGGTCACGCCGGAGGAGAACTCGACGCGCGCGCCGGGCCTCCTACCTCTGCGCTTCGATCGCATCAAGGCCGCCCTCCTTTGCGTACCGATCTTCCTCCCCTTCTGGCTGGCGGAGGTGGGCTTCGACTACTGGCGGTTCGGCCACTGGCCGGTCGCGGTGTGGGAGCGCGACACGAACTTCACCGGCTGGGGCTTCCACAACCTGCCGGCCGGCCTGTGGGATGTCACCTTCGGCCCGGTGCGAGGGCTCGCGTGGTACTGCCCGCTGACGGTGCTGGCCCTCGTGTTTCTGCCTGCCTTCCTGCGGCGGATGAAGGCGGGCTCGTGGGCGATCCTTTACTGCCTGGCGACGGCGCTGGCCCTCGCGGCGCTGATCGAGGAGTTCAAGCACGATCAGGCGTGGGGCACGCGATCCTTCGTCGCGGTCACGCCGCTCATCGGATTGCTGCTGGCGGAGTGGCTGAGCGACTGGCGGCGGATGGGGCGCTTCGCCCGCGCCCTATCGATTGCAGTCTTCTGCTACGCTATCGCCCTGCAGGTGATGAGCACGACGGTGACCCACACGCGCTGGTTCCTCGAGCGCGACACGAACGCCGCGCTGGGATTGCCTCCGCCCGCGCCTATGTACTTCTCGCAGCCGGGCTTCGCCAGGACCGCCTTCGCCAACTACTTCGAGGGGCGCCAATTCCGCAAGCGCACCGACACCGACAAATCGGCTGATTCCCGCGCGGAGACCTTCAGCTATAACTATCCGAATTACTGGTGGGCGCAGACAGTTGCCCTCGGTGCGAATCGCTGGCCCTTGCTAGGCGGGGTGTTGTTGCTCCTTGCGATCAAGGTCGTGGCCTGGTGTATGCTGTTGCCCCTGTTGGGCAGTACGAAGAGCTTTGCGCGGAGTTGAGCCCATGGCAAGCGACGATTGGCGGAAGTCCTATGAGCAGACGAATCCCGACGACGCCCCGCCGCCGGCCGAGGCCGACGACTCGGGTCTGCGCCCCAGCCCGACCCTCGAGCGGATGAAGCAAGAAGCCGCGATGGCGCAGCGGACCAAGCAGCATCTCGGCGCCATCAAGCACAAGCTTATCGTGCTTTCGGGCAAGGGCGGCGTCGGCAAGTCCACCGTCACCGTCAACCTCGGCTGGGAGCTTGCCCTGCGCGACTTCACGGTCGGCCTCCTCGACGCCGACATCCACGGCCCGAATCTCCCGCTATTGCTGGGCGTAGAGGGTCTCCACGCCTCCGCCACGCCCGAAGGAATCGAGCCCATCGACATCCTCCCGAACCTTAAGGTCATGTCGGTGAGCTTCCTGATCGCCGAGGACAACGCGCCGGTCATCTGGCGCGGGCCGATCAAGGGGCAGCTCATCAAGCAGTTCATCTCCGACGTCGACTGGGGCTTGCTCGACTGGCTCATCATCGACAATCCGCCCGGGACGGGCGACGAACCGCTGACCGTGGCCCAAACGATTCCCGACGCGGACGGCGCGATCATCGTCACGCTGCCCCAGGAAGTCAGCCTCATGGATTGCCGCAAGGCCATCAACTTCGCGCGGGCTGTCGGGCTGCGCGTGCTGGGCGTTGTCGAGAACATGAGCGGCTTCGTGTGCCCGCACTGCAATCAACCGATCGAGCTCTTCGGCGTGAGCTCGCCCGGCGAGCTCCGTGGCGGAGAGAAGATGGCCCAGGAGATGGGCGTGCCCTTCCTCGGGAAGATTCCGATGGCGGCGCAGGTGGCGGCGATGGGCGATGCGGGGCAGTCGCTCGTCGGACCCATGGCGCCGGAGGGAGTACGCGAGGCGTACAAGCGGCTGACGGATCGCTTGCTGATCGAAGTCGCGAGCCTGTAGTCCTTGCCTCAAAACACGATAGGTGGGTTTCTGTAGGGCGGGGCTTTATGCCCCGCCGCGGCAAAGACGACAAGCCGGCGCGGGATAAACCCGCGCCCTACAGAAAGCAAGAATCACTTGCCCAACGCCTTCGCCGCTTCGCTGAGCGCCTCGCCGAGCTTGTGGCGATGCGCCATCAGCACGGCCGGATCCTCGTTGTACTTGGTCCAACCGCTCGTCACGTCATCTGTCACGCACAGCGCCTCAAGTCGCGCGGCCAGTGCTCCCTTGCCCTTCGCCTTCAATTCGCCGGCCCACTTCCGCGCCAGCGTGAGATAGTCGTAGTCCTCGATGCCGTCGC
>PMZA01000348.1 GCA_003170595.1 Armatimonadota bacterium
ACCTGAGCCTCACGCGGAAGGGCGAGGCCGCAGTGACGATACGCGACCTACCCTACGCAAGCCCGTGGTTCTACCGCTGCGACAGCGTGTACTTCGTCGGCGCGGGCGAGGCGCCGGGCAACTTCTACCTGGACAACATCTCGCTCGAACGTCTCAGCGCTGACTAGAACTGCTACGGCGCGTAGATCACTGTCGGAGACTGGATGTTCGGAGGCGGCTGTGCCCCCGGAGGCGCCTGGCCTCCNNCTGGGCGTGCCGTGCTGGGGCGGCGTCGACTGACGGCGGAAGACTCGTCGCTGGTGTCCAGCCGGCTGTGAGGCGCCGCCACTATCGGTCGCAGGCTGAGCGGACGTGGCCGCGGCTGCCGGGGCAGGGACCGGGGCGGGGATGACTTCCGGGTTCACGATCGAGCCGANNGATCGCGCAGAAGAACGGCCGGTTGACGATCATCTCGAAAGGCTCCTGAGGAGCCGGCGCGGTCGAGGTCGGCGGCGTCCGGATGCCCGTCCCAGCGGCAGCCTCCGTCCCCTGTTCGTTCACGTCCAGCAGGGCCTTGTGAAGCACATCGTTGACGTAGATCGGGAGCTGTCCCGTATACATGCCGCTGAAGTTGGCCGCCTTTGGATCGAAGGCCGCCCCCATCCCCATCGCCGCGAGAACCGGCTTGAGGTCGGCCCCGTAGTCCACCCGAAACTGGGGCAGCACGATCTTGCCCGGCATCGAGACCATCGAACTCGACCAGTCCTTCCACGATTCCGCGGTCACCGCCTTGCTCGCGTCGGCGAGGCCGATCATCTCGCCCGGCAGGATCACGTACATCGCAAGCCGCCCGGTCCCGTAGGGCAGTCGGATCATCTGCATCCCGGGCCGCTTCAGATACTCGTACTGTCCCGACTGCGACATCATCGGCAGGTCGATCTTGCTGCCATCGAGGAGAGTGAAGGGGCCGGTTACCGTCTTGGTCGGGTCGAACGACGTGGTCCACTGTCCATGGAAGTACACGGCATCCGCCAGCACGCACAGCGTATCCGTGAAGGGGTCCGGACCTGCGATCGCCGGGATCATGCCGCCCGTGCTCTGCTTGACCCAGGCATCGATCGCGGCGTTGGACGTCGGGCTCGCGAAGTCGACGAGGGACGCCTTGGCACCGTAGAACTGGTCCGCGGTCTTGACGAAATCGGGCACCAGCGTCTCGCCCGTTTGGAGCCACAGCGAGTTGGCGACCGAAAGCTGGACCTGCGGATCGACGTTGGTCAGCTCCGCCCGGAGGTGCTGGCTGGCCTGGTTCAAGTCGGCCAGGGAGAGGTTCTGCGCCTCGAGGGCCTGCATCATCGCCGACCGGGTATCACCGGCCGCGCCGTTGAGGGTCATGTCGAGCGCGAGGGCGATGCTCAGCGGCGAGACGAAGACGTTGTCGGTCTGCCCGTCGGTCAACTGCGACAGCAGTGCAAACCCGAAGCGGTTGTTGGCGCCCGCGACATCCGGGAGGGCCTCAGCGGGCACGGCCTGCGGCTGAGCCGAGACCTGCTGGCCGGCAGCGATCACCATCACCGCGATTGCCGCAAGTATCCACAGCGATGCGATTCTCATCCACCTCACCTCCAGGATAGCTTACCCGCCTGCCGCCCCCGGACTCACGATCGCGCCCATGAAGAGGATCGAGTTAGTGGCGCTGTCGACGATGGCGCAGAAGAACGGCCGGTCGACCACCATGTTGAAGGGCGTCTCAGGCACACCCTTCGCTTCCATCCCCGCCATCGTCGCAGCGGAGGCCTTGGTCCCTTCCTCATCGACTTCCACGACCGCCTTGTGGACGACTCGGTCGATCCAGATGCTACCACCCTTGCATATCCCGCTGAAATTCGCCCCGCCGTTGTTGAAGGCAACGCCCATGCCCATCGCCTTTAGGGCATCGTTGAGTCTAACACCGTAGCCTGCCCGGAACCGCGGCAGCGCTATCGTGCCTTCCTTCTCGCCGAAAGTCCTCAGCCACTTTCCCCAATTCTCGGCGGTAAGGGTCTTGCAGAAGGCCGCGATACTACTCGACTTGGCCGGCAGGAAGACGTACATCGCAAGTCGTTCGTCGCCATACGGCAATCGGATCGCCTGGAAGCTCGGGCTCTCCTGGTAGTCAAATTTGCGGTCCTGCGTCATCCTTGGGATCTGCTTCGTGGTGCCATCCTGGAAGGTGAAGGGGCCTGGCTTCGTCTCGGCCTTCTGGAAGCTATGCGACCACCGGCCGGCGAAGTAGACGGCGTTCACGATCACCACCGCCATGTTCGGCTCCGGAGGTCCCTCGATGATGTCGCGGATCTTGCCGTGCGTGCTCTGGTTAACCCAGTCGTTGATCTTACGCTTGGCATCGTCGCGAGTGAAATCGACGCGCTCAAGGTGGGCGCCGTAGTACGTCTCGCCGCACTGGAGGAACCCCGGCACGAAGTCGTAGGCCTTGCTGAGCCACAGCGAATTGGCGATATCCAGTTCTACCGACTCGCCGGGGTTCGCCAGCCCCCTCCGCAGACCGACGTTCGCCTGGTTGACGTCGGCGGGCGTGAGGCCCTCCAGCGAGAGGGTCTTCATCATCGCCTCCTTCGTTTCACCGGCTGCCCCCGACAAGGCCATATCGAGCGCGATCGCGATGCTCGACGGCGAGATGAAGACATTGCCCCTCGGCTGCGACGCAAGTAGCTTTGCCAGCAGCGCGAAGCCGAAGCGGTTATCGGCCGCCACCAGTGGGGTCGGCGGCGTCACCGGAGTCGCGGTCGCCGGCGGTTGGTGCGGCGCCAAGGCAAGATCGCGTCGGCTGGACTTGCAGCCGATCGCGGTCATAGCCAACGCCACGGCCACAACCGCAAGGCCCTGTCGCAGCATGGGACGCATTTGCCTGGCCTCCCGGAGCTACTATCCGCCTATCGCCCCCGGACTCACGATCGCGCCCATGAAGAGGATCGTGTTCGTGAGGCTGTCGACGATCGCGCAGAAGAACGGCCGGTCCACGACCATGTTGAAGGGCGTCACCGGTCGAGGCGCAGCCGCGCCCGGCATCTGTATCGCGGTCGCCGCCGCAGCCTTCGTCCCCTCCTCATCGACCTCCACGAAGGTCTTGTGGATTACCTGGCCGATCCAGGCGTCGCCGGGCTTACCGCACATCTTGCTGAAGTCGGCCTTGGCCGGATCGAAGGCCACGCTCATGCCCATCGCCTGGAGGGCATCGTTGAGTTGCACGCCATACTCGGCCCGGAACTTGGGCAGCGTGATCTGGCCCGGCGTCTCCTCCATGCCCTCGGTCCAGTTCTCCCAGCCGCCCTCGCCGAGCTTCTTGCACAGCGCCCCGACGTTGGTCGACTTGTCCGGCAGGAAGATGTACATGGCGACGCGCTTCGTCCCGTAGGGCAGGCGGATGGCCTCGAAGCCCGGCTGCTTCACGTACTCGTATTCGCCCGACTGCGTCATCATCGGGAGGTCCTTCTTCGTACCGTCGAGGAGGGTGAAGGGGTGGGGCTTGGTCTGCGCCTTGTCGAACACATCCGTCCATCGCCCGACGAAGTACACGGCGTTGACCAGCACGCACACCATGCCCGCCATCGGGCCGTCCGCAACGATCTCAGGGATCTTCCCGCCGGTGTTGTCCTTGACCCAAGCGTTGATCGTCTTGCCGGCGTCGGGGCTGGAGAAGTCGAGGCTGGACACCTTCGCCCCGTAAGACTTCGTACCGATGTCGAGGAAGCCAGGCACGAAGTCGATGCCTTTGCTCAGCCAGAGCGAGTTGGCGATGGAGAGCTGGACTTCTTTGTCGGGGTTGGCGAGAGCCTTGCGCAGATCGAGGTTCGCCTGGTCGACATCGCCCGGCGTGAGGCCCTTCATCGCCAGGGCCTTCATCATCGCCTGCTGAGTATTGCCCACGGCGCCGGCGAGGGCCATGTCTAGGGCCATGGCGATGCTGGAGGGCGAGATGAAGACGTTGCCCTTCGCCTGCGCCGCCAGAAGCTTCGCCAGCAGCGCGAAGCCGAAGTGGTTGTTGGCGAGCGCGAGTGCCTGGTCCGCCTTAGTGGGCGGCCCGGGGGTCGAGACGTCACCCTGGTCGCCCTTATCCACGACGGGCGTCGGAGTAGGAGTCGGCTCGTCGGCCCCGGTCTTGCAGCCGATCGAGACCAGCGCCAGCACACCCAGCGTGCACACGACCACCCCAAGCCCCACGCGACGCGACACGTATCTCATGCGTATCCCCTCCCAGGGACGCCCAGTTCTGCTTGCGTCAGGCTATTTGCCCGCGATCCCAAGCCCGTACCATGCCGGATGCTTCAGCCAGTCGTAGGGCGATGCCCGGAGAAGCTGCGCTTCCTGGCCCTGCGGCCCACTGACGCTGAGCAGCTTCTCGCCGGTGGCGATGTCCACCGCGTACGACATCTGCCTCTCACCCTCTACGCCCGAGAGGAACACGAACCGCTTCGTCGGCGACATCGTGGCCTTGTGGCATACGAACCCCGCCAGCGTGGCGACCGGCTTTTCGGTGCCGGTGAACCACTGCCTCGCGACCTTCGTGGACGGCTTGCCGTCGACGGTCACTGCGTCGACGACGAGCGTCTCGCTCTTGTTCAGCATGAAGTCGTGCTCTTCATCCGGCGAATAGGCGGCCATCGCCTTCCAATCCCACGCGTCGCCGTTCTTGACCAGGCTATACCAGGCCGTCTTCCCGTCGGCCTTCAGCTTGGCGATGATCCCGCCGCCTTCCCAGAAGAGCCGGTCCGGCTCGGTGCCGGCGGGCAGGTCGATGTCCTTCCTATCGGTCCAGGCTGCGTCGACGCCATTGAGCGCGATCGTCCACCCGGCGCCGACCAGTTGGCGATAGTAGGCAATCCACTGCTTCCCGTCCGGGCTGACCACCGCATCGCCGAACTCGAAGGCCCCCCCGACCTTAACCGCAAGGCCGGCCTTACCCGGCGCGAGATAGAGCATGTCGAAGCCCGAGCGTGAGGTGCGGCTCGTGGCGAGGATCGACCCGTTCGGCTGGGCGCGGAACTCACTGACGCCCTCGATCAGCGTCACGGCGTTCGTCCCGACCAACGACACCTGGATCAGCGTGCCGTTCAGGTTGGGATCGCCTTCCACCGGCTCGACGTATAGCGCCGACAGCGCGCCCGCCGCGACCGGTCCGCCATACTTGAAGAACTTCTCGGTGGCGGTGTAGAGATACTTCGCCTTGCCCGCGCTGAGAAGGATGCTCCAGCCGGGCATGACCTCCTGAGCATACATGTGGTCGGGCAGCGGGAGGCCGAGGGCCATGTCGGGCCACTCGACAACCTGGACGCTCGCGACCGTGACCGACGCCACCTGCACGTTCAGGCGCTTGGCGAGATCGGCCTGGCACTGCTTCGCGATGGGTGGGGTCGAGGCGGCGAAGCCCCCTGCCGCGGTGAGAACTGCGAGCATAAGCGCTGCGACTACGGGACCGCGCAACCAGCTTCCCTGATGCATCTTCTGGACTCCCTCCGGCCCGGCTGTACTATGTTGCCAGAGACTCCGCATGGGGCACCCTTGTTCCACAGCGAGCTATCGTCGTCTAATCGGTATTATGTTGTAAATAGGCTCCATCAAACCGCGACAGCGCTGCGCCCAGCGCACCGGTCACCTGCGGGGTAGCCGAATCAGTGGCTGCCTACCCAAAGTCAAGCATCATGGACTTGACCCGGATGCCCTCGATGGCCTCGAGGTCAGCCTTCAGCGCCTCGACCTCATCGCCGCAGCCGGCGAGTTGCAGGAGCACGAGACCCCAGTCGGCGCAGAAATCCTTGTCGACTTCGTGCAGCCCCAGGCGCGTGCGGATGAGGCAGCCGTGCTTGGTCAGCGCCGTCTGGACCGCGACGGCATTCTGCACACGGTGGTCCAGCATGATCGCCATGATCGTCCCGCACTTGGCATCCTCTGACATGTCGAGCACCCCCAAGTTTGCTTTCTATCGGCAAGTATAGCGCCAGCCGACGCCAGCGTCGCTACGGCGCCGCCAGCGTGAAGGGCTGGTGGCTGGGGTGGACGCCCTTGGCGCCGATGTACACGAACCCCGTCGCGTCCCGGTGGTCGATCTGCAGCGAGAACCGCAGGGCGCAGGTCCCCGCCGGGACAGGCACGTCCGTGTCCATGGGCTGGTCGCTGTTGTAGCCCACGGCGACGGTCTCCTGCTCGGTCTGGCCGGCGGAGAAGGCTTGTCCCTGGCCGATGGGCTGCTCGGGATAGACGCTGATCTGGTAGTTGTGCTGCTTGCCATCGCTCGTGCTGCGGATATGCCACGCCCTGTTGGTGCCGCGCCAGAGTGAGAAGGCCGGCTGGTCCGCCACGCGGAGGGTGGGCTGGCCGTCGGGCGAGGCCGTCTCGTAGCCCGCCAAATCCGTCCACAATCGGAAGTAGAACGAGTCCGTGGTGGTGTATTTGGTGCTGCCCGTGTCGGTGCCTGTGAAGAAGAGGCCCCAGCTACCGCTCGTCTGCGCCGGCGGGGCGGAGCCGCAGCCGTTGCGGCAGTCTCCCGACGGCTCCGGATGGCGGCTGCCGAACTTCAGCGTGTCGACCGTGAAGTCGTCCTCGCCGTTGAAGGTCATGAGCGTATCGCCGCGATCCTGGCCGAAGTAGGTGAGGGCCTCGGTCAGGTCGCCTGAGTTGGTGCAGCCACCGGTCAGGTCGCAGGGCACCCAGCCGACTCCCTCGCAGAAGAACTCGTTGGCGGCATGACCGCGCTCGCTCCCGCCGACGTTCCCGCCCAGCGCCACTTGCTGGAGGGATAGCACGCGGCATGGCACACCACTGGCTCTCATCGCGGCGCAGAAGGCTATGGACAGGCCGCCGCATACCCCGGCCTTGTCGCGCACGACCAGCGAGGCCAGGTTGTTGCTGCCGTGGGCGAAGTCGTAGTGGAAGGTCGTGCTCATGGCGGTGAACACGCGCTTGCCGAAGTCGACGTCGCTCTCGCCGCCCCGCCGCTTCAGGCCCGCCCCGTTCAGCCAGTTCTGCACTATCTGCGAGTCATAGTCGAAGACATCGGTGCGCTGTGTGTAGTTAGTCCGCTCGTGGGCCGACAGGGCCGGCACCATGCGGCGGAGGATGCCCGGTCGTATCGCCACGAGCGCGGTCCGCAGTAGCTGCCCCCGGTAGACGAGTTGGTAGCCGAAGCTCGCGCCGTTCCGCGACTGGGGGAGGACATTTCGGTCGAACAGCAGCGGCAGGACCGCGGCGCCCTGCGAGAAGCCCGGGTAGGAGGTGGGCCCCATCAACATCTGGATCTTCTGGCGCGGCGTGGCGGGCGGCGCCATGTAGTAGACGAGCCATTCCTTCACCGTCATCCCGCTGACCCCAGCGACGCTGTTGTAGCTGGAGGCGATCTGCCGCGTCGGGTAATAGCGCAGCTCGTAATCGCCCGCCGCCGACGTAAGCGGTCCCACCACCACGCCGAGCAAGAGCAGTCCGATAGTCACGCGATGCATCGTTGCCATCCTCCTCTAATCTGTTCTAGCTTGCCCAAAGGGACAGCAGAAGGGGCGCGCGGGAATCTGCCCGAGCCGTCATCCTGAGCGTCAGGCGCGAAGCGCCGCTACGCGAAGGATCTGCGGTGGCGGCAATTGCTATGCCCCGAAACGGCAAGGATAAAGGACCAACGCTGCCACCGCAGATCCTGGCGACGCGAGGCGTCGCTTAGGCCGCGACCGAAACCGCCGCCGGGCCCTCAGGATGACGGCTCATTGCGTTCCCCGTCTGTCATCCTGAGAGAGGCGCTTTCTGCCGACCGAAGGATCTCCTTTTTTCGTCAGGTTCGTGGCGACAGGGCACGCGTGCCTCTCCGAAAGAAGGAGATCCTTCGTCGGCAACGCTCCGCGTTGCTTCCTCAGGATGACAACCAAAGGCCCCCACCCGAGGGAGGCGATAGTAGCCTATTTTCTGCATGGCCCTTATGCCCGCCGTGGTCACCACACGATCGAGCGGCGGGCATAAATGCCCGCCCTACAGAAAAGCCAAACCCGCGACAAGCCCCTTACCCGGGAAAGGCACTCGCCGGAAGCTGCTCCATCGCGAGCGCCTTGGTCAGGTAGTCGATCTCCTTCTCGACCTCCGCCCGTCCCTGCGGCGCACGGAACATGACTCCGCCCGCAGTCACGAAGGGATACCATTCGCCCCACCCGCACTTCCCGCCGCCGGCCTCGTGGACGGAGCGGTCGAACATCGCCTCGATCTGCGCGTAGTCGCCGGCCAGGGCTCGCAGCGCCACGATCTGCTCGTTCAGCGCATCTTCGCGAGCCTTCCCCTTCAGCCCTCGCGCCGCCTCGTAGGCATCCATGAGGCCCTTGACCGCGACGATCCTTCGCGCGACGGTCTCATGGATATGAACGTCGTGGGCGAAGAACTCGGCGGACGTCTTGTTACGCGTGCCATGCTGCTGGATCGTCGAGAGGGCCGTCGACGCCCGCGCGCAGAACACCAGCAGGCTCTTCGCCTCCGCCACGATCTCGGGCCGCTTCTTGATCTCGTCGGCCGTCGCCGACAGCGGTGGCGCCAGCATCTCCTCCGGCGCGGCGTTGCGTGCCCAGAACTTCTGCTCGCCGCCATCGCCGTAGGGCGCGTGGATTGCCTGCAGGATCGTCTTGCCCACATCCGCGCCCTGCAGCCCGAACCACTCGCGGCCGAAGTCGGCGCGGAAGCCCTCGTAGTCCGACGCCATCGGATTCCACGCGCACGCCGCGCTGAACACGAGGCCGTAGAGGTTCAGTTCGAACAGATTGCGCCCGCCCCATACGCCGTGGACCCAGGTGCAGGTGCACTCGCCCGGCACCTTCTGCTCGGCCCCGGCGAGCATGAACCCGCTGATGTTGCCGAAGGTTTCCTCCCAGTCATCGGCCGAGCCGTAGTACCGCGTGACCGCCGGCGTGGCCCACGTCTGCGCGAAGCCCTCGGCCTGCAGCTTGGCCAGCGTCGGGTAGCTCGCCTGGTTGCCGTAGTGCCAGTCGAAGATCGCGATGTCCTTGTCGAGCTTGTCGGCCGCCTGGTCGGTGTAGCCCTCCTCGTGCCACCAGATCATCATCTTCCGCCCGCGCTTGGCGAGGAGATCGCGCAGCTTCATCATGTGCTCGGCGTAGAGGCCGGGCTTGCCGATCTCCTCCGCCCGCTTCTTGCAGGTCGGGCATTGCGCGAAGCCGCCGGCGAACTCATCCCCGCCCACGTGGATCCACTGCGCGTACGGGAAGGCCTGGCACAGCTCGTCGTAGAGGTCGTCGAGGAAGGCGAAAGTCTTCGGGTTCGTCGAGCAGAAGACGTCGCCGCTCTCGCGGATGTCCTTCAGCTCATCGTGGACCAGAAGGTTGCCCGAATGCCCGAGCGACTCCTGCTGCGGCACGATCTGCATGAAGTGGTCCCGGGCATATTCGCTGAGGATTTTGCCCTTTTCGATGGTGAAGCCGTCCCGGCCCTTGAGCCCGAGGAACGGATATTTCTCGTAGTACATCGTGCCGCCCTCGAAGTAGGGCATGACGATGTTCATCTTGACGGCGGCCAACTCGCGAAGGATCCGCTTCCAGTACTCGACGTCGATGACCTGGAAGGCGCCCTGGCTGACGGCGATCATCGCCAGGCGATTCTCGATGGCCGGCCAGTCGCTGATGCGCACGGCCGGGCAGATGTTGCCGGCGCGGGCAAGCTGGCAGAGGGTCTGCGCCGCATAGAAGAAGCCTTCCGGCGCGGCCGCCTCGATGACGACGCCGGTCTTGTCGGTGCGGAGGGTATAGGCCTGCTTGCTCTTCGCGCGGAGAGGGCTATCGGCCGCAAGTTGGCGCAGCCTGATCGCCGTGCCGCTGTCGGAGGGCACCGCCGCGAGGCCCAGTCGCTCCTTCAGCACCCCTGCCACGATCGCCCGCCCATCCGGCGGCGTGCCACCGATCTTCAGCCCTGGCTTCAGCGCGAAGGCATCGCCGCCCGCGCCAAGCTCGACCTCCTGCGGCATGGGGATCAGCCCAAGCCCTCGCTCCCGCAGCTTCCCGGCGACGGCCTTGCGCCGTTCCTGATCAGCCCGCTGCTTCTGCACCCGATCGAGCGTCGACTTCATCTGCTTCACGAGGTCGGCGTCGCCGGTGCTGATGACGAGGTTGTCCCACTCGGTCTTTCCGCCGGCCTTGGCGGCCTCATCCACGAGCGCGAAGGTCGTCTCCTTGCCGACGTCGTCCATGGGGATGACGCCCGTGCCCCAGATGCTCTGGCCGTCGCGCTCCTTGACGGCGATCTCGATCGACTTCGCCGAGAGGCGGATCCACACGTGGTACCAGGTGCCCACCTGGAGCCATTCGTCGCAGTGCTTGCGCAGTTGCCAGCCGTCGGCGCTGAGGGTGTGGAGGTTGAGGTGGCCCTGCTGCTGGACGTAGCACATGTACCAGTGGGTCGAGGGCGACTGCGAGGTGAACTCCTGGCACTGGTCGCCGAGGACCACTGGGCGGAAGTCGTACTGGATGTCCCACGTCGCGCCGGTCATCGGGAGCGGGCCGATGTTGAGGCCGCTGCGCTGCCAGTTATCCTGGGCGGCGCTGGCGAGGACTCCGTTCGCGACCTTCGCGTCGCCGATCACGGTCAGCCACGGCGAGTTGATCGGACCGGAGAAGTCGCAGGTGATCACATCGGCGGCCTGAGCCGTCAGAGATACGGAGACCAGCACGACCATGCCGAGGAAGAAGCGCATGCACATACCTCCTGGGCCGACGACGATGACATCCGGGAAAGGCCCACCGCGCAGCCACAGCCGTAGGCTGATGGCCGCTCACCAGACACCCGACTGACAGCCCGCCCACGGTCTGTCATCCTGAGGAGGCAACCGTCTGTGTTGCCGACGAAGGATCTCCTTTTGGCTTGTTGGACCGCGCACCAGTCGTCAGCCATCATCTACAAAAGGAGATCCTTCGTCAGGCACAGAGCGCCTTCCTCAGGATGACAGACGGTGGGCGCTACTAGTGCTGTCTGTCCTTGGCAGTCCATGTTCTGCACAACCACAAGCCTGCGACTACTGCTCTTCAGTCCGTTGTGGTCACCGGACGGCGCAAGAGCATCGCACCGTGGGAGTAGTCGCAGGCTTCAGACTGCGGCTGTGGCCGGTGGTGGGCCTTCCGTTCGAGTCCATGCCAGCGGCAGCGGATCGCCGTCCTCCTGCAACACGGCCAGGTAGCCACCGATGGCATCCTCGGCCATCAGGAGGGCCTCCGCGAGGGTCTTGCCGTACGTGACGCAGCCCGGCAGGGCGGGTACCTCGACGACATAGCCGCCGTCGGAGTCCGGCAACAGAACAGCGGTATAGGTCAGTCGCATGGTCTCCTACTCCTTTACCACCGAGCCTTACTTCCGATACTTTACCTCTCGTCAGCCAACGCCGCACCTGCTGGGGTGAGATAGGAAACATGGTTAAGTGTCACGCATGCGTGACACTTAACCTGATTACCCATCGCACCTTTCCTCTCCCCCATCGCCTCGCAGGGAAAGCGTCGTCCCGCGCCGAACTATCCCTTCGTAGGATCGCGCAGTCCTCCGGAGGGATGGGGTCATGGAATGGCAAGACTGGGGTAAGCGCCTCATCGAAGTGCTGGACCTCAAGAAGTCACCGGTCGCCGTCACTTACACCGACGTACCCGTGCCGCCCGGCTCGACCGATCGCTGTCGCGCCTGCGGGGCGATCTTCTCGGCCGCGAAGGGCGAGACGATCCAGATGACCGCCACCAACTCCGCCTGTCCCGGCGGCTCGGAGTTCCTCGGCTTGAGCAGCCCGGAACCCGGCCGCGGTAAGACGCTCCGCGACTTCCTCATCAACGGCGAGAAGCTGTACTCCTGCCCGGCCGCCATCCACCGCATGCGCGCGATGACCAAGGCGAAACCGCCCGTCGGCATGGCCGAGGCGATCGTCTTCGCGCCTCTCGACCGCGCCGAGCTTCAGCCGGACATCGCCATCGTCCTCTGCAACGCCTGGCAGGCGTCACGCCTCATCGGCCTGGCTTCTTACGAGACGGGCTTGCCGATGGAGTGTGACCCCACCGGCGCTCTCTGCCGTGCCGTTGTGACCTACCCGCTCGTCACGGGCCAGGTCAACGTCAGCTTCGGCGATGTCACCGCCCGCCGCACTGAGCGCGCGCCGGAGGGCGAGTTGTACGTCTCTCTCCCCTATCAGCACCTGCGCTCGGTCGCGCTCAGCATCGACCGCTGCGGCGCGGGCACGGCGTCGCTGGAGATACCCGAAACCATGCGCCAAGTGATGCAGGAGGATGCGGAGCACCCTCAAGGAGGGGGAATAGCTTGATCCTGCTGATCTCATCTCTGCTCCTCGCCACGACGACCGCACCAGTTGCACGCGCTTGGGACATGCACTCCTATAGCTGGAGCGCCGTCCCGGAGGACTGCCGTCACATCACGCCCTTCCTTTGGTTCACGAAGGACAGCGACCCGGCGAAGATCGCAGCGGACTCGCTCAAGAAGCCGCCCGGCCACCGCGTCCTCTTCTCGTGGGACATGCACGCCGGTCTCCTCTCCGACCCTGGCGACGTCTGCCGCACGCCCGACGGACAGCCCACCAAGTTCCAGGGCGTCTGGCCGGAGAAGGGCATCGAGGCCACGCGCGCCAAGTTCGACGACTTCTTCCGCAAGTTCAAGGCCGCCGGCGGCCAGATGGACCTCCTCATCCTCGACTCCGAGGGCAACTTCAGCAACTGGGTCATCGGCGGGATGGACAAGAAGGACTACTGGCTCGCGATCCAGAACGACCCGCGCTTCGCCGGCCTCTCCAAGGCCCTCGGCTTCACCGACCTTTTCACCGTCGCCAACTTCTTCTCCGGCCGCAACTACCTCAAGTGGAACGCGGTGATGGCCGCCGCGGTCGACGACGCCCTCAACCGCGCCGTCTTCCTCCCCGCGCGCAAGTACTTCCCGGCAGTCCGCGGCTCGAACTACGGAAGCTGCGTCATGACAGAGGCGAACGTCGTGCCAGACCTCAACGGCCACATGCAGTGGTCCGAAACGACCCCGCCGGGCAGTTACCAGGCGCCCTCGTTCTATACGTGGATCAACCAGCTTGCCGGCCGCCAACTCGACGGAAAGAGGCCCTTCGGTCAGTCACCCTTCGCCGGCCTGTTGCTGACGCTCAACGGCATGCGCGCCAACGTCCGGTCCTCGCGCATCCCGGTCACGCCGTGGGTAGCATGGCAGAGGTACTCCGGCGATGGCCCAGGCGCCCCTCCGGCGACGGTGGCAAACACTCCCTTCTATCGCGAGATGATCTACCACCTCGCCCTCAGCGGCTCGGTCCACCTTCTCTTCTGGAATCCGCACCCCTGGATCGCGACGCAGGATACGGAGACGATGTCCACCGCCCGCGATGAGCGCCTCCTCGACGGCATCCTCGACCAGCTCACCTCCGCCCTCGCCGGCAACGACCGCGAGTGCCTGACCCTCTCCCCCATCCCCTGGGGCGCCACCTACATTGCCACTGCCATGCGCATCGACAAGCGAGTGCTCTGGCGCTTCACCTTCGCGCCCGGCACCGAGAAGGTGAGCGCGACCCTCGACGGCAAGCCGGTCGTCATCGCGCCCGAGCCGGGAGAAGTCGGCGCCTGGTTCTCGCATCCCGCCGGCAAGCGGCTGGTGCTCAACTAGTCCTTCCGACCGGCTCATCAGATCACAGAAGAGCAATCTTCCGGCGACCGACAAGGACGGTAGAACCGTAGTCGCACCCTTCAGNNGGGTGCGTGGTGGGCCTTTGGTTGCCACGCCCACGTAGAGGGAGGCCTTGCAGTGGATCGCATCAGAGTCGGCTTCATCGGCACGGGTGGCTTTCCCAACATCTTCTTCTTCCCACAACTCGCGATGCACCCGGTCGAGAACGTAGCCGTGTGCGACGTCGTCGAGGAGCGCGCCCTCGATGCCCAGCGCCGCTTCGGCTTCGCGGCGGCGTACACGGACTTCCACGACATGCTCGACCGCGAGAAGCTCGACGCGATCTTCGTGGCCATCGGCGGGCAGGCCCACTACGAGGTCGCCCGCGAACTCCTCCCGCGCCGCATCCCGCTCTACCTGCAGAAGCCGCCGTCCTCGACCTCCGCCCAGGCGACCGAGCTTGCCGCCCTCGCCGCCGAGCACGACTGCCTCTGCCACGTCGGCTTCAACCTGCGCTACTCGGTGGCCCATCGGCGCGCGAGGGAGATCATCGCCGAACCATCCTTCGGTCCGCCCTCCCTGGTGATCTTCCGCTATGGCCTGATGCAGCCGGGAACCTGGCATTCGGCTATGAGCGAGCAGCACATCCACGCCTACGACAGCATCCTCGATATCGGCGGCCCGATTACCGGCGTCCGCGCGATGCTCGGCCGAGCCGACGAGCCGCGCTCCTACGCTGCGGCCCTCAAGCTCGCGAGCGGCGCCGCCGGCACGATCAACTTCACCTCCGGCCAGAGCGACAGCAAGGAGTTCACGTATTTCGAGGTCACTGGTGGCGGCCAGAACTTCCTGACCTGCCACGACTTTGACCTGCTCTATCGTCGAGGCGGAGCCGGCGCGGCCGACGAGGTCTACTCGCGCGGCAACTACGGCCATCTGCCCAACCTGCAGTGGCTCGGCTACCATGGCGACGTGGCGAACTTCCTCGCCGCCGTGCAGGGAATCGAGGAGGACCAGTCGCCGGTGGCGTCGACCATCCCGACGATGGCTCTGTGCGAGGAAGTCTACAAACAGCTTCGCGAGGACGGTGCGCCCGAATGAGATTCACCGCCAGCATCCACGCTTTCACCGACTTCAGCCCGGACGAGGTGCCCTTCCGTGAGGCCCTGCGCCGCATCCGCGTCGCCGGCTGCGAGGACGTAATGCTCCTCGGCATACCCGGGCGACCGGGCCTCCATGCCGGCGAGGAGCCGCCCTGCGTCCTCCTCGACTATGCGGCCTCCGACCCCGCCGCCGTAAGCGACGCGCTCGCCGACGCTGGCCTGCGCCTGGGGGTCCTGTTCGGCGCCTACTGCGATCTGTCGAGCGATGCCGCCTTCGATGAGACGGTCGCGTGGCTGTCGAAGCTGTGCGACTGGGCGATCGCGATGGGCTGCCCCTTCTTCGGCCACAGCGTCGGCGTCGCGCCCGAGCCGGGCATGCCCACCGAGGCCAAGGCCGAGCGCATCCTCGCCCTCGCGCATCTCATGGACACCCTCGGCGAGCGCTATCCCGCTCTGTGGATCTCAGGCGATGTCCACTCGCACGGGGTGGTCGAATCGGTGGCCGACTGCGAGTTCCTGATCGCCCATCTGAAGACGCCGAACACCGGCCCGCTCCTCAACATCGGCCACATGACGACCTGCCGCCAGGAGGGTTGGAAGCTGCTCGCGGAACGCGGCGACCGCATCCACTTCATCGGCTGGAAGGACCACAAGATGATCGCCGACGATCCCTACCGCGTGGATAGCGTCGAACTGGGCACGGCGGACTCGCCCTTCGAGCGCTACATCCCGATCGTGAAGGCACAGGCCGGCATCCCGCGCGTGCACACGATCGCGATCGAGAACACGCCTTTGGAGGAGAAGCCGGAGGCCATGCGCCGCAGCCTGGAATACATCACCCGGCTGTGGAACGAGACCTAGCGGCGGCAGCGCTTGCCGATCTTTGTCTGCTGTAGGGCGGGGCTTTATGCCCCGCCGCGACTTACTCTGGTGGACGGCGCGGGATAAACCCGCGCCCTACAGCAAGCAGAAAGCCCGGTAGGCCGGCGGGTCCCTCGCATCGCCGCTGTTATACTTCGGTACCGTTAGCGGCGCCACTAATATACTTTTCGGCCCGAAAGTATATTAGTGTGACTCCTCGGCTTGAGCGCGTCGACGCTTTTCGGAGGGGCCGCATACGATGGAAGCACGCTGTGCGTGCGCCCATCGAATCCGGCCCCTTCTCTTGTCTTGACGCCCGCCCTTACTCCATCGTCAGCACGACTTTCAGCGCCTCGCGGCTGCGCAGCAACTCGACGCCCTCCGCCGCCCGCTCCAGCGGGATCACGTGGCTGTAGAAGTCCTTCGGCCGCACCAGCCCGAGCTTGCACGCCGCCAGCACCTGCGGGTGCGCCCGCGGCTCATTCGTCGTCGCCCTCATCAGGCTCGCGCCCACCGGCATCGCCAGCATGTCCACCTGCGACTGCATCTTCATGCTCGCCCCGTACACCGCGATCACGCCCCAGCCAGCCACGACCGCCATCGCCTGCTCGACGATCTTCCCGTCCCCGACCGCGTCGATGATGATGTCGAACTGCTCGCCCGGCACAGCCTC
>PMZA01000228.1 GCA_003170595.1 Armatimonadota bacterium
GGCCATCATCCGCACGCGATCGCCGTCGCGATCCACTGTCGCAGGCCCTGCCGCTGCCGTCGTCCAGGTCTCGTCGGGCGTATCGCCCAGACCCAGGCCGATCTCCCACGCGCTCGTGATCTGGTCAGCGGCGACCGTTAGCGGCGGCCCCTTCTCGATTGCGACCGATGCGATGCGCCCGCCCTGCTCGGCATCGAGCCGGAAGATCGCGCCGCCGCCCTGCAAGGCCAACCCGTCGGCGCAGAAGGCCCGACCCAACGGCAGAGCGCAGATCAGGGCAAGGAGAGAGGCGGTCTTCACGGGCACTCGTTTCGTCCCGACCGGGCGCCTATCCTTCCTGAGTGCGCCTCCGAAGGGCTAGAGCGCGCCGCGTCGAAGGCGCGTGCATGCTCGAACACGACGCCATGGCTCGCATGCGCGAGAAGCATCCCGACTGGATCTGGAACCGCGCCGACACCCACGTCTTCGTCGCGGTGCCGGGCACCCACGAGTCCTTCAAGACGGTGGCCGAGCCCGGCAACTCCTTTTCGCCCGGCCCCGGGACCTACGGCGTGTCGACCTGGGTCTTTGTCGACGGCGTGCTTTTTGCCCCAGAGGAGATGGCCCTTGATGCGCTGACCTGGCGATGGGCCGACGGCGGCCTGCCCGTGCTCATCACTACGTGGCAGGCCGGCGACCTTCAGGTCACCTCGCGGCTCTTCGCCGCCGGGGATGTGGACCTCAGCGACATCAAAGATTGCCTCCGCGTCGAGGTGTCCAACCAGGGCGCCGAAGCAGTCGAGGCTGTCGTGTACCTCGTGCTACGATCCTTCGGCGCGGCCGGGGGTCCCGTCAACTCGCTGGCCTTCCGCGATGGAGTCGTCCTCATCAACGGCGGGTCCCTCGTCTACCCAGACACCGCCCCAACTCGCTTCGGCGCCATGAGCTACGCTGACACCGCCGCCGACATATCTGTCCTTCTGCGCCGGGGCGAATTGCCGGAAGCTGCCGGGGTCGAGGATGAGTCGGGCTGGGCCAGCGGCGCTCTCGAGTACCGCCTCACTCTCGCCCCCGGCGAGAGTCGCGCCCTCGACTTCGCCTTCCATCTCCACGCAGGGAACTGGTGGCTCGACTGGCTGAAGCCGCCGGCGCGACCGCTTCGCTACGAAGACACCGAGGCGGCCTTCCTCGACGGGTGGCGCGCAACGATCACCCCGCGCATCGACGTCCCCGACGCACGTTTCGCCGAGGCCTTCACCGCCTGCGCGACGCAGCTTCTCGGCATCTCCGTCGGCGATGCCCCGCGCATCTCTCCGCTGACCTACCCGCTCTGGTGGGTACGCGACTGCTCCTACGCCGTGGTCGCCATGGATCGCGCGGGGCTCCACGACTTCGCCGGGCGCGCCTGCCGCGACGCCGTTCGCATCGATCCGAAGGGCGGTTTCGGCAACGAGGCCGATGTCCCCGGCCAGCTTATCTGGATGCTGTCGGAGCACTACCTGCTAACCGGCGACGAAGCGTACCTGCGCGACGTCTACCCGTACCTGCGCGCGAAGGCCGACCTCCTCGTCCGCGCGCTGCACACGACGGTCCCGCTCCGCCAGCCCGACCAGTTCGTCGTGCGCGAGCACGCCCTGCGCCCCGACGTCGACCTCTTCTGCAAGCCAGCGCGCGATGGCCTCATCCAGGGGCGGATGGACTTCGGCATGCCGCACTTCTTCGTCAACGGCTTCGCATACCTGGGCCTCATCCGCGTCGCCCTTTGCGCCCGGGCGCTGGGGGAAGACCCCTCACTCTACGACGCCGAGGCCGACGCCCTGCGCGCCGCGCTCCATCGGTTCATCCCCGACGAGCACGCCGGCTTCGGTCGCAACGAGCGCGACTTCTGCTCAGCCTTCTGGCCGACGGGCTGGGCCTCTCCGGATGAGGCCCATCTTCGCGCGCGGTTCGACGAGTACTGGGACGAGACGCGCTGCCCGGGCGGGGTGCATCATCCCGAGCCCCTGTGGACGTACTTCGAGGTCGGCGAGGCGCACAACCAGCTTCTCCTCGGCCGGCGCGATCGTCTCTGGGTGTCGCTCGACCACTTCCTCTCGCACCACTCCGCGCCGGGCCTCTACACCTGGCACGAGAGCGACAAGGATGAGAACACCGCCCAGCTTCTGTGGGAGAAGACGCGCGGGTGGGACAGCCAGCGGTGGGTGACGCCGCACGGGTGGACCGCCGCCGAGATGATCCTACTACTGCGCGATTGCCTGGTTCGCGAGGACGACGACGCGCTGGTGCTCGGGTCGGGGGTGCCCGCGTCGTGGATGGACAAGCCCTTCTCCGCGCGCGATCTACCCACGCACTTCGGCCGCGTCTCGTTCAGCTACGAGCCGACGAGCAGGTGCGTCCGTGTCTCAGTCGAGCGCACGCCACCCGGCGGCCTTCGCACCGACTTCCCCCTCCATGTCGCAATCGTGGAGTAGGCCTATTCCACGAAGACCTGGAACTCCCAGAGCGAGTAGCCCCACTGGTCGTTCGCGCGCTTCGTCCCATACATCCGCACATAGCGGCCCTTCACCGGCGCGAAGGTCAACTCCTCGTTGCCGCCCTGGCCGTTCTTCTGCACGAAGGCATCCGTCCACGTCTGACCGTCGCTGGACACCTGGATCGCGTACTCCTTGCCGTACGCCGCCTCCCATCGAAGCACGACCCGGCGGATCGTCTTCTCGCTGCCGAGGTCAAGGCTGATCCACTGCGGGTCGGTGAATTCCGACGACCATCGCGTCCCGGCGTGCCCGTCATTGACGAACTTCGCCGGGCAGTTCCCGCGCACATCGGTCACTTCGCTCGACGCCGTCGCCGGACAGTTGAGCGCGAGATTGATGAGTTTCCGCGCCTCCTCGGGGCCGACCGTCTGGAACTTGCGTCGGCTCACCACCCGCTCGCCGGTCTTGGCCTGAAGCTCGGCCGCCAGCAAGTAGCTGCCCGGCGCGGCCGGCAGTGCGACCTTCACTCTCACGAAGCTCTGGCCGAGGGCGTCGACACTGAAGGGCGCCTTGCCCTCCCACACGGTCCTGGTCTCGTTCTCGTCCGTGATCCGCATCGTCACCGTGCCCGACTTGGGATCGTACAGATCGTTCGTGACGACGACCTGGTATTCCCGTTCGCCGCCGCCTACGAGCTTGCCCGGCGCGTCGTCGATCATCACCGCCAGCGGCGAGAAAGCGTTGCTCAGGTAGTCCGCGAAGTAGGGGTCGAGCGCGAGGTCGCGCAGATCCGCAAAGTCGTCGCTGGTCACCGCGCCGGGCCGCGAGTATGTGAGATAGCAAAACCACATGACCCCTGCCGCGTCGCGCCGCGCCCGCCAGTACTCGGTCTCGGCCGCGCCGTCGTAGGCGCGAAGCCGTCGCCGCTGATCCGGCGTGGCGTTGGGCCCGAGCGACTTGTTCATGTAGCTCACGTAGCCGCCGGTGTTGTCACCGTTGCGCTGGAGCCAGTCGGCATCGTACTCATTGATGACGAAGGAAGGCTTCGGCAAGCCGACTGCCTTGTCGGCCACAGTGCCGAGATCGCCGGGCTCCCAGATCACGCCCTGGCCGAGGTACTGATAGGGATGGATCTCCGTCGCATCGCCCAGGCGGTTGGGCGCGAAGTAACCGTCATCCCACGGCCGTCCCGAGAGGTCGAGCCCGCGCGTCTTCGTGATGAGGGCGTCGGTGCGCGGGGTCAGGGTCTCGTTGCATGCGTCCCAGATGGCGATGCTCGGGTGGTTCCAACGCTCGCGCACCCATTCCGCGAACTGGCGCTCAAGCTCCTCCTGGCTCCACTCGTCGTGGAAGCCCCAGATTGGGAATTCGTCCTGCAGAAGCCACCCCGTCTCGTCGGCGAGGTCGTACCAGAACTCGGGGAAGGGTGCGATGCACACCCGCGCGGAGTTCCAGTGCATGACGCTCTTCGGCATGGTGAGGAGCTTGCGGACCCACGCGTGGTCCCACGGAAGGCCGCCGCGGATCGGGTCCTCGGCGAAGCGGAACATGCAGAAGTTCGTGCCGCGCAGGAAGTAGGGCTTGCCGTTCAGGACCGCCCGCCCGGTCTTCGTGTCGTAGCGGAACTCTCTCAGGCCGAAGCGCGTCTCGGTGGCATCGCCGCCGGTCTCGCATCGCACAACGTAGAGGAACGGATCCTCCGGCGTCCACAGGTGCGGGCCTACGATGCGCAGCTTCTCCGTCACGACCACTTGCCCGCCTGCCGGCACCTCGACCATCCGCGCCGCTACCTGCCCGGGCTTCCCGCTCTTCCACTCGCGCACGGCGATGGCCAGCTTCGTCTTCGCAGCCACCGTGCCCGGGTTGCGCAGTTCAACCTGCACCTCGGCCACGCCAGCCGCGATCCTCGGCGCGACCTGCACCGACACGATCCATGGTGCATCCATCAGCCACAGGGCTACCGAGTCGTAGATCCCCGGTATCCACTTCGACTCTTCGTAATCCGTGTTCGTTGGCACCCACGTCGGCACGGCATCGCGGTAGGCGCCAACGCGCACGACGAGCGTGTTCTCCGCCCCATAGCGCACGAGCTTCGACACATCGAAATAGCCCGGCGTGAAGCAGGCCAGATGCTCGCCGGCCTCCTCGCCGTTGAGCCACACCTTCGTGCCGAACTGCGCCTTGTTGATCTTAAGCATCGCCACCGCACGCTTTGGCCCCGGCACCGTGAACGTCCGCCGGTACCAGAAAGCCTGTCGCAGCTTGCTTGCGACGCCGACCTCCTCGAACGCCGGCTTCGCCTCATCGGCCAGGCCCGGCACCGGGCAGGTGTGGTCGAAAGCCGCAGGCATGGCATCCATCGTGCCCTGCGCCATCTGCCACGTGCCATCGAGGGAAACGACCGTACGCTGACCGGCCATCGCTCCGGCGGCCGAAAGGATTACGAGCAAGGCGAGGATCAGTGCTGTTCTCATGCCGCAGACTTCATCGCAGGCGACGCGCCTCCTCCGCCGAATAGTTTCCTCGCACACGCGTCCCCGGGAGGGAACAGCGCATGTTCGGCAGGCATATTCTTCGCGACGATCAGGTTGGGCCGCTGGCTGACGCCGTACTCGGCATCCTCGAAGACGTCGGCCTCCTCTGCCAGAACGACGATATCGCCCGCGCTCTCGAAGCCGCCGGCGCACGGGTCGACTATGCCACCGAGCGCGTGAAGCTGCCGCGGAAGATCGTCGCCGATTTCGTCGACGCCCTACGTGAAGAGAATGCCGGCCACGACGATTGGGGCGACGATCTCGTCACGCCGGGCCTCGGCTCGGTGGACGCGCTCATCTCGCAGTTCTACTTCGACGACGAGGCGTGGGTGAAGCGCAGCGCCAACAAGGCCGACTTCGTCACCGTCACGCGCTTCGCCGATGCCCTCCACGGCGATCAGGAAGTCGGCCACTCCCTCGCGCTGACCGATGTCCCGCCGATGCTTGAGCCCCTCGAGGCCGGGCTCCTCCTCGCCGAGCACGCTCATCATCCGCAGGCGCCCTTCGCCTGGAACGTGCGCCAGTGCGACTACCTCGCGGAGATGGGCGCGATCCTCGGGATCGACCGCTGGTTCAGCTACGGCGCCATCTGCTTCGCCCACCCGCTGCGCTTCGACCGCGACTGCGCCGACCGCTTCGTACGACGCGCGCGCGATGGGGTCAACACGGGCCTCACCGCCATGCCAGTTGGCGGGGCCACGACGCCGGTCACGCTCGAGGGGTTCATCGCCGTCGCCTCGGCCGAGCACGTCGCCACCTGGTTTGCCGCCCGCGCGCTCAACCCGAAGGTGCCGCTCGGCGGATCGATGTGGGCGGGCTCCGTGGACATGAAGTCAGGCCACGTCAGCTACTCGGCCTTCGACGCGATGATGTACGGCTTCGCGGCCGTCGAATTCCTGCGCCGATGGTGCGGCATGCTCGTGCCGATCGGGTCCGGCGAGTACTGCGAGGCGCGTGTGCCGGGCCTCTACACCGCGCTCGAGAAAGCGTACAAATCGGTCCTCGCCTCGGCCTTCACGGGCCAACCTCTCGCCTCGGGCGTGGGCCACGTCGACAACGGCAGCGCCTTCTCGCCGGCCCAGCTTCTCCTCGACCGCGAGTACGCCACGGCGATGCAGCAGTACGGCCGCGCGGTCGACGTGACGCCCGACAACCTCGCCATGCCCACCATCCGCGAGGTCGGCCTCGGCCTCGACACTAACTACCTCGAGGCCGAGCACACGCTGCACAACTTCCGCGCGTGCCTGTGGCTGCCGCAGCTTATCGATCGCACGGGCTGGAACGGCTGCGAGGGCGAGAAGGCGGCGATGGATCGCGCCGTCGCCAGGACGAAGGACCTGTTGGCGTCCTACCGCAAGCCCGAGGGCCGCGACGATCAGCTTGCGGCGATGCGCGAGGTGGTCGCCCGTGCCCGCCGCGATCTGCTCGGCTGATGATCGCCCACACTATCGAGGTGATTTCATGATCCTGCTGCTTCCCATCGTGTTCCTCGCGGGCTGCACCGCCGCCCCGGCGTCGCCGACGAATCTCGTCACCAATCCGCGCTTCGCCGCCGGCATCTTCGACCCCGACGACTGGGGCCTCAACCGCGCCGCCGGCAACGAGGTCACCTGGGTCTGCGACGCCCACGACGAGACCCTCTGCGCCGTCGAGCTTGTCGGCTCAGGCTCCGACTGGGCCGGGGCATCTAGCAAGGCCACGCCCTGTAAAGCGGGCGAGGTTCTCACCGTCGCGGCGTGGCTCAAGTCGACCGGGCTGTCGCCCGCAGGCGCTCACCTTTATATCCGCTTCTGGGCGGACGGCCGCTTCCTCAGCCAGGTCGGTCCTGAGGCGCCCGCCGACTGCCCGATGTGGACCCTCGTCTCGGGCCTCGTGACCGCGCCTGAGGGGACGACCTCCGCCGACTTTTCGCTGCAGCTCTGGTCGCGCGGGACGATCGTGCTCGGCGCGGTCGGCCTCTTCCGCGGCGACGTGGGGGCCCAGATGGCCGAACTCCTGCCTAAGCCCGCGCGTCTCACGCCCGTCGCCATCACGAGCCCTCGCCGCCTCGCTCCCGACCGCAATCACAACGGCATCGCCGACGCCCTCGACGACTTCCTCGCCATCCCGAAGGACGCTCGCTCCATCCGCCTCACCCGCCGCAACACCACCTGCTTCCAGACCCCCACCGGCTATCGCCCTGACAATGACGTGAAGGTCGACTCCGTCCTCGTAGTCAACGAAAGCCACGAGGCGATCACAAGCTGGCAGGCGATGGGCTGCCATAGCTGGTTCATGGCCGGCTTCCGCGACGGCCAGGCCTACGTCGACGCTCATCCGGGCTCCGTCCAGCAGACCTCGTCGGGCCACCTCCTCGACTGCGGTCCGGGCAGCTACTACATGGTCCCAACCGAGGACCGCCGCCGCATTTTCCACGAGCGGTTCCGCACGGCTTTCGAAAACGGCGCCGAGGCCGCGGCCCCGGAGGAGCCCGAGTACATCGGCAGCGGCGGGTATAGCCCGGCTTTCAAGAAGGAGTTCGAGGCTTTCTATCATCGCCCCTGGGTCGCGCCGGAGACCTCGCCGCAGGCTCGCGTCGACGTCCAGCGCCTCATGGGCCACCTCGAAGTCGAGCTGCTCCGTGCCTGCTATGAGGGCGCGCACTCGGTGAAGCCGAAGGCCCCGTGCTTCATGCTGGCGCACAGCCCGCTCAACTACTCGGCCTGGGGCATCATGTTCCCCCACTACGAGGCGATCACCAGCCTCCCCATCACCGACTACCTCGCCCAGGTCTGGACCGGCACTGCCCGCTCGGCCATCAACCACGCCGGCGATCGCCGCGAGCGCACCTTCGAGAATGCCTACCTCGAGTACAGCTCGTCGCTCAACCTCGTCCGCGGGATGAACATTCCCGTCTGGCTGCTCATGGACCCGGTCGAGGACAACCCGAACCTGCCGATGGAGGACTATTTCCGCAACTACAAGCGCACCCTCGCCGCTTCGCTCATGTTCCCCGAAAGCGACCGGTACGAGGTCATGCCCTGGCCGACGCGCATCTTCGGCCGCGTGCCGGGGCCCTTCGCGACGACCATCTGCACGATCGTTAACGCCCTCGCCGACATGCAGAACCATCCCGACTTCACCCACGACCGCGGCACCGAGGGCATCGCGAGCTTCCTTTCGGACACGGCGATGTGGCAGCGGGAGGCCCCCTCGCCCTCAGACTTTGACGCGATCTACGGCCTCACGCTCCCTCTCCTGATGCGCGGCGTACCGGTCCAGCTTGCCCACCTCGACCGCGTGGGCGCTAACGATTACCTCAAGCCGTACAAGGTGCTGCTCGTTTCCTTCGAGGCGATGAAGCCGCAGCGCAAGGACATCGTCGACGGCCTCGTGACGTGGGTGAAAGCTGGCGGACGCCTCCTGCTCTTCGGCGACAAGAACGATTACGACGACATCGACATGTGGTGGAAGGCGGAGGGCTGCGCCTCCCCGCGCGAGTATCTGCTCAAGGCGCTAGGTGTCGGCCCGGGCAATCTGAAGGCAGTTCCCATCAAGGGGGCAGAGGCTGAGGTCGATGGGGCAGCGGTCGGTCGGGGCGAGGTGCTCGTCTCCACCACCTCCGCGGCCTGGTTCGCGAAGTCGCCCGCCGCCGATCAGGTGCTCCGGGATCTCGTCCGCTACTCCGCCGAGAGAGCGGGGCTCACCTATCGCGAGCAGGGACACATCGGCATCCGCCGCGGCCCGTACGTGGTGGTCAAGGCCTTCGATGAGGAGACGCAGGTGGATGGCCCGATGATTGATCTCATGTCGCCCGACCTCGCCCTTCGTCCGGCGGGGCCGCTCGGCAAGGACGACCTCGTCGTGCTCCGCCGGTTGCCGAAGCGCACCGGCGAGGCGCCGGCCCTCGCCGCATCGTCCGCGTGCATCGAATGGTCCGCAACGGTGGGCGATGAGCTGCGCCTTGTCGCGTCGGGCCCGTCGGGAGTGCGGCATGTCCTGCGCGTGGTCACCGGCGGACGACGTCTGTCGGTCTCGGCTAAGGATGCGACCGGCGCCATACGAGAGGTCCAGGTCGAGCCCGCTGGTGACACGGCCCTGCTGCGCTTCGACTCCGAGCCCGCGGGCCTTGGCCTGCGGATCCGATCCCTGCGCTGATATTCCAAGAACACCGATAAGAGGAGACATGCCCAGTGCCCGACGTTGAGCGCATCAACCTGCACTTCACCGACGCCGCCGACCGTATGTGCGCGTGGGAGACCGACGATCTCCAGATCATGCGCATTCGCATGCCCGTCGGTGAGGTCCTCCCGCATCACAACAGCAACGCAAACTCGGTGCTCCTGCCGATGCTGGGGAAGATCAAGCTCGTCACGCCCGCGGGCGAGGAAGTCTTCGGCGTCGGGGAGGCGGTCTTCGTGCCCTTCGATACGCCGATGGACGTGAGCAACGCCGGCGACGAGCCAGCTCTGCTCCTCGTCCTCAAAGCTCCACACCCGAAAGCCTTCCAGTAGAGGCCGATCATGCAACTATCGCTCTTGCGGTGCGTCTTGGTGCTGGTCTGCATGGGCGTCTTCATGTGCGCTCGGGCCGGCGCGGCCGGTTCGAGAGACGCGGTGCTCAAGACAGCTCGCGCTCATTGGAATCTGGCCGATGGCGGCAAGGGCGCTGCCTCACCTCTCGTCCCGACTGGCGCCATCGAGTACGGCGTCCCGGCGACGGGCGATGGTGCGATCCCCGGCGCGCATGTCGCTCGCATGACCAACGCCTACTTCAACGCCGGCCCCGAGCTAGCCGTCACTGGCCACGAGATCACCGTCTACCTCCGCGCCCGCGATCCACGCGGCCTCTGGGCCTACGGCCTCTTCAACAAGCGCGGCATCCACACCGTCTGCAACTTCAATCTCTTCTCCGTCGACCTCCCACCGACCCCCGGCCCGGACATCGGCTTCGAGCTTCACTCCGACAACGGCTTCGTCATGATCAGCTTCCCGATCTCCGACGTCAGCCCCACTGCCTGGCACGACTTTGTCGGCCGCTATGACGGCAAGACGATCGAGCTCATCTGCGACGGCCGCGTGATGGCCAAGCAGTCCTGGCGCGGCGGTAATCTCACCCAGAACACGGAGCCCGTAGTGATCGGCGCCGAGACCAACCTGGGCTCGATCATCCGCCCCTTCACCGGCGAGATGGAGGAGGCCGCCCTCTGGTCTCGCGCCCTGACCGACGCCGAGCTTGCGCAGCTCTGCCGCAAGGAGAAGATCATGCCCGACGAGACCTACGCCGAGCCCTACGATTCGCCCATCCACTTCCGCCCGGCGATCTCCCGCCTGGGCGACGTCATCCCCTTCTTCTGGCGCGCCGCAGCAGGCGCGCAGGGCGAGTACAACGTCTTCTACCTGCACTCCGTCGAGGGCACGCCCTGGGAGCACATCGTCTCGAAGGACCTCGTCCACTGGCGCGAACTCCCGGCCGCCCTCGTCCGCGACGGCGCGCCCGATAGCCCCGACGGCGGCAACATGTTCACCGGCAGCGTCATCGAGCGCGAGGGCACCTTCCACATCTTCTACACGGGCCACAACCCGGGCAACCTCAGGCACCTCGAAGTCGTCATGCACGCGACAAGCCCCGACCTGATCCACTGGACCAAGCATCCGCAGGACATGGTCGTCCCCGACGGAGTCCACTACAAGGCCGACCACGACTGCGACTTCCGCGACCCGATGATCACCTGGAACGACGAGGAGCAGCGCTACTGGATGGTCTTCTTCGGCAACGACGCGAAGACCGGCGCGCAGGTCCAGGGCGTTGCGGTCAGCAAAGACCTCGTCTCGTGGGAGCAGACCGATCACCTCGAGGGCGTGCCCGGCCAGGAGTGCCCCGACCTCTTCAAGATCGGCGACACGTGGTATCTGATCGGCGGGTCCATGTACCGGTGGGCCAAGACGTCGCGCGGGCCCTACCATGAGGCCGAGTCCCCCGTCCTGGATACCCCCGCCATCTACGCCGCCAAGCGCACCTTCGATGGCCGGCGCCACATCTGGAGCGGCTGGGTGTGGGATCGCTCGCCTGAGCGCGACAGCGGCGCCCAGCAGTGGGGCGGCACGCAATCACTCCCGCGCGAGATCTACGCAGGCCCCAACGGCCAGCTCTACGCACGCCCGGCGGCCGAGGTCACGGCGGTTTTCGGCAAGACGGTGCTCGACCTCGCGCACAAGCCCGATCTTGCCGGGGCGAAGCCGCAGTGGCACTGGGACGGCGCCCATCTCACCGGCGAGAGCGCCGGCGGGTCGCAGTGCGTCCTCGACACGCCCGACAACTACATGCTCCAGTGCACCCTCCGCGTCGACCCGGCAGCCCAGTTCACCCTTGTCCTGCGCGAACAACCCCGCACTGGCGATGGCTACCGCCTGGTCCTCCGCCCGCGCAAGATGGAGGCGGAGATCAACGGCCCAGGCTTCGCGTGGCCCCGCCGCATCGGCCTCGATGCGACCAAGCCGATCACGATCCAGGCCTTCGTGCAGGGCACGATCATCGAGACCTTCATCAACGACCAGTATGCCTTCAGTTGCCGCGCCTACAACTTCCGCACGGGCAAGCTGGGCCTGAACGTCACCGGCGGCCAGGCGCAGATCACGTCGCTGACCGTGAAGATGCCCTAGGTCTTCTCAAGGAGAGCAGCCCAATGCCTTCCGCCCAACGTGACTTCGATGCAGTAGCCCAGACCTGGGATGATGAGCCTCGCCGCGTCGAGCTTTCCCGCGCCATCGCCGACGCCATCCGCGAAGAGGTGCCCCTCTCGCGTGCGATGTCCGCGATGGACTACGGCGCCGGCACCGGCCTCGTCACCCTCCTCCTCCATGACGACCTCGCCTCGGTCGTCGCCGCCGATACCTCCGAGGGCATGCTCGCCGTCCTCGATGGGAAGATCGCCGCGGCCGGCATCGACACCGTCCACACGCGCCTACTCGACCTCACCGCCACCGACCTGCCGCCCACCTTCGACCTCATCTTCAGCGCCATGACGCTGCACCATATCGCCGCCGCCGCGGGCCTGCTCCACAAGCTCTACGCCGCGATCGTACCCGGCGGTTGGCTGGCCCTTGCCGACCTTGACGCCGAGGACGGCAGCTTCCATCCCGACCCAGTTGGCATCTTCCACCACGGCTTCAGCGCCGAGGAGATGCAGGCGATGTTTGCGGCCGCGGGGTTTGTCGACCTCCGCACGCGCCTGGCCCACGTCGTCACGCGCGCCATCGCCGACGGCACCTTGCGCGACTTCTCCGTGCTGCTCACGGTCGGTCGCAAGGCCTGACCCTCCTCGCCGCGGGCGGCCGAAGCCCTGTAGAATGTAGTCGCACATGACGCCAAACGAGGAATTCCCAACCGTCGACGCGGTCATCGAGCTGAACGGACGCTCGGTGCCCTACACCCTTCGCGTCGGCCCACGCGCTCGCCGCGCCCGCCTCGAGATCAACGCCGAGGACGGCCTCAAGGTCATCGTCCCGCGCCGCTACGATCGCGCGCGGGTCAAGCCGCTCCTCACCACCAACGCCGAGTGGATCCTCAAGCACCTCGATCGCTTCGCCGCCGAGGGCGGACCTCGTGAGCTGCGCGAGCTTCACGACGGCGCCGAGATCCTCTTCCGCGGCGAGCCACGCAAGCTCCGCTTCCTGTGGGTACCCGACACCGCCCGCCAGTCGCGCGTCCGTGAGCAGAACGGCCACCTCGTCCTCAGCCTCCACCGCCGCGACCGCTCCGACCCCGCCCGCGTCCTCGAGCATTGGCTGCGCCTCCGCGCCCGCGAGGCTCTGCTCGCCGAGCTGGGCGACCTCGACCCCGAGGGCCGCTACCCCTTCGATCGCGTGTACATCAAGGATCAGCGGACGCGCTGGGGCGCATGCTCGGGACGTCGCAACCTGTCCTTCAACTGGCGGCTCATCCTCGCCCCGCCGCGAGTGCTGCGCTACATCGCCGCCCACGAGCTTGCGCATCTGAAGGTGCCCAACCACTCCGATGCCTTCTGGGCCGTCGTCGGCCAGCTTTGCCGCGACTATCGCGAGTCGCGCCGATGGCTCCGCCAACATGGGGGAGACCTGCACCTCTAGCGGCCGTCAGGCTGCACTAAGGCGCCCTGCGCGAGGGTGCTATGCATCCAAGGAGGATGACCATGAGCCTGCCACGCCCGCCTTACTTCGGAGCCGCCTACTATCCCGAGGACTGGCCCCTCGCTCAGATCGACGAGGACATCGCCCTCATGCTGCGCGCCAACATGAACTGCATGCGCGTCGGCGAGTTCGCCTGGAGCAGCATGGAGCCCGACGAGGGCCGCTACGAATTCGGGTGGCTGCATACCGTCGTCGACAAGCTCGCTGCGGCGGGCATCGCGACGATCCTGGGCACCCCGAGTGCGACGCCGCCCATCTGGCTCGTCGAGCGCTACCCCGAGGTCCTCTTCGTGATGGACGACGGACGCCCCAGCGGTCACGGCGCACGCCGCCACACGTGCCCAAACAGCCCCGTCTACCGGGACCATTGCGCTCGCATCGTTGGCAAGATGGCCGAGGAGTTCGGCCAGGACGATCGCATCCTCGGCTGGCAGATCGACAATGAGGTCTACGCGATCGGCGGCTGGCCGCCGCGGTCGTGCTGCTGCCCCGTCTGCCTCCAGCTCTTCCGCGAGAAGATGCGCACGGAGTTCGGCACCATCGAAGCGCTCAACGACGCCTGGTGCCTGAACCTGTGGAGCCAGGCCTACCAGTCCTTCGATCAGCTACCGATCCCGCGCCGCGACATCTGGCACCACCCGTCCTTCCTTGCCGCGTGGAGCGACTTCACGAGCGACTCGTATGTGGCCTTCTGCAAGCACCAGGCCGACCTCCTCCACGAGAAGACGAAGCACCCCATCGGCACCGACATGATGCCCTTCTCCGGCGTCGACTACGTGGACATGCACCGCGCCCTCGACCTCGTGCAGTTCAATCACTACAACGAGATGGACAACCTCTGGCGCGTCGCCTTCTGGTTCGACTTCCTTCGGCCGCTCAAGCCCGCGCCCTTCTGGAACACCGAGACGCAGACGAGTTGGAACGGCAGCATGTCGATCAACGGCGGCGTGAAAGACCCGGGCTGGTGCCGCGCCAACAGCTGGCTCCCGATCGCCCTCGGCGGAGAGGCCAACCTCTACTGGCTCTGGCGGCAGCACTGGGCCGGGCAGGAACTCATGCACGGCGCGGTCGTCGCAAGCTCGGGGCGTCCGCTATACATGTTCGACGAGGTCGCCGAGATCGGTCATGGCTTCGCGGCCGCGTCCGACTTTCTCGCGGCGACACGACCTGCTGCGACGGGCCTCGCGCTGCTGTGGTCGCAGAAAGTCGCACGGATGCAGCAGAACCAGCCGATCCTGCCCAACTTCCAGTACGAGTCGGCGCTGCAGGACCTCGTCTATCGCCCGATGATGCAGGCGCAGCTTCGCCCCGACCTCATCACGGCCGACGCCGACCTGTCGGCCTACTCGATCATCGTGGCGCCCTTCCTACTGAGCCTCGATGAGGCCGGCCTGCGCGAGCATCTCCGCACGTGGGTCGAGGCGGGCGGCACGCTCGTGATCGGACCACTTTCCGATGTGCGCAACAAGCACGCGGCCAAGTTCACCCACGCGCCCTTCGGCAGCCTCGAGGAATGGGCGGGCGTGACGTGCCCACAGTCGATCCCCGGCTTCCCGCGCGACTACGAAATCCGCTGGGCGGCCGATGGTCACACGTGTGCGACCTCTCTGTGGTGCGACGCCCTGGACCCGCGCGAGGCCGAGGCGATGGCGACGTACCTCGACGGCCCCAACGCCGGCTTCGCCGCCGTGACCCGCCGCGCGATGGGCAGGGGGCAGGTCATCCTCTTGGGCACGATGCCTCTCGGCGGCGATGTGTCGCCCCTGCTGATGGCGCTCGGCGCGAGACCGGTGGCAGAGGCATCGGACAATCTGCTCGTCGTCCCGCGCGAGGGGGAGACCGCCCGTGGCCTGATCGCCGTCGAGCTTGAGGGTAAGCCCGCGTGGCTGGACGTGGAGGGCACGATGCGCGACGTGGTCACTGGCGCCGCGCACACCGGCCGCCTCGACTTCCCGCCGTATGCCGTCATCGTCCTGCAGGCCTAGCGACAGCCTCAGAGCACGCGCCTTATCCACACGACGCCCGAGCAGGTTCCGCTCGTGCGCAGCCGCACGCGCAGGCCCGTCCGCCCTCGGTCGCCCGCGGCCTGCGAGCGGCTCAGCGCGAAGACGCTCGTGCCGGCCTTGAGGCTGCTCGCTTGCGGAGCCTCGACGCCCTCGAGCAGCGCCGTGCCACTTTGCACCTCGACCGTCCCGTCGCCGCCGGTCTTCACGATCTCGACCTCGTACTGGCCGACGTCGCGCACCTGCTTGGTGAGGTCGAAGTCCATCGTCCGCCACGTTGAGCCGACTTCGCGGGAGGTCCACGTCGCGACCTCTTGCCACTGACCCACGCGCGCGGTCTCACTCGATGGCGGGTAGATCGCGAATTCCCACACCGTCGGCAGGTCGGTCGCTTCGAGGATGTCCCAGCGCAGATCCGTCGTCTTGACCGGCTTGTCGAAGCGCACCTCGAACTTCTCGCCGACGGTTGTGCCGCTGTATATGGTCTGCCATTCGCCGCCGACGCGGGCTTTGAACTCGAACTTGCGGATGCGGTCCCAGCCTTCGTGGATGGCGATGCGCCCGATCTCGCGCTCCTCGCCGAAGCCGAACTCGACCCACACCGGCTTGCCGCGAACGGCATCGTCGGCGCCCCAGCGCGTGCTGTCGTCGCCGTCGAGCATCATCGTCGCGGGGTATCCGCCCGACCCATGCTCGCTCGACGCCTTCACCGTTGCCACGGGTATCTGGCTCTCCCACGGCATGTTCACAAAGAACGCGGCGAAGCGCTTGACGATCGGCGTCCCGACGCTCTGCGTGACTGTGAGCCTCAGCTTCGTCGCTTCGACGGGCGCGAAGCGGTCGATCTTCTTGTACCCGATCGATGACCCCATCGCGTACACCGTCTGCCACTTGCCCGCGACCTCGGCCTCGAGGATGTACTTGCGCACGCGCTGCCCGCCGCGTATGTCCTCCATCGTGATCGCGTGATCAACCCATGTCGGCTTGCCAAAGTCGAGCACGACCGTCTTGCCCACACCGCGCGTCTCGGCGATCGCTCGGCCGAAGCGCCGTTGGATCTCGCGGCCGAAATCCTCGTAGGCCTTCAGGTGAGACTCAGGCACCAGTCCCGAGGTGTCCGGCGTGATGTTGAGCATCAGCACCGATCCGCGCCCGACGGAGTCGTAGTACATCGCCATCAGCTTCGGTAGCGACTTGATCATCTGATCGGTGTTCGGCGCCCACAGCCACTTGTGGTCGAGCAGCGGGGTGTCGCACTCCATCGGCAACCACGTCCCGGCGCCGGGATCGCTACTGAGACCTGTCGCGCCGCCGCTCGCCGCGTCGGCTTTGGGCACCGTCTGCCACGCCGGGTAGGGGGAGATGCCTTCCTCGTTGCCAACCCAGCGCAGCGTCGCCATGGGGCTCTGGAACACCATCGCATGCGGCGCATACTTCGCGAGGATATCAGCCAGCGGCACCGCGCAGCCGCCGTCGAACCATACTTCCGCCACCTCACCGTAGTGGCTCAGCACCTCGGTCCACTGCTTGCGGAGCAGCGCGTTGTACTCCTCCTGCTTGGCCGGGTCATCGGTGCGGCCGGCCTGTCCCCAGCCCTTCTGGTAGCGCGGGTCGTCCGGGTAGACGTAGATGCCCAGCTTGAGCCCGGCCTTGCGGCACGAGGCGCTCAGGTCGCCGAGGACGTCGCCCTTTCCGTTGCGCCACGGTATCTGCTTGACCCCGTACTGCGTCGTATCCGTCTGCCACAGACAGAAGCCGCCGACGTGCTTGGCGACGAAGACGATCTGCTTTGCGTGGAAAGCCTTGGCCGCGCGCACCCACTGATCGGTATCGAGCTTCGCCGGGTTGATCTTGCTCAGCGGCGTCGAGAGGTCGTCGTACTCCGAGCCCTGCCAGGTCGCCGGCGTGATGCACACCATCGCCGTGACCTCCATCTCATGCCACGCGATCTGCCCGGGCGTGGGCAGGCCCAGACCCGCGGCCGCCGGCTCCTTCAACGCGGCTGCGACGGCGGCTTTGTAGTCGGCGGATGCGCTGCGTGTGCAGAAGGTCAACGCGATGGCGAGGGCCAGCGCAAGACAGGCGGGGTAAGTAACGTGCATTCGTAGCCTCCAGCCTTCAGTGAACCGCTTCGATACCCACGAGGAGATGCTTGTACGCCGGCTCAAGGCCGGCAGCCTGGATGATGGCATCCCGCGCCGCCGTGTCGCCGAGGGTCAGGTCCTCGAAGCCCCAGTACCCCGCCAGGCCGTCGGTGAGCGCCGTCTTGTCATCGCGTACGGCCTCGAAGTTCCGCCGCACCTCGTCGGCCGACAACGCCCGGCTGTAGATGCGCACCTCGTCGATATCGCCGTCGAAGTAGCTGTACCCGTCGCTGCGCCCGCCGATCGTGAGCGCCGCCCCGGTCCCCTGCCTCGGCCGGCCGACCTTCGTCTCGGCCACCTGCCGCCCGTCGCAGAACGCGCGCAGCACGTCGCCGTCGTAGGTCATCGCGATATGCTGCCACGTGTCGAGCTTCATCGGCCCGTCGGTGCTGATTGCCGTAAAGCAGTTCTCCTGCCCGCCGCCGATGTTTACGTATACGCGCACGTTGTTGCGGTCGATGCACAGCGAGTAGTTGCCCTCGGTGAATTCGTGGGCGGCCTTACACACCGCCCAGCGGCGCGGGTCCCAGTCGTTCGGGTAGGCCTTGATCTTCACCCACGCCTCGACGGTAAGCTGCGGCGCATCAAGCTCTGGTTTGCTGGGCACCTCAACTACCGACCCGAGCGCCCCGTGCAACGCCTTTCCGCGCAGGCCCTTCGCGATCTGCAGGCCGCCGAAGAGGTCGTCGTGCTCACGGATGGACGCGTTGCGTCCCTGCGCATAGTCGTTGAGGTTCAGGGGCCGCCCGATCGCGTACACGAGATTGCCGGTGACCTCGATGTCGGCGCTGCCCTCGTCGAGGTAAATGCCGCCCGGTTGGCCGGGGCCGTTGTCGTGGATGTTGTTTCCGCGCAGGATCGTGCCCGGCTGGCGCGAGAGCGTGTAGATGCCGCCGCCGTCGTTGCGCAGGCGCATGACGTGGTGGATGTGGTTGGCCTCGATGAGGTTGTTGCCGCTGATTGTCGGCGTAAGCCACGTGATCGGCGACGCATAGCCTCCGCCGCCGGCATCGGGCTCGCCCCATCCCCAGCCGACCGACACGCCCGTGTAGGGCAGGTCGAAGATCTCGTTGTGCGCGATGACCGTGCCGTCGGTGTAGCCGGCGAAGATGCCGATGCTGTCCTGGTACTCGACGCCGCAGCGCGTAACGACGTTGTTCGTCACGCGATTGCCGCGCACGGTCCGGCGCGGATCGCTCGGGTGATGGTCCTCGCGCGTGACGTCGCCCACCTGCACGCCGCTCGCCGAGATGTCGGTGAAGATGCAGCCCGTCACCGCGTTGTCCTGCGCGCCGTCCTGGAGGTCGAGCCCCGCGCCGCCGAGGGCTGTGAAAGTGCAGCCCGCGATCTCGATGCCCTGTGCTGCGTCGATCACGACATTCGCCGGACTCTTGCCATGCTCGCCGTTCACGGGCACGAAGCCGTGCTCGGCCTCGGGCCGCTCGTAGGTGTTCTCCGGCGGCTCGATGAAGTTGGCCTGCGCGTCGGGATGACCAAACTCGCTGGGCCGCAGCCACGTCGCGTGGGCGAAGGTGAGCCCCTCGAACCGCAGGTCGTGCACCGGCTGGTCGAGGCTGCCCTTCACCAGCATCAGCGTGGTCAGCGCGGGCGCGACGACCTCGGCCTTGCTCATGTCCTCGCCTGGGCGCGGCATGTAGTAGAGCACATGCGCCTGCCGGTCGAAATACCACTCGCCGGGCTGATCGAGCAGCTCCAGCGCGTTCTCCATGTAGTCGGGCATGCCGGCCAGCGTGCCGCCCTTCTTGCTCGCGAGCAGGAAGCCCGGCTCGGCCATGGTGATGACGGCTCCGTCGCCTTCGCGGGTGATGCTCGCGATGCGGCAGATCATGTGCGTCCACGAGTTGTAGTAGCCGAACTCGATGTCGGCCGGATTGCCCCAGCCGGCCAGCTTCGCGTCGGTAGTCGTGTAACCACAGGGCGCCGTCGCCTCGACGCTGCCGACCACGAAGGACGGGTCTAGCTTGGTGTTGGGGAGCGCCGGCTGGGGCGTCAGATGGAGGATCCACTCATGCTTGCCCCACGGCTTCAGCCCTGCCGGTACGGCGCCACGTGCTCGCTGAGCGCGTTTGCCGTTGACCCAGAGCTGGCGGAAGTTGGGGATGTCGACATGGGCCTTGAAGCGTCCACCCGCATCGGCCGTCCAGCCCGTCACTACGCGCCCGCCGGAGAGGACGACCTTCGCTCCATCCGCCGCGCGATAGACGACCTTGTGCCCGCCGGTGCCGGAGTCCTCGGTGCCGAAGAGGAGCGTGCGCGGGAGGCGGTACGTCCCGCCCCCTATCTCGACGACGACGTCAGCCTTCATGTCGCGGCTGACTTTTCGCACGGCATCTCTCGCCCGCTCAACGCTGCGGAACGGCGCCCTCTTCGTGCCGGAGTTGGTGTCGCTGCCGTTGGTCGCGACATAGAACCGCGCGGGCGTCGTCGCGGCGCTCGCGCAAGCCACAAACATTCCCAGCGCCGCCGCAGCGGCCAGGTGTCTCGCCATCATCTAGTTAACCATCCTCCAAGGCTTCCTACCGCTCGGTGCCGGGTTCGGGCTTCTCACTGCGCAGCGGGAAGTAGAGCGTGAAGGGCTCGTCCACGATCTCGAACAGCGGCTTGAACCGGATCGCCTCATGTTGCCCGACCGTCCGGTAGCCCTGAAGCCAGTTGCCCCACTCGCGCTCGTTGTCGCGGGCCAGGATCCACGCCGGGTTCGGCATGTCACCCACCTGCAGGGCGACCTCCCGGTCACACAGCCCGGCCAGCACGACCGGCCCATCGAGGAAGGCCACCGTCTCCGGCTCATCAGGAATCGGCGCCAGCGTGACTGCCCTGGGCAGCTCGATGTGCACCGTGTCCTCATGCCACGCGCGGGTGATGCCCTCGTAGGCGCCATGCTCGCCGAGCACCCGCTGCTCCTGGCCGTTGACCCATATCCTCGCGCGATCACTCAGCCACGCGGGCAGGCGGAGCAGCAGCCTGAACTCTACCGGCGCCGCGCAGGACACCGTCATCCGTACCGCCCACGACGACGGCCGCCAGACGGCTGCGGGCCACGGGCTGCCCTCGGGCGTGACGCCCACATGCCCGTTCCGCGGATCGAACTCCTGCCGGACGCGCACCTTCACCCCGCGCCAGTCGGCGCTCATCTCCGACGGGATGTATTGCGCCACCCGGAAGCCGTCGGCGTCCGAGTAGTAGATCAGCGAGTTGTGCATCGCATGCGCCTGCACGAGCGTCCCGTGGCAGCACCAGAAGTCGTTGGTTGGGCTGCCCCAATGCTTCCGTGCACCCGCCTCGAGGGGCAGGTTGTAGCTGATCATCCCGGTCCGCGGGTTCTGCTGGGCGAGGATGCCGTTGTAGAGATTGCGCTCGATGTAGTCGGCGTACTCGGCCTTGCCCGTCCACCGGAACAGGTACTCGGCCAGGCGGATCATGTTGTAGACCGTGCAATGCTCCTGGTTCTTATCGCCGCGCCGCGCCGCGAAAGCCTGCGGCGGCGTCCACACCTCGCCGCTCGTCTGGCCGCAGGTGCAGAAGGTCCCGCGCTCGGTCACGGCCCAGCGCCAGTACGCCTCGACCACGCTTCGCCATCGCTCATCGCCCGTGACCTCATAGCAGCGCGCCGCGCCCTGCGCCTCGGGGATCGTGGTGTTCGCGTGCATGTTGGTCAGCACATCACGGCCTTCCAGCAGCGGCCCAAATAGCCGCTCGCGGTTGTACCGCTCGATGAGGTCGAGATACCTGGCGTCGCCCGTCGTGCCGTAGAGGTCGGCCCACGCCTCGAGCATTCCGCCCGTCTCGACGTCGAGGATGTTGTCCATCTGCTCGCGGCTGAACCCGTCGGACCAGCGGTGGAACCATTCGGCGAAGCGCCCGGCGATCGCCATCGCCATCTCGTTGCCCGTGAGGACGTACATGTCGTGGAGGCCCATCAGCGTCTTGTGGTGGGTATAGTGAGGGGCCCAGGTCGGCTTGCCCTGCGCGAGCCAGTCCATGTACTTCTCGGGGATCGGGCTCACCCAGCCGCGCCCGTTCTTTTCCTGGCAGGCAGCAAGCTCGTTGACGACGCCATCCGCCCGCAGCTTCAGCTCGGCATCGCCCGTGGTGGCGAAGATTTGAGCCGCGGCCGATAGCCAGTGGCCGAGGAAGTGCCCGCGCACCTCACACGTCGGCGACTCCCAGCCCCAGTGACGATCCGAGCCATCGTCGGGCGTCCCACCGAACTGCGAGCAGCGCCAGATCGACTGCCGCAGACCCGCCTCGTAGTAGTAGTTCTGCAGCAGGTTCTCGCTCTTCAGGCTCGCGACATATGCGCGGTTGACGTGGAAGCGGTCGTTGAAGACTCCACCCAAAAGCTTGACGTCCCCTCGCGGCATCGGCTGGCAGGTCGGCTTCATCATTCGTGGCCTCTCTCTCTCGGTGCGGGCCTCTCTCCCGAGGCGCCGCCTTCGGGCGTTCCTTCGGCGGGGATGTTTCGCCGCGCGGGATGATGCTTCCTCCGACACCTCTGCGGGAGACCGGAAATTCGGGGCTTGGCATAACGAAGAGGTGAGGCGAACGGCAAACCCCTCTATCTGCGGGGCCGTGGCCGGCCTCACGTCCGGCTGAAAAGCTGAGTCCTCTCGTCAGAACTCGCTCGCGTGCGCCTTGGCAAATTCGGCGAAGCTCGTCGGGTCGCAGCCCGCCACATCCTTCACGTCCGTGGTCACGGCGGCCGCGTAGCCCGTGCGCTGCAAGCTCATCAGATCAAGCAGGCCCTGGATCGCATGCTCCGGCAGACCGGCCCCGGCGAGAGCTTCGCGGGCGGCCTCGTCGGAGAGGGCGACGTACTTGACGGTCTTGCCCGTTGCTACCGAGAGGATCGCCGCGATTTCCCCCAGCGACAACGCCTCCGGCCCGGTGGGCTCATAGACCCNNGGCCACCGCCGCCACGTCCGCCGTGTCCACGAAGCTGTTCTTCGACTCCCCGGCCGCCGCGTAGAGCACCCCGTCGTGGGGTCGCATGCTCGTCAGGAAGTTCTGCATGAACCCGGGCGGACGAAGAATCGTGTAGGGGATGCCCGACTCCCGCACCAGTTTCTCCACCTGGAGGTTCAGCATGCCGAGGGCGCCGCTCTCCTTGCGCTCCGTGCCCAGGAAGGATATCCGCACGACGTACTGGACCTTCTCCGCCAGGGCAACCTCGAGCACATTCGCCGCGATCTCGACCTGTGTGGCACTGAGCGGAGGGCTTATCAGGACGATCTTCGTCACGCCCCGCACCGCGCGATCGACGTCCTCCGGGTTGTCCAGGTCAAGCGGCACGGCCTCGATGTTCTTGCCCCACACGCTGTCGGCCTTCTGAAGACCTTCGGTCTTCTGGGGTGTGTGCACTCCCGCCCGAACCTTCACGCCCTTCTCCGCCAACTGCCTCACCAGAGCACTGCCTAAGGCGCCGGTTGCTCCCGGCACCAGTATCGTGTCAGTCATGGCAATCACCTTCTAGTCAGCCTAGTCAGAACTTGCCTGCGTAATCCTGCGCAAACTTCTCGAAGCTCGTCGCCTCGCAGCCGGCGGCGTCCTTCACATCGGTGGTCGGGATCGTTCCGTTTCCCGCGCGCCAGAAAGCCTGCAGCTCGGTGATCGCCTGGATGGCCCACTCGGGCATCTTCTGCTGCGTCAGCCAGTCGATGACGTCCTTCTCGGTGATGGGCATGTACTCAACCGTCGTCCCCGACGCCTTCGTGATGGCCTCGGCGACCTGGGTCATGGTGATCGCTTCGGGCCCGGTCAGCGTATAGATCTTGCCCACGTGCCCCTCGTCGCTGAGGGTGATCGCCGCTACCGCCGCGATGTCGCGCACGTCGATGTAGGCCACCTTCGCGTCCTCCATCGCCATGGCGATCTTCCCGTCCTGGGGCTTCATCGTCGTCGCGAAGTTCTGCATGAACTGGCTCGGCCGCAGGATGGTCCACGGTAGGCCCGACGCCTGGAGGATCTTCTCGGCCTCGCGATGCCATCGCCCGATGAGATGGCCGGGCTCCTGCTCGGCGCCGAAGACCGACAGCCGCACGACGTGACCCACGCCGGCTTCTTTCGCCCCCTCAAGCACGGCCTCCACCACTTCCGTCTCGCCGGGGGCGAAGGGCGTCAGGAGAAACAGGTGGCTCGCGCCCTTCATCGCGGGGACAAACGTCGCGGGGTTTGCGAAGTCGAACTCGACCGGCTCGACATGCTCGCGGCGGAGGTCGTCCGCCTTCGAGGAAGTATGCACCCCCGCCCGCACATCCAGGCCCTTCATCGCCAGGGCCTTCACGACTTTCTTGCCAACCGTGCCGGTCGCACCGGTCACCAGAATCGCATCAGCCATTCTCATCCCCTCCTCTCCGTGCACAACCTCTCACCGATGGTACGTCGGCTCATTATACCCCTCCGCCCGACCGTGGAGGCCGTCCTCCAGCCCCGGCGAAGAATCGCGCCAAGTCGCCGTCCTCGGTCCGCGGCGCGGGGAGGCTCGGCATGATCCTGCGAACGCTCGCACTCCTCCTTAGCCTTTGCGTCTTATCGGCGGCGGCCTTCGCCGCGCCGTCCCTCGTCGACACCGTCCGCGACGGCGTCTACATGGTCCACGACGATGCCAACATCTGGGGCAACGACTGGAGCAACGGCGTCTCGCACATGAACGCCGCGCCCTACCAGGCGAAGAAGATCCTCGACCTCACCAACGTCCCCGCCGACGTCTGGGCCGCCGCCCGTTCGGTACGTGTCTCGGCGCTCATGGTCGTCCGCGATTACTCCGCGAACATGCACCCGCCCGCCAACGGCCTCGACGAAGCCTACGAGGTCATCGTCAACGGCCACGTCCATCGCTTCCCGACCAACGGCGGCGCGCCCGTCTGGAACGAGAGCCACTGGTACACCGACTGGTACGACTTCGAGTTCCCCAAGGACGAGTTCAGCCACGGCGTTAACGAGATCATCTTCCACAAAGCCCCCAGCGACAAGAACGACGACTTCCTCTACGTCGCCATCGACCAGACCGTCCATCGCGGCAATAGCTGGGTAACCTTCGATGGCAAAGCGTGGCGGCAGGACGCCCTCACGATCCCTGGCGGCAGCGGCGAGTACATGATCCGCATCTACCTCCTCACCCGCGACCTCGCCACTCACGCCGCCTGGCACTGCAACAGGATGCCGGCCCTCGACGACCCCGAGAAGCTGCTCACCTATGCGGGCTCACGCGACGGATGGGGCCGCCCCGGTGGCGCCATCGATCTCGCGGCAGGCCAGACCGCGCGCGTCGAGTGGGATCCGCACGCTCTCGATTTCTCGCGCGATGTCTCCATCGGGATCGCCGCCTCCGGGCCGCTCCAGATCACGTGGCTCGACGCGGCCGGCAAGCCCGTGGACGCGGCCAAGGGTGCCTCGTCTGCACCCAAGGGCCTGCCCGTCTCGGGTGTTGAGCTACTGGCCGCGGTGCCGGTGACGCTGTCCGCGGTTACGCTCCAGGCGTCGGTGTCCATCCATCCGGCCGCCGCGCCCATCGACATGTGCCCGTCGATCGCTGCGCCTGCCGCGACACCGCCCCGCCGCGCGCCCTTCTGCCACCTCAAGCCCGGCCAGATCGCGATGGGCAACACCGGCCTCGACGTACGCTTCACCACCGGCGATCACCTGCGCCTCGCCTCTCTGCGCAATCTCATCACAGGTCGCGAGATGGTCCGCGACTCATCCCAGATCGCCCTCTTCCTCGTCGAGGTCGCGGAGAAACGCTACGCCGGCAGCCGCGACTTCCGCTGCAAGTCGGTGACGCCCTCCGGCGCCGACGGGTTCATCGCCGACCTCGTCCTCCCCGACCCAGCCCTCCGCGCGACGTTGACCGCGCGCATGACCGACGAGGGCCTCCGCCTCGGCCTTAAGCTCGCGAATGCCGGCACGCAGCCCGTGGACTTCAAGCTCGCCTTCCCCCACTTCGCCGGCCTGACCGTCTCCGGCGATCTCGCCGCCGACTACTACTTCTTCCCCTGGGGCGGTGGAGTCATCGGCGACACCCCTGCCTCGATGCGCCGCGGCTACGGTTATCACGAGGCCCTCTATCAGGTCATGGACCTCTTCAGCCCACGCCTGGGAGGCGGCCTCTACGTCCGCGCCGACGACCCCGACGGCTGGCACAAGATCCTCGCCCTCCGCAAGGTCGTCCCCGGCGTGGCCCAGACCGACGCCGGCGGCCACGCTCCCAACGGCCCGCTCGAGTATGAGTGGAAGAACTCCCTCGACCCCGTCGACGGCCTGAGCTTCACCTACGAGTACCTGCGCCGCACCCGCGATCCTGGCCAGAGCTTCGCCCCCGCCGACGCCGTCCTCTCGGCCCATCCCGGCGACTGGCACGTCGCGATGAAGGCTTACGCCGCCTGGGCTCATCGCGTCTGGCACTTCCGCCCAGGGCCCTCACGCCTCAGCACCGTCCACAACATGATCGCCTCCGGCTGGGACGGCGACGCGCTCTTCCGCGACGGCAAGTACCGCACCGATTTCATCACGCCGGCGACCGATTGCACCGAGCTGATGTCGTGGTGGGACTGGTCGACGGCAGGCCCCGAGGGGGCGCCTCTCGACAATCTGGGCTCCGTCCTCTCGGCCGCCGAGATCGAGCTTTGGAAGCCGTACATCATCAAAGACCCGGTCACCGGCAAGCCGATGTTCAACAACAACCCCGGCGACTACGACGGCTACAATGAGCGCTTCGGCGGCCTGCCCGCCTTCCGCGCCGCGGTCGAGACGTACCAGAAGATGGGCGCGATGGTCACCCTTTACACCGACCCCATGCGCTGCGACGACAACAGCAAGATGGGCAAGGCGCGCGGTCGCGAATGGGGCGTCCTCGGCGCCGACGGCAAGTACGCGAAGGGCTATCAGCAGTGGACGCCCTGCCTGGACGTCGAGGACTACCGCAAGTGGATGGCCGAAACCGTGAAACGCGTCCTGCGCGAGACGGGAGCCGACGGCGTCCGCCTCGATGAATGCGGCTGGGCGGGCTTCACCTGCTTCAACAAGCTTCACCAGCACAGCTTCGCCGAGCCCGGTATCTCGCAGTGGGACAAGGCCACCGCCGACCTTGCCCGCCGCGTCCGCGCCGCCATGGATGAACTCGGCCCCGGCCACATCCTCACCACCGAGCACCCGGCCTACGACTACCTCATGCAGTTCATCGACGGCTGCATCAACTACGACCTCACGGTGCAGGCCTCTTCGCTTCGGCCGCTCGAGATTAACGCCCAGCGCTTCTTCTTCCCCGAGTGCCGATCCTACGAACTCGACATCGCGGCCGCCGACCCTTTGTTGCGCAAGAGATTCTGGAACGCGGTCGAGTCCTTCGGAGCCTTCTACCCGGCGCCGATGTATGCGACCCTCTGCGAGAACGAGGATGTCTACGAAACCGGCCAGGCCGAGCCCCTGGTGCCGACGCTCGCGCGGTACGTGTACGCCAACCGCTTCTCCGGCGCGGGCAAGACGATGTGGCACCTGTACAACGCCGCCGGCCACACGGTCGAGGCGCCGCTGCTTGCCGTCGAACTCGCGCCAGGCGAGCACCTCTTCGACCTTCTCGCCGGGCGAGAGATCGTGCCCGAGCGCGAGGGTGGGAAGGCGACTGTGCGCCGCTATCTCACCCGCGACGACGTTCTTTGCGTGGCGAAGCTGCAGCGCCGCCTTCAGGTGACGCGCCGGGACGCGTCGCACCTCGCCGTCACCTTGCAGCGCCCATCCGCCGACTTCACCCTCGCCGTCTGCGATGCCAACGGCAAACGCATCCTCACGGCGAAAGCTGGCGGCGGCCGCATCTCCTTCGACCTCTCGTCACTCGCCGCCGATGCGAAGCCCGTCTTCGTGAAGCTGCTCAAAGGACGCTATCTTGTCGACGCCGCTGAGATCCCCCCAGGAGGTCCCGCCCGATGATGTCCCTGACGATGCTTGCTCTTTCCGCCGGGGTATGCGCGGCCCAACCGCCGCCAGTGATCTCGCTCCACGGCCGCGACATTCTCGCCCCTGACGGCAAGTCCCTGCGCATCCGCGGCTTCAACGTGCTCTGGTGGGTGCCGCCCACGCCCGAGCAGGCCGATGCGATCAAGGCCCTCGGCGTCAACTGCGTGCGCTACATGTTCGGCTATCAGCCCACCGGCAAGTTCGATCCGGCGAAGATCAGCTTCATCCCCGCCCAGGTCCGCCCCTTCCTCGACCGCGGGATCTGGGTCATCCCCGTCATCCACGACTTCCGCAAGGACGGCAAGGGCCCCTGGGACACGCCCGAGCTTCGGCAGGAGTTCCTCGACATGTGGGATTGGGTGATGGCACAGTTCGCGGGCGAGCCCATGGTCGCCGCCTGGGAGCCGATCAATGAGCCTCACGACGTCGCCGATCCCGCCCTTCGCGCGTGGTACATCGACGTCGTCGCCCACTTCCGCAAGCTCGACCCACGCCGTCCCATCGTCGTCGAGGGCACCGGCTACTCGTGGCCGTGGAATCTTACCGATGCGATGAAGCTCGACGACCCGAACATCATCTACTCCTTCCACACGTATGGCCCCTTCGAGTACACGCACCAGAAGGACGGCGCCAACATCCCCTACCCCGGCAAGTGGAGCCGGGATATCCTCGCCGCCGCGCTGACGCCTGCGATCAAGTTCCGCGACAAGTACAACGTCCCCGTCTGGTGCGGCGAGTGGGGAGTGAAGACGGGCGATCCGGGCTACGAGATATGGCTTCGCGACGTGGCCTCGATCCTCGAGGAGAACGACCTTCCGTGGACGCACTGGGCCTGGGCGCAGAAGCCCGACAATCCCCTCGACCCGACCTTCGACTGCAATCCTCAGAAGACCGGCATCTACGACGCGATGGCCGCGATCCTCAAGGACGCCCTAGCCCGCTAGAGAAACGGCCCGCCGGTTGTGCGGGAAGCTGCGATGGGCGGGCCGCTGCAAAGCGAGTTCGATTGCGTTCCGGGCGCTTACGCCGCCTCTTGCTTCGCCATCTTCGCGCGCACAAAGGCCGCCGCCTGCTCGATCTCCTTCTTGAACTCCTCGTAGGGTATCTGCATGCCGTTGAGGTAGGCGCTCCACCCGGCGCTCGACTTGGCGTAATGCACGGCGTCCTCGATCTCCTGGCCGGTCGCGCCCCGGAGCTTGGCGATCTCCGTGTGGAACAGCGTGCAGTAGCGGCACTTACTCGTCGCCGCGATCCCCAGCCCTATCAGTTCGCGGTACTTGTTCGGTATTGGCCCCTCGTCGAACTGGACCGCCTTCATCAGCTTCCATTCCAGTTCGAGAGTGTTGTCGGGAGGCAGCTTCAAGAACGTTGGCACTAAGCCGGACACCTCCTCGATTTCCTTATAGGCTTCTTCGCGGGTCATCGCACTCGCCTTCTCCGCTTGAACCTGCTGGCATGCAAGTCGTTGCACGCCCCGCGTGCGAATCACGTCATTGTATCCACGGCGTCTTGGCCCTAGCTCCGAAGTGTCAGGGCAACGCCCAAATCGAACCCGGAGGCCCCGGAAGACGTTAGAATCGTCGGAAGTGGGAGTATAATAAGAGGGTAGTATGCCACCGGGGCAATCCGCCTGGCGGCGGTTCGCTTGCTTCTCACGGAGGTTAGACGGCCATGGGGCTGTTCGATATCGGCAGTAAAGATCTGGTGCTTATCCTTCTGATCGTGGTGCTGCTCTGGGGCGGCAACAAAGTGCCCGAACTGATGCGCGGCCTGGGCAGGGGAATCCGGGAGTTCCGGCAAGCCTCCGAGGGCCACCTTGGTGAGGACAGCAAAGCCGTGACGCCGGACGATTCCGCCGCCAAGCACTCCGATCTGTCCTAGCCTTACCGCCTCACTGATCCAGCAGCGGCATCATCATCTCGGGGTATCTTGCCCCGAGAGCCGCGCTCATGGGGAAGACTTCCTCGATCGCCGCCAGGTCTTCCTTCGTCAGCTCGATCTCCAGCGCGCCCACATTGTCCTCCAGGTGGCTGCGCTTGGTCGTGCCGGGGATGGGCACGATGTCCTCGCCCTGAGCCAGTACCCACGCCAGCGCCAACTGCGCCGGGGTCACTCCCTTCTTCCGCCCCAGCTCGTGGATGAACTTCACAAGCTCCAGGTTCTTCGCGAAGTTCTCGCCCATGAACCGCGGCGAGAAGCGCCGAAAGTCGTTCTCGTCCAGCTCCTCCAGGCTCTTGAACTTGCCCGCCAGAAACCCGCGCCCCATGGGGCTGTAGGCCACGAAGCCGATGCCCAGCTCGCGCACGGTGGGGAAGATCTCGGCCTCCGGGTCGCGCGTCCATAACGAGTACTCCGTCTGCAACGCCGTGATCGGATGCACGGCGTGCGCCCGGCGGATCGTCTTCGGGGCGGCCTCCGACAGCCCGAGGTAGCGCACCTTCCCGGCCGCGACCAGCTCGGCCATCGCCCCGATGGTCTCCTCGATCGGCACCTTCGGGTCCACGCGATGCTGGTAGTACAAGTCGATGTGCTCGACGCCCAGCCGCTGCAGCGACGCGTCGCAGCACTGGCGCACGTACTCCGGCCGCCCGTTCACGATGGGCGTCATCTCACCCGGCGGGCGGCTGATCCCGAACTTCGTCGCCAGCACGATCTCCTCGCGGTGGCCCTTGATCGCCTCGCCGACGAGCAGCTCATTCGTGTGCGGCCCGTACATGTCGGACGTGTCGAGAAAGGTGATGCCCAGGTCCATCGCCCGGTGGATGGTCGCAAGGCTCTCGTCGCGATCCGCCGTCCCATAGAACGCCGACATCCCCATGCAGCCCAGCCCCATCGCCGATACCTTCAGCCCCTGACTGCCAAGTTTCCTCTGTTCCATGACCTGCCTCCTCTAGTAGACGCCGTACCGGTGGGCCGCATCGTACATCGCGACCGCGTTCTCGGTGGGCGTATTGTCCTGAATCATGTGCGTCGGCGCGAAGCAGTACCCTCCGCCCGGCATCATGATCTCTAGCGTCTCCTTCACGATCCCGACCACATCGTCCACGCTGCCCGTCGCCAGCGGCCCGGCGGTCGAGATGCAGCCGTGGAAGGCCAGCCGCCCGCCGAAGGTCCGCTTCAGGTACTCGGGCGACATGTCCTTCGCCTCGGGCTGCAGCGTGTCCACCACGTGGATTCCCATCTCGATGAAGTCCTCGTACGCCCAGCTACTCGACCCGCACGTGTGCATCATGACGAAGAGGCCGTACTTTGCCGCCAGGTCGCAGAAGGGTTGGTAGCGCAGGCGGATATGCTTGCGGAAGGTCGCGAGGCTGATGATCGGCGCGATCTGCGTGCCGAGGTCCTCGCCGAGCCAGAGGAAATCGACCCGCCCGTCGGCGGCCTCAAGAATTCGCTCGGTCATCTCAAGCTGGATGGCCATGCGGCGGTCGGCCAGCAGCAGCCCGGCCGGATCGTCGGTCACCAGGTCGATGAGCGTCTGCTCCATCCCTCGCAGCATGCCGTTGCCGTTGATGATGTCCCCGAAGCCCGCCGAACCGTTGATCGCGAACTCGGCCTGCCGCTCGCACGCTTCGGCGATGGCCGAGTAGTCGTAGTCGTCGGGCGATGGCATCGGCCACGCGGCGACCTCCTCTACCGTGGCCTCCCTCAGCGGGAAGTCACAGAAGTCCCAGTATCCGCCGCTGCCGTGCTCGATGTAGCGGGTGTGAATGCCCCAGAGGTCGACGTTCCGCCCCGGCACGTCCTCATGCAGCTTCGGCCCGGTGTAGGCCGGACCGACCCCGCGGAAGTCAACGCCAAGCTTGCGGATGAGCCCCTCGTAGTCGCCCTCCGCCAGCCCGTAGTGAGCGATGAGCCGCGCCGTGATGCCGGGGTTGCCCTGATAGTTGATGGGGACCCGGTCCGGCTCCTGATGATGTACTGCGGCGAGAACCCGTTCCTTGGGCGTCATGGTCGCGCTCCCACCTGGGCGCCGAGAACGCCCCTGATCGCGTCCAGCCGCGCCGTCCCCTCGCTCACGGTCGGCACCAGCCATCCGCCCTCATCACTCTCGTTCCACGCGTACATGAGCGCGGCCTGCGGCTGGGCGTTGGCCGGGTTCGCGCCGATCCAGTCGAGGGCTGCCGTCAGATTCCCGGCAAGCTCCTTCATCGTCGGCGGGACGTACCACGGGCCCTTGGGATCGCTCGAGTACAGCTCTTTGTAGCGCTTCGGATCACGCCAGCGCGGCCGGTTGTCCCACCCCGAAACGACGATTGGCACGACCTGCAGGCCCGCCGCCTTGCACGACTCCCAGTACGCCTTATTGCTCGCGGCGAGCACGCTGTAGGGCGACTCACCCTCCCCCTTCGACCAATCGACTATCGTGTACGCGCTGACAGCGTCGAAGCCAAACTTCTTCACGCAGTCGGTACCTTGCTGCGCGCTCCACACCTGCGCCACGATCAGGGGCGGCTTCAGCCCGGCCGCGACGGCCCTTGCTCGGATGATGTCGAGCCCCGCCTTCGCCCTCTCCTCCGTGCCCCAGTATTTCACCAAGGCCTCGGTGTAGAAGATGAAGAGCAGTGGCCGCCCATCCTCTACCTTCTGGTACGCGGGGTCGGCGAAGTATTTGGCCAGCACATCCGCCGCCTGAGGGTATTTCTCACCCGGACCCCAGTACCCCGGGCCCATGAGGACGAAGCTGAAGTGCATGTCGGTCCTGTGCTTGCTCGCCAGGTGCAGCCTCACCGCGTACTCATCGGGCGTCTGGCTGAGGTCGGTCGGCAGCGAGAAGCAGTACGCCCAGTAGTCGAGGCCAGCCGCGTGAGCGTAGGCGATCTCGCGGTCCATGACCTCCTGCGTGTCGCCGTGGATCTCCACCTGATCCGGCCCGGTCTCGCGCCCGTAGAAGGGCAGGCGATATCGCCACTGGTGCGGGCCGAGATTCTTCTCCCACTCAGTGCCCGGGGTCCACGCGTCCCAGCGTATGGCGCCGACGACCGGCCGAGTAGTCGCCGCGAGACCAGGCAGAAGGGTCATCGTCATCGCTACCACGAGCAGGAGGTTTCTCATATCGTTGTTCAGATTACTCCGCGGCACCCTCTTCGTGACTGACCCGTCCGCGGAAAAGCCAGTACACGAAAGCCGTGTACCCCAGCGCGATCGGTAGGCCGATGAGCGCGATGATCAGCATCGCCCGAAGAGTATACGGCGACGACGATGTGTCCGCGATGGTCAGGCTGTTCGCCTCAATCGCCGCCGGGACGATGCGCGGGAACATCGCGACGAAGGCCGTCGACAGCAGCCCAAGGATGCTCACCGTCGACGCCGCGAAGGCCGCCTTGGGCAGCCGCCACACATTCAGGAAGCCCGTCAGCACGAAGGTGATGATCGTCACCAGGGGCACCAGCACCAGCGCGGGGTTAGCCTCATAGTTCGCCGCCAGATTCGTCCGCGCCATCAAGGCCGCCGCGGCCGCCGCCAGGAGCAGCGCCACCGACATGCCCCACGCCATGCTCGCCTTCCCCCGTGCCCAGTCCAACAGGTCGCCCTTCACTCGCAGGCCCAGGTATAGCGCGCCATGGCTCGCCATCAGCGTGTTGGCCAGAAGCCCCAGCAGGATCGCCAGCGGGCTGAACATCTGCCAGTGGCTGCCCGACCAATCGCCGTGCGCATCGATCGACAGCCCGTTCATCAGATTCCCCACGACCATCCCCAGCATGAACAGCGCGGCCCCGCTCGACGCCGCGAGGACGACGTGCCACACCCACCGGAACAGCCCGACGTTCTCGTGGTGGATGAACCCCATCGCCACCGCCCTGAAGATCAGGGCGAAGAAGAGGATCATGAAAACCGGGTAGAGCCCGCTAAAGAGGCTCGCGTACACGTAGGGGAACGCCGCGAAGCTTGCGCCTCCCGCCGCCAGCAGCCACACCTCGTTGCCGTCCCACACCGGCGCGATGGCGTTGAGCACCGCCATCCTCCGGCGGTCACCGCCCGCCCAGAGCGTCCACAATCCGACGCCCAGGTCGAAGCCGTCGAGCACCGCATACCCGCACGCCAGCACCGCCAGCAGCAGATACCACGTCAGTTGGAGGCCGCTCATGCCGGCTCACCTCCGCCGTAGGAGCCGCCTGCCGGCTCGCCCGGTCCGCGCGCGACCTCTCTCGCCACCAGGATCAGCCACACCAGCCCGAGCAGGAGGTAGATGATCCCGAAGATGATCATCGACGCGAGAATGTGGCTCGCGGGCACGCTCACCGAGATCGCATCCTTCGTCTTCATCAGGTGGTAGACGATCCACGGCTGCCGCCCGCACTCCGCCGTCATCCACCCGAGTTCATTGCACAGGATCGGCACCGGCATCGTTACCGCCGCCAAGAGCAGATACAGCTTGCCGATGAGCCGCTTGCTATCCAGCCACCCTAGCCACATCAGCAAAATCCCCAGCGCTGGCATCCCGATCAGGTACATCCCCAGGATGAACATGCCGTGGAAGGGGAAGAACGTCAGGTACAGTGGCGGCCACTCATCGCGCGGGAACTTGTCGAGTCCAGTCACCTCGGCGTTGGGGTTGAGGTAAGCGAGGATGCTCAGCCCGCTGGGCACCATCACGGCATACTTCACCGTCCGCGTGTCGGGGTCGGGCAGGCCAAAAATGAGCAGCGGCGCATGCCTCTGCGTCTGGAAAAGCCCTTCGACCGACGCCAGCTTTTCCGGCTGCTGGCGGACGACCATGGCGGCGCTGTAGTGCCCCGTCCCGAGCTGCAGCACCGAGAAGATGAACGCCAGCCACAGGCTCATCCGCAGGCCCACTCGCGAGATATCCTCCTGCCGCCTCAAGAACAGCATCAGCGCGCTGACCCCGAGCAGGAAGAAGACGCCGGTCATCAGCGCCCCATCCACCGTGTGCGAGAACCGCGCAGGCATCGAGGGGCTGAAGACCGCGCCCCAGAAGCTCACCAGCTCCGCCCTTCCGTTCCGCAGAACGTAGCCCGTCGGCGTCTGCATCCACGAGTTCGCGACCAGGATGAAGAACGCCGACATCGTCGACCCCAGCGCCACCAGGAACGATGAGATGTAGTGGACCCTGGGCGAGACCCTGTCCCACCCGAACACCAGCACGTAGAGGAACGTGGACTCGAGGAAGAAGGTGAAGATGACCTCGGCCGCCAGCGGCGCCCCGAAGATGTCGCCCACGAAGCGCGAGTAGGCCGCCCAGTTCGTCCCGAACTGAAACTCCATCGTGATGCCCGTCGCAACCCCGATGCCGAAGGACAGCGCCAGCACTCGCGACCACAGTCTCGCCAGTTGCCGGTAGCGCTCGTCGCCGGTGCGGCGGTATTTCGTCAGCAACGCGAACACGAGCCACGACAGCCCGATCCCCATCGGCGCGAAGATGAAGTGAAAGCCTATCGTGCCGGCGAACTGGATCCTCGCCAGAAGTGCCGCATCCATTCGGTAAGCCCCCCGCTACTGCATCAACGCCACCACTCGCGCGATCGCGCCGAGCATCGGCCCCGGATAGACCCCGATCCACACCAGCAGCACTAGTAGGGCGGCCAGGGCGATGCTCGCGAGCACGGGCGACCTCTCGACCGCCGCGTCTTCCTCGCCCTCCTCGTGGCTGAACATCGCCATGACGATGCGCAGGTAATAGTACAGGCTGATCGCGCTGGCGATCGCGAGGACCATCAGCAGCGCCCAGTGACCTGTACTCGCGCCGCTCGCGACCACGTACACCTTGGCCATGAACCCGGCTGTCAGCGGCATCCCCGCCAGCGAGAGCAGCATCGCCGTCATCACCGCCGCCGCCCAGGGCCTCCGCTGAGCGAGGCCGACATAGTCCGCCAGGTCCTCGGCGTCGCGCTCGCCCGTCGACAGCACGGTCACGACCCCGAAGGCCCCGAGCATCGTAAGGAAGTACGCGACGAGGTAGAACGAGGCGATCGTCGCCCCGTCCTTGCCTCCCGCGATGAGCGCGATGAGCAGATACCCCATGTGCGCGATGGACGAGTAGCCGAGGATGCGCTTGACGTTCGTCTGCGACAAGGCCAGCAGATTTCCTGCCAGCATCGACGCCGCGGCCACCAGCGCGAAGACCGCGTACAGCGGCGCCAGCGTGGGCCCGCTCGCTAGCATGTACCGCAGCAGCAGCGCGAACACCGCGCCCTTTGACACCGTCGCGACGAAGGCGCTCACGGGCGCGGGCGCGCCCTGGTAGATGTCCGGCGTCCACATGTGAAACGGCACCAGCGCGAGCTTGAACCCGATCGCCACCAGCATCAGCAGCCAGCCAAGGTCTACGACCAGCCCGCCGTCGGACGCCATCGCCCTGAGCCCAAGCTCGCCCGTCTGCGAGTAAACGAGCGCCATGCCGAAGAGCAGGAACGCCGACGACGTCCCGGCGAGCACCAGGTACTTCACGCCTGCCTCGAGGTTGAGCGCCCGCTCATACTGATATGAGATGAGTCCGTACAGCGAAACGCTGAGCAGTTCGAGGCCGAGGAAGAACGAGGCGAAGTGCGTGCTCGCCGCAAGCACACCCGACCCCAGCGCCGCCGTCAGCAGGAGGATGTAGAACTCGTCGCGCCGGACCGACTGCTGCTCGAGATAGCCGAAGCTCAGCAAAATGACGACGATCGTCGCGAGGACCGTCAGGCCGAGATACCACAGCGCGAAGCTGTCCACCATGAGGAGCGACGTGACCTGGACTGCGCCGTGCTTCGCGCTGACCACTGCTGCGAAGACCAGCGTCGCGACGAGGCCGGCCAGGGCACGGATCACCGTCGCGCGATGGTCGCGCTTGATGGCGATGCCGAGCATCACCATGATGGGCGTCCATGCCAATACGGCATATGGCCCGAGGGCGACGACCTGCTCGTGACTCATGGCGCCCCACCACCGAGCGCCATCAGATGCTGCAGGGCATCGACCGTCGGCGCCGACACGCCAAGCACGTGCATCGGCCAGAGCCCCAGCCAGATCAGCCCCACGATCATCGCCGCGAGCACCGCGATCTCATGCGCCCGCAGATCCGTCGGCGTCCACGCCTCTCGCGGCGCGCCGAAGAAGATCCGCTGCACGAAGGCGAGCGAGTAGATCGTCGCGAACACGAGCCCAACCGACGCCACCGCCGTCAACGGAATGCTGACCTGGTACGCGCCGACGAGGACCAGTATTTCGCCGATGAAGTTCCCCAGACCCGGCAGCCCGAGCGACGCCATCGCGAAGAATAGCGCCAGGCTGCCCAGCTTCGGCACCTGCGGCCACAGTCCGCCCATCCGCCGCATGTCGCGCGTGCCGAG
>PMZA01000456.1 GCA_003170595.1 Armatimonadota bacterium
CCACCGACACCTTCCCCGCATACTTGTGCTGCAGCCCTTCGAGAAACGCCTCAGTCGGCGCCTGGCAGCCGCTCGTGACGTTGATGTATGCGCGTATGGCGACCTTCTGCTGGGCCGCGTTCGCCCAAATCCCCAGGCTCAGCAGCGCGCCTAGCGCAAGTATTCGTCCCACTCTCATGATCGCACTCCTCACTATCTCGATACCGAGATGCCCACAAAGAATAGGCCGCTTCCCCTGATTCCATCAAGGGAAACGGCCCGTTGCGATCCGAAGTTCCTTCCGCGCGCGACTACTTCGCCACCGTCAGGTCCATCTTGTGCTTATCCCGCACGACCGTCAGTCTCTTGACCGCGCCGGCGGACTCAGAGGCATCCAGGGCAGCGAGGTCCTTCGGGCATTTCACCCGCGTCCCGTTGGCCTCGATGATGATGTCTTGTGCCAAGACGCCCATCGCGCACGCTCGGCTGCCCGGCGTCACCTTCACCACGCCGACGCCTGTGCCCCACTTCGTGTTCGCCATGCCGCGCATCACAGTCAGCCCGAGCGCCTGCTCTATCTCATCCGCCGGGCACGGGTGCTTGGCCTCAGGCGTCGCAGCAGGCGCGGGCGTCTCGCCTCCGGCCTCCGCCAGCACCAGCCCGCCGTTGACCATGTCCACGCTCAGCCCCAGCGCCTCAGCCATCGAGCGCAGCGGCACGTAGGTGACCTCCATGTGCATCCGCGGGCACATCTCCCACGTGACATCCTTGGTCGCGCCGTCGGCCGTCACCTTAACCCCATGACTGCCGGCGGTGATCTCCACGGTCCGCGCGCCGAGGCTCACGCTGGACACCCGCCCGCCCTTGAACTCGATCGTCGCGCCGGTGATCGCGAAGAGCCGCTCGGGCACGAAGAGCGTGCCGTTCCCCTCCATGGCCTTCACTTCGCGCTTCGTCCCCGCGTAGGTCAGGGCGATCGGCTTGGGGCTGCTGCAGGTGAACCGCGGCCCGGTCATGCTCGCCGAGTCGCTCGGAGAGTGCATCGACGCATGATGCCCCTTCGCCATCGGGCAGCATGGCCCGTATTGCTCGGCCGCGTACACCGTCGACGCGAGCACCATCAGGCCCATTACTACCACTATTCCCATGCTCCACGAAATCTGTCTACCCATATCCCCTCACCTCCAAGATCCGGCCCCACTACGTGGACCGTCCTTTCAGTCTACTCTCCTATCCCAGCCTTGCCCCATCGCCACCCCTCGTCAAGCACTCATAACGCTGCCTCGCCGGGCAGGGGTTCCTACCTCTCTACCCCAAACCCCTCCGCCCCACCACTTCCTGCGGTATTTCCTGGAAGCAAGGCCCGCGCAGCAAGACGGCCGCTGGAGTTCTCCGGCGGCCGTCGTATCTCGCTGGTTAGAGCCTTCTCTTACGCCTGCTTGCGGCGGCGCAGGAAAGCAGCCGCGCCCGGCAGCCCCAGGAGCAGCAGGGACAGCGTCCCCGGCTCGGGTGTGGTATCGCGCACGCTGATGTCGTCCAGCGTCGCACCCCAAGCGTAGGAAGAGGACTCCAGGCTGACGAACTTCAGCTCCGTCGAACTCCCGCTTGCAGTCAGGCCTAACGCCGACTCGAGCGTCCAGCCCAGGCTCGAAGGGTCCCCATAAACGTATGGGCTACCCGGCCTGGTGAAGGTGAAGGTGCCTGCCGGGGAACCACCCCAGTATACCTCGAGCGACCGCTGGCTCCCCACGTAATCGCCGAAATTGCCGGACATGTAGAAGGTCAGATCGTAGGTATGCCCGGCGTGCGTCGCCAAGTTCTGACTGATGGTGCCAGGCGAGAGGCCGTTCAGGTCCAGCGATTGGTTCCCGCTGTGTGGGGTCCACTCGAAAGTAGTAACTTCATCGACCGATCCGCTGACGGTCCATGCGTCCATGGCGCCGGCGAAGTGTGTGTAGGCGCCATTGCTGCTAACGACGACCGGCTTTTCGAAACCGCCGTCGGCCACGAGGTCGGCCCGGACCGCGGATACGGCCCATATCAGGGCGAATAGCGCGACACATACCATAAGGCTGCGACTGCTCCAGGCACCCATGCAGCACCCCTCCCAGGGACAGCGAGTCCTTAGCATCTGATGGCAGTATGCGCGTATATCGCAATATGTCAAGGGAACGGTGGGAGAATCTTAGGATATCTGGCAGACTGTGCCAGGCGTTCTTGTTATCGGTCACATCTGTGAATGGAGACTTCACCCGCCATCTCCACCCCGAACGCTTCCGACCCTCCGGCCAGCAGCGTCAGCGCGATCCTCATCTCCCCGCCCACGACCTCCGCCGGCCAGTCCTCCACGTGCCCGCACGCCATGTCCCACCTCGTCAGCTTCCCCTCGACCCGCAGCACCAGCGTCCCCTCATACTTCTCCTCGCCCTCGTTGACGACCATGACTACCTCGCCCGTCGCCGTCTTCCGCCGCGCCACGGTCACCNNTCTTGCCTGTCTCCGCCACGATATCCGCGGCCTCGCCTACCACCACCTCCACTCCCGCCGCCTTCGCCCGCGCGATGACTGCCTTCGCTTCCTCCGACGGCTCGCCCATCGGCAGTACGATGCACCGGTACGTCAGCCCCGCGATCCTCATCTCGCCCTCCCCCATCTCCGCCCCCATCAGCGCCGTGTCATCCACAACATCGAAGTCCACCTTCGCCCGGAAGAGGCCGTCCATCACCGCACGGAAGGCGATCCCGATCCGTCCCGCCTCGCTCGCCGTCTCATCCAGCCCGTTCCCCAGCGACGGCGCGACCTCGGGCGTCGTCACCTCGCGCACCGCGTCAATGGGGTAGTACACCGCGACCTCGCCCACCGGCAGCGTATTCTCCAGGATCCACGTCCACCGCTTGATGTACTCGAACAGCGCGACGATGTACATCCAGTGCGGGCTCTGCCAGAACAGCGACGGCGGACATTCGTTATACCTATCGCCCTCGATCGAGTAGTACAGCGCGTGCGGCACGAACCTCGTCACCCCGCGCACGAGCTGCCAATCCGCCAGCCGCCGCATGTCCTCCGGCGAGAGGTCCCAGCCCATCGCGCCGTACGTCTCGGTCAGCACCTCGGCCTTCCCGCGCGTGTGCGCCGCCGACGACGCCAGCTTCGGCACGATGCTATCCGGCGCCCGCCGGTAGTCCTCCTTGATGAAGATGATGTCGAGCCCGGGCATGTCGAACCCGTCCATCGCGCTGAAGTAGTCGGCGTTGTAGCGGACGTGATCGACGAGGTACTCCTCGTTGTTGACGTGCCCGACGAGCTTCATCCCGCGATCGTTGCACCACTTCTTCTGGGGCAGATAGAACCGCTCGACGATGAGGCGACTCACGACGCGATAGAAGTCTCGCCTCGTCTTTCGGCACGTCTCATCCTCGCCGACGAACAGATCCTTCAGTCGCGGCGTGAGGTCATACCCCATCCGCCGCTCAAACTCCTCGGGCAGATCGGGCGTCCACGGCACAGTGCCGGGCGCGCAGTCGTAGAAGTGATTGTAGAACCCGGGCTCATCGGTGAAGACCGCCGTCACCGTCGTCCCGAGGTGCGCGCCCAAGACCTCCGCGCACCGCTCGTGCGTCGTCTCGATGAACACCTCACCCACGCGCGGGTCCATGAGGTCGGTGTACCAGTCGCTGCTGTAGGCGGGATGCCACGGGGTTAGCTGCACGACGAACTCGCCGTCGATCATCGCGAGGCACTTCGCCCGTCCCTCGGGATGCCGGCGCAGCACCTCGCCGCCGGCATAGCCCGACGGGAAGTTGTCCTCATCGTAGAGCCACGCCTTCATGCCGAGTTCGGCGCAGGTTTCGGCGCAGCAGAGGATGCCGTCCATCCACTCGCGCGATAGGTACTCGACGGTGTGGCCCTGGCGGGCATGGAGGACGACGGCGCCGATGCCACCGATGCCGGCGGCGCGCATGAGGCGAAGCTGGCGCTGAAGTTCGGCGGGGTTCATGTCACCGTTGAGGAACCATAGCGGCACCACCGAGTACTCAATCGGCGGCTTTACGAGCGCCTCACTCAATTCTCTCAGCGTCTTCATCTCACGCCTCCGTCTCACCCTTGCTTGGCTTGCTGTAGGGCGCGGGTTTATCCCGCGCCGCGCCCTTCGATCGCCTGGCTTGTGGAGGGGCCTTTATGCCCGCCGCGCCTTCGCTTGGCTTGTGGAGGGGCCGAGTAGGGCTGGGTCCCCTACCCGGCCCTGTCTTTCGCCCTTGCCTTTCCGCTTGCTGTAGGGCTTGGGGTTCGCTTCGCGAACCCAGATTTACTCCCCGCCGCGCCTTTGCCTTCGCCCTTCCGCCTTTCGGTCTCATGCTGAGCGTGTCTTCCGCGCGAAGCATCCCCGCTACAACCCCGCCCCCCCCGGCTTGTCATCCTGAGACCGCTGCGCTTTCTGCAGNNCGCCGAAGGATCTCCTTTTGTCGATGGTGGCCGACGACTGCTGTGCTATCCAACAAGCCAGAAGGATATCCTTCGTCGCCGCTCCTCACGCACCACCCCCCAAGCGCAACGGGGCCCGGAGCCGTTTCCACGGTCCCGGGCCCCAGCTATCCTTAACCAACCGTCAACTACTTCGCCTTACCACGCAACTAGTGCGTCGGCGCTGCCGTTGCCGGCGCGAGCCTCGGGTCGATGGCCCGCTTCTTGAAGGCCTGCTTCCACAGGTCGTTGACCGCGGCGCGCAGCGCATCGATCGTATCCTGCTGCGATCCGACGGTGGCCTGCAGCTTGGTGATCTGATCCTGCTGACCCTGGATGAGCGCCTTGAGGGCGTCGACCGCGGTCATGTCAGCCGGCTGGCCTGGAGACCCTGCGGGACCCGCGGGACCAACGGCCCCTGCGGGACCAGCATCCCCAGCGGCACCTGCCGGCCCAGCGGGACCTGCCGCCCCGGCCGGACCTGCTTCGCCCTTCTCACCGGCGGGACCAGGCATCCCCTTGAGTTCCAGCACGGTGAAGAGGTGCATGAAGACCTTGCCCTTCCCGGCGACCGAGGCCTTGAGGTAGAACTTGCCAGGCTCGTCCGGCAGGGCGACGGCGAACTTCTCCTGCCCCACTTCCGGAGTACTCCACGCGGGCCAGCCCTTCTTCTGGCCCTGATCGACCCAGCGGAAGTCGACCTTATCCATCGGGCCGACGCCCACGAGCGTGACGCCGATGAGGAGGCCGGAGTAGTACGGCGCCTTGGACGTGGTCACGTAGTTCCACGTACCGGGCGCGCCCACTACAGGCGCGCGCTTGACCGCGCCAGGCTTGACGGCGAGCGGCTTAAGCGGCTTCGCGACCGGCTTAGCTGCCGGCTTTGCGCCCGGCTTGGGCATGGACATTGGCTGGGCCACGACGATGGCCGTAACGAAGGCCAGCGCGACAACAACGATTGCGAGACGAACGACGGACGACTTCATCAACGATTCCCCCGATGCTTGTATTCACCCGACTCACTACTATTCGCCCTCAACCATAAGCCACCTCCACCGATTCCGCCAGTGGGCGCGACAGAATCGGCTCCGGGTATTGAGACCTCCCCGCCCCCGCCCCGGTTCCTTCCTCCGATCACTTCGACCTCGCAGAGCACTGTAGCCGCGGGCTTCTTTCCTTTGCTTTGGCGGTTTCGCTCTTGGGTGTCATCCTGCGAGCGACGGTTCTTGTCACCGAAGGATCCCCAGGCAGACTCTGCCCCTCCCTTCCCCCCTACCCGCTCGCCCTCGCTAGCGCGAGCAACCCGTTCCACATCGCCGCCCCGGCGCTGGTGCCACCGATCTCCATCCACCCCGTCGCCCGTCCGACCATGGTGCTATCGTAGACAGCCACCCCCGAGTTGGGGTCGCCCAGACAGCTCACGTCCGGCGTGTCGCGTTGGCCCGAGGATTGCCACTGCGTCTGATAGCTCGGCTCCGCGAACACCGAGCTGGGGCCACCGTCGCTCCCCGACCACGCCGTCTCCGAGAGGACGTTCCCGGTGGCGTCCAGGCTGAGAGTGGTTCCGCCCACGCCCGTCACGTACGGCGATGCCGCCGGCCATTCGGCGCCGAGCCCGTCATCCCCCGACGCCCCGACGAAGCTCACGCCCGCTTTGCTGAAGTGCGTGTCGTAGCCGGTTTCTCCCGCGAATTCGTCGAAGACCCAGCTCATCGACACCTGGCTCGCGTGCGCCGACCCATAGTCCACGGCCGCGAGGACGTCGTCGAGGGCCGACGTCGCGGCGACGCATAGGAGGATCTTCGCCCCCGGCGCCATCGCGTGCGCCCACTCGACATCCAGCGACGTCTCCAGCGCCCACTCCGGATCCGACGTCGTCGGCGTCCCCGTCGGGTAGGCGATCGTGATGGTCGTCGTGGGCAGGCCGAAGCTCGAGCAGAAGGTGTTCAGATCGCTCTGGATGGTGGGGCTGCCGAGGGCCACGGTGACCGCGATGGTCTGCCCGGCCCCGGTGACGGTGAGCCCATCGACGCCGTAGGCGTGACGGATCTGAGCCGGCGAGTAACCCGTCCCGGCAGGCACAGCGGCGGTGCTCATGCGCACGCATGGCCTCGCCCGCGCTCCTGCCGGCGGTCCTTGCAGCGGACCTACCACCGCCGGCTTCGGCACCACCGCGGAGGCCGCCGCGGCGAGCAGAGGCTTCAGCGCCGGCATCAGGGCGTTAGCCTTCGGCGATCCCAGGCCGGTGACCAGGTCGTAGCCCGTCCCCGCCGACGCCAGGCGGTTGGACCCGCGCGTGATGTCCCGGAAGTAAGTGTGGAGGGCCGACGGAGTGGCGAGCCCATAGATCTGCGCATTCGTCGTCCCGCTGAAGGCGCCACCGCCACCTCCTCCTCCTCCTCCCGTGGAGGAGCTTCCTCCGCCACCACCGCCGCCTCCGCATCCGGCGACCGCGAGGATGATCACTATTGGCAGAACCCACAGACCGGAAACCGCACACCTGCACCCCATCGTCCATCCCTCACAGGTTGATCGACGTTCGAACGTCCGACCGTTGGGCCTCGCGCGAGCGAGCCCTCTACAAGTGAGACGTTCCCCGCCCCCGAAAGGGTCCGCGTCGGCGCGTCGCGAGATGCAGGTGACGGGCGCTTGGCAATAGGGTACAATGTAAAGGATGGAGGTGGACAGTATGGCAACAGCCAAGGTTTCAAGCAAAGGCCAGATCACCTTACCTGCCGAGATCCGTCGGAAGCTCGACATCACCGCCGACTCCCGCGTCGAGATCGAGGTGCGCGGCAACGAGATCGTCATCCGCCGGCTTCTTACCCTCGAGGAGCTCTACGGCATCTTCCACGATGCGGTAGAGGGCAAGAAGCCCATCCCCTGGGAAGTCCAGCGCGACATGGCGGAGAAGGCGTGCGCGGAGGAGGCCTGGGGTGAGGAGGCGAACCGTGGCTGAGTCCGCACCTCTCGTGGCTCTCGATACCAACGTCGTCGTGCGCTATCTTACCCGCGATGACCCCGTCCTGGCAGGGAAGGCGCGCGCTATCATGAGAGCGGCCCGCGCGGGAGAGACCACGCTCCTGCTCGACCCCGTCGCCCTCAGCGAGGTCGTGTTCGTCCTGTCTAGCGTCTACCGCCGCTCCAACGCCGCGATCAGCGATGCCCTGCTCTCAATGCTGAAGCACGACTGGATCCTTGTGCCTGACAAGCCTCGCTACCTCCACGCCCTCCGCCTATTTGCGGCCACCATCCCTCATTTCGGGGACGCCTGTATCTGCGCCGCCTCCCTCGAGTCCTGCGAGGGCAAGCTCTACTCCTTCGATCGCGCGCTCTCATCGGTTCCCGGCATCCACCGCTCCGAGCGCCCCTTCAAGTAGCCTTCACCACACCCCCTTCCCGCCCTTACTCCTCGTCGTCCGAGTCGTCCTCATCTTCCATGTCCGGGTACTGAGGCGGACTCTCGCCGACCCGCGCCGTGATCCGCGGATATCGTTGCTTCCCATCTGACTCGCCGATGGCCGTGACCTCCAGCTCGTGGTACCAATCGTCTCCGAAGTCGAACCAATACCCGAAGTGCCTGCCGACCTCCAGGCCCAGGTCGTCCATGCGCGTCTTCTCGATGGTACCGGCCGCGGGCTTTCCACCCATCGATGCCGAAGCGTCAAACCCCATAATGTAATGGTCCCCGCTAGGATCCCGTGGCCCATCGCCGAACTCGAACTGGCACATGTGCTCTTCCCATCGGTCGAAGGCCTTGAAGATCTCCCGATGAAGTTGATCAAGAGTCTGGTCGCCACGGATCTCGATGGTCCGCGACACTACCGGGTTCGCCTTGACGAATTCCTCGGTCACCTGCCCCTCGGTCAGCCAACAGGTCAGCGTGTACAGCTTGCTCGACTTGGTCTTCATCCCGATCGCCCCTGCAGTCGAATCGTTCGCCCGAGCCTACCAAACTGCCTTCGCCCCAACGACCTCCTCCCTCGCCCTCAGCCCTATCGCACCCTTCCCGCACGCCCGCCTGCATATCCCGCACCCGTAGCACGCCCGCGGCTCGACCATCGCCTTCTTGTCCGCCGCGCTATATCCCATCGCCCCGAACTGGCACGACCGCATGCACGCCCGGCAGCCCATGCACTCGTCACGGTTCACCTCCGCCACATACTCCGCCCGCCACATGACCTTGACCCCGTGCCCCACCGTCGCCTTCATCGCCAGGCAATCCGCCCGGTCGCAGTTGCAGATCCCGCCGATGAAGGGCGTCACGAAGGTCCACACCGTGTGGCACAAGCCCTCCTTCTCATGGTCAGCAAACGCCGCCAACGCAGCCTCCGCCGTCAGCGTCTCGAACCCGCTCGTATCCGGCTCGAAGGGCATCGCGTCGCTCAACTGCCCGAGCGCCTGGGCGAACTTCCTCCCGGCGTCGGCCATGGTCACGCCATAGCAGTACCCGACCTCCCGCCCGATCGACGCATACCGGCACACGCACGGCACGCGCACGATCGAGTTGACGAACCCGAAGATCTGCTCGACGTCCTCGAGGGGGATCACCTGGCCGAAGTGCTTGCGTTTCATCCGCCGCGTGACGGTCCCGCTGATCGCCCGCCGCACGAACCCCGGCAGGCTATCGAGGCGGTCCATCTGCGCCACGTTCGCCGCCATCTTCTCCGGATGGCCCAGCACCTCGCCGATGACCTCACGCCGCCGCGGGTCGTCGAGCATCTCGGCGGCATAGTTCTCCGCGCGCAGATACCACTTCTTCCCATCACCATGCTGGTGGCAAAACTGGCACACGCTCGACTACCTCCTCATCTGGCCCAACAGCGGGCCCCTTCCTACCGCCCAAACCACGTCGTCTTGTCCGTCATGATCGCCTGTGGCGGCAGGGCGGCCGTCGCCGTGGCAATGCCTTCCTGACGCTTGATCGCCGTCCCGATGCACATGAACTCGAGCATGCCGCCCAGGTCCCAGATGTGCGTCCGTATGCCCACAACGTCGTCCGCCCCGATGGCTTCCGCTTCCGCTTTGATGAGCCCCAGCGCATGCTCGCGAGCATCGTAGATCAGCGTCGTCAGCTCATTGATCTCGCCCCGCGAGAACGACTTGATCATCGACGTCACCCCGCCCGCGATCCCGAGCGAGTAGACCGCCGTGCCCAGGATGAGCTTCATCGGCACGAACCCCATCGCCGTCACGTTCCACATCTCCTCGCAGGTCAGGTCGCTGGTCACCGGATTGGCAGTGCACTCCGCCGACAGGTTGGGGTTATGCGACGCAGTCCCCATCATCAGCATCTCGTGGAGCCCCTCGAACTCCATGACCACGGTCTCGATCCCCACGACGGAGTTGGCCCCGGCGGCCTTCGCCTCATCGACAATCCGCGCGAGGCACACATGCCGCGTCTGGTTGAAGACGTCGCTGTACTCCTTGATCTCGCCGCGCCCCATCTTCTTCAGCCCGCCGATGAGCCCGCCAGCGACGCCCATCGAGTAGGCGATGTTGCCGAAGACGAACTTCAGGGGCGCGTACCCGGCGTCAAGCTGGCAGTACCACTCCTGCCCATCGGAGGCGGTGGAGAAGGGGTGGACGGGCGGCTGGGCGCCG
>PMZA01000008.1 GCA_003170595.1 Armatimonadota bacterium
AGAAATACTTGACGTCAAACAGACGAGGCCGGACCCAGAGCCCCGCGGCGACAGGTAGCCCTCCAGAAGGTTAAGGGAGCTGGTCTTGCCGGTGCCCCACCCACCGGAGACAGCCAGGACGAATGGATTCCTGCCGGGCAGTTGCAGCAGTGTCTGGGCCTACGAAAGGGCCAGGGGCCGATAGTGGAAGAGGTCGAGATCCTTCTTGTCATCAAACGTTAGGGCGCGGGAAGGCAAGCCGCGCTGTGTGGAGTCTGATGCCTCTTCGCCGGCCACGCAGATCACGCTCCTTGGTGCGCAGGCTGGGTAAGGCCAAGGGTTGGTGCCAGAGAGCGGGCGAGGCATCCGAAGTCTTGCGCCGGGTGGGAGTCGGGCGCCACGCTGAAAACACTCTCGCCTGCCTCGTGGACATAACCCTGCCCCCAGGAACTAGGCCCAGATCACCGAGGTCGCAGAGATGTGGAAGCAAGGAGGCCCGATGGACCGCCACACCCTGAGCCACTTCTCTCCGACTCGCAACCTGGAATGCGTTTCCGTGTATATCCGAACCTCAGTAGATATCAGCATAGCCCCGTCTTGTTCCGATGACTTGCCGGGCGAAACGCTACTCGCCGTGTGCTCTCAGGAGTCCTCTCCCCCCTTCTCCCTCTCCACGTCGTCGTCCTCCCACACCATCCCCGGCTTGCGGCCGGGAACCTGGTATGGCCTCCCCGGTCGGTACATCGGGCAATCCCTGGGACCGTAGCAGTGGGTCTCGAAGCGCCACCGCTTCTTGGACGGATCCCACTGATCGATGGTGATCTCCGTCGGCATGACCAGTCCGAACGGGCAGCACTGGCAGTTCGCCGAGTAGGTTTTCCCGTCCAGCCGCCGATGACCCCGGGCACGGTAGTCCGGCAGCGGCGGGGCTATGCCACCGTCCGGGTTCGGCGGTGCCACCTGCTCCGCCGGGCCCCTGGCGAGGAGCCGCAGGCCGCTGACCCTGTAGTGGGTCGCCCACTCCTTCTCCTCGTCGGCGACCGCCACCGCCATGCCGGACACCTGATCCCCGATGCGGAACTGGTTCTTCTCGTGCGACTTGGGCCCGACGGCGATCCGCAGCTCCTCGACCGGTTGGCCGTTCAGCTTCCCGTCGAGCACGAGGACGTAACCCAAGTAGGCGTGGCTGATCTGGTCGAAGGAACGCAGCAGGCGGATGCGGGCTTTGACCGCAGTGATCGTCCCGGTGAACTCCTGCTTGGTCTCCTGCTGCGACACGGTGGATGTTCCTCCGGGCAGCCGTCATCCGAGTTGCCTGCTCCGCCTCTCCCCCACCGCCAGGTCCCCCACTTGCTGCCGGTCAAGCTGAGGCGAGCACGCCGTTCTCGATCAGCCGATCTATGTGACGCTCCACTTGGCCGGGCAATTCGCCTCCGCGGAACAGCACCCCCAGCTCCATGTTGACGGTGAAAGCGTGCTCCGTCAGGTTGGCACTCGACAGGAACAGCAGGTTCCCGTCCGCCACGGCCGCTTTCACGTGCATGACGCCAGGCTTGCCGTTGCCGTCGGTCAGACGTTGCCCGGCTGGCCAGACGTAGATCCACACTCGACTTGCCACCTCTGTCCCCAAGGCCGCCAGGCTCCTGCGAGCGATCTCGCTCTCGGCGTGGTCCTGGCCCTCCAGGATCGCTCTGACCGAGCAGCCTCGGTCGACAGCCTCTACCAGTGCTTCTCGGATGCGAGGTATCCGGTATGCCGCATAGCTCACGATCGTCAGGCGCTCACATGCGGCTTCCATCACCTGCAGGAGAGCCTGCTCGGTTCGTCTGACCGGGATGATCCCCGCATCCGGCCCCGTCCAAGCGAGTTCGACCGACTGCGTCGCCAAACGCTCATGGACCACCGCAGCTGCGGCCAGTACTGCCATCGAGGCGATCGCAGGCGGCACTTCGGCAGCGTGGACGTGCCAGCAGTCCAGATAGCCGGCTGCCACGCTTCGATAGCGGGCATGGGGGATGGTGCTGAGAACCGAGGTCCGGGCGGATTGCCAGTCCGCCGGGTCGCAGGCGGCTATGGCATCGGCCAATGAGGCAAGCACCGACGAGGGAAGTACCTCGGCGAGTCTGGCCGCTTCTTCGGCTATGGTGTCGTACCCCGGTAGCATGATCAGGTTGGGAAGTAAGCGAAGTCTGTTCGTTCTACGGTGGGCACCAGAACGGATCGATCCAGGTACTTGTTGCCCCTTTCACACGAGGTCTCCGGGGCGAAGAGACAGGCGTGGCAAGCGGCACCGTGGAGCGTCAGGGCGTCACGGGATGGGGAGTGCTCGGCACACAGTGGGTCCGAGGCACAGAGGCCGATGCCTTCGAGGGCCTGTGCGAGGTGCGTCGTGAGCACCTTGGACTCACCCAGGCTGACGAGGCCACCGAGAGTGCCCTCGCTGTCCGAGGCGGCTGTGTAGATCAGCACACCTGCCATCGGTTCATGGTCTTCGCTTGGACCACGGGAGTAGATGCGTTCCCGTACGCTGGCGGCGGTGTAGCCACACTGAAGCGTGAGTTGCCGCATCAGGCCGTGGGCCAGCGAGTGCAGGAGCACATACCTCATTCCCGGGTATCCGGCCTCGACCGGATCGAGCTTGCGCAGCTTCCGCCAAGCCTTGTGTGCCGCCATGAACTCCGAGTCCAGGTCATTCACCCTTCGGAGCCACTCATCGATTGCCGCCTCGGATAGCTGGACGAACACACCCTCTCCCCGGACATCGATGGTCGGGACCCAGGTAGGAGCGTTCCTCGATAGCGGGGCCCGCTTCTCGTCTGGGAGATCGTCCGGCTCCGACATGTCACCCGGCGACTCGATGCGTGTGAAGCCGATCAGCGACCTGACCTCTCGGAGCCGCTCGGCCAGGACGACCCGCTCGATGAACCGCTCGAAGCCGCTTGGGGCGGCTACCTCCCGAAGCTGGAAGTCCCTGCCGTTGAGGCTCGGATCGGGCTTCGAGAAGACCCTCCACTCGGGCTCTCTCAGCCCTTGGGGTTCCTGGCCGGCCGATGCCGCTGCGTCGCCCCGCCTGGCCTCCACGGCCCGCCAGACCTCTTCGTCCGAGTGGGTGGCGAAAGGTCGAAGCTGTCCGATCTGTCTGAACGCTGCGAGGACCTCGGGGCTGGATGCCTTCTCCAGCACGGCCCAGTGCTCCTCGACGAGCTGTCCCAGTCGGTCGACCGCCGTCGGGATTGACAGGGCGGACAGCGAGAGGGGGAACCAGCTATTCGACGCTCCCAAGAGCATGCCGGTCACCGGCGTACCACAGCCCCCCTCGGCATACGATCTGAGGTGTGGCCACCTTCCCCGGCAGGCGGGGAGGCTCGTCCGTCCCCGATCCATGAAGGCATCCGCCATCCGGCGGTTGGCCCCACAGGTGACGCACTTCGCCTCGATGTCTGCCACCTCGCCCGATGCCCCTAGTTCGTAGAGCCGGAGTTCGTGGTTCCTGGGAGCCTCCCCACGGTGCACGAACTCCATCCAGGGGAACTCATCGAGGTGTCCATACTCGCAGGCAACCAGGAAACGGGCGGGCACGGCGGTCGGCGGCGTGTTGGCCTTCTCGGGCTTGTTGCAGTTGCGGTGCACATAGCGGGTGCGATCCTTGCGGAACAACTCCACCTTGAGCTCGAACAGGTCAGAGCCGACCGGGGCGAGTAGGCGGCACCGGGGGCAGAGAAGCCAGCGCGGGAACGGGGCAACCGGCACACCAACGTTCGCCGAGTCATCGAGTGGGCTCAGAAACCCTCCGTCCTCTTCGGGGGCGATGGGCGGCGACAGCAGCCGGGCCACCTGAAGGCCGAGAGCCTCTTGCACGGCTTGCAGGAGCCTCGGCTCGCCGATCTCTCGGCAGTGGTGGATGGGCCAGTCGTCTAGCCCCATCATCATGACGGAGAGGTTCGGCAGTTCGACGATGGCTCCGACTCCAAACGAGTAGAGGATGTGGCTCGGCTGAAGGTCACCGATGTTGCGTTTGGGAGGCGTCTGGTCGCTCATTCCGCTCCCTCCTCGTCCTCGGCTTCATCGGCCACAGACAGGACGAACTCGGGATCGTCGTCGAGGCCACCATCGTCGAGGATCAGGCCGACCGATGGCTCCACGTCCCGCATCGACATGAGGCACGTGAAGTCGTCCCAGGCATCCTCACCGGGCCGCTGCAAGAGCGGAACGTCGATCCCTCGTTTCTCGCCACCGCTTCGCTCCCGGTCGTAGTGCAGAACGCTACCGCCGGTCCTCCGTTGTGCCTCGGCCAGCCACTCATCGAGACGCTCGCCCAGTTCACCTCTCACGAGTTTCCCGGTCTCCACGCTCCCGACCTCGGCGGCACGTCGAACCACCATTTTCATCGCTGCCTGGACGTAGGGGTGGCCCCGCTCGATGCGGCTGGCACCGTCGTTGGCGTTGAACTCCATCCCCGGCAGCCGGATGCAGGAGACGAGCAGTGCCGTCAATCCCCGGCTGATGGCCCCCAGCGAGAAGGGCGTGACCGACAGGGCCTCCACATGCTTGTAGAACGTCGCATGGTAGTGCTCGAAAGTCTCGTAGTGGGACAGGTCTCGAGGCCGGGCCCAGTTGTAGACCGTGCACACGATGCCGGGGGCTTCCCGCTGACGGCCGATCCGGCTTGTGGCCTGGATGTACTCGCCGGTCGTCTTGGGTTGTCCGGCCACGACCATCAGGCCGAGCCGCTGGATGTCGACTCCCACAGACACCATGTTGGTCGCCAGCAGCACGTCGATCGGGCGGCGGGCTAAGTCTTTCGTCCTCCCCTGCTTGCGTAGCTCTTTGCGGCGGGCGTCCTCGTGAGGGTCGAACTTGGCCTCCAGAAGATCGAGCACGTCGGGGATGTCCGTCGAACCCTTCCGAGACGTGAGTTCGTCGACGACGTACAGGGCTCGCCTGGACAGCCCCCGCTCCTCCATCTTGCCCAGCCGGGTGCGGACGTCGTCCTCAACGAGCCGCCTCATGCCGCCCAGCTCACGCATCGAGTTGAAGTAGCCGGCCAGCGTCATCCACGGGTCGGCCGCTACGCCGTGTTCCTCCTTCCCGTAGAGCTGCTGAGCAGCGGAGAGGAAGGCCACGTAGACCCGGATCAGTGCGACCTTCAGCCGTCTTCCAGGAGCACAGATCCCCAGATAGAGACGCCCCGGTTGCTCCTCGCCGGGCTCCCGCTCCCGGGCGAAGAAGCTGTCGGCCACGTCAAGCCCGTGAGCCGGGAACACGTTCACCCGACGCAGGAAGGTGGCATGCACCTGATCACCTGCACGGCGGATCGTGGCGGTCGAGGCGATGAGCTTGGGCCGCACGACCTTGCCGTCGACTTCCCACGAGCACAGCTTGTCCACAGCCGTCTCGTAGAGCCCGACAAGACTCCCGAGCGGCCCGCTGATGAGGTGTAACTCGTCCTGAATGATGAGGTCCGGCGGACGCAGCGGCGGGTGTGGCAGCGTCTTTGCCGCCGGCAGTCCGCCCTTCTTGGCGGGATGTGAGTCGCTGTCCTCGATCTCCGGCGAGCGGAAGCCGTGTCGTTCGCAGCGACCGTCCACCTGGCCGAAGAGCATCTGCACCTGGCCCTTCCAGGGCATCTGGGCGAACTTGTCGACCGTGGCGATCACCATCGCCGGAAGGAGGCGGTAGATCTCCTCGTCAACGACCACCACCGGCAGGCCCTCGCCGGGGGATCCACCGGGGCTGAACGGGCACTGGCCGAGCTTGTCGCCGCAGTAGATGATGGTTCGACCTCGGCCGCTCTTCACCGTCTCGACCTTGATGTCGCGGCCCGAATCGATCTCGGCCCCGCACCACGGGCACGTTCTGAACTGTGCGGGCGATCCGCTTCCCGCCGCGATGGAGCCTCGGTGCCGGTGGCCGTGGAGGGAAGCGACGGCTTGAGCCGAGCCCTCCGTCGTGTTGGGCGTCACCCGGTAGCCGACCCACAGTCCGATGCGGAACTGCTCTTGACCCCATTTGGCCGTGTCCGCCCGGCGGATCATCTCGCACGCACAGATCAGGGCCGAGGCCCGCTGGAACTGCTGGATCGTCAGCAGCCGCAGAGTGTAGCGCATGAGAACGGCGACCCCATGCTCGCCCTCTCGGCCGGCGACCGTGCCCTGCAGCCGTCGCAGACCCATCGTGTAGGCCGACAGCCCGAGATACGCCTCGGTCTTCCCACCGCCGGTGGGGAACCACAGAAGGTCGGCGACCGCCGAGGCGGCCTCTGCCCTATCGGGGTGGTCAAGCTTCGTGATGCCGGGCAGGTTCAGCAGGATGAAGGCGAGCTGGAACGGATACCACGACCGGTTGGCGGGCACGTCCACCATCGCCATGTCGGGCTCCGCGCCCCGGCGGCGACGCATGGCGAGCAGTGACTGCGTCCGCTGCATCCACATCGCCTGGTTGGCGAACCGGAAGGCCTCGGCTGCCTGCTCGTCGCTGGCGATGAGCTGCAGTCCCTCCTCCATCCGCCGGAGCGTGTGACCGCATCGGTCCAGAGCCAGCCGGCCGGCACCCCGGTGCGGGGCCAGTTCGTCGCCGGCGAGTTCTCCTTCTCTTTCCTGGATCCACGCTTCATAGGCCGCCAACAGCGGGCGAAGGTTGGCGTCCAGGTCGGCCGTGGCCGTCTCGCCCAACTCCTTCATGTCGAGGACGAATCCGGCCATCGTCGGCAACTCGTCCGTCGTGGGTGGCGTCACTCGTGGCACGTCGTGCTGCGGCACGACGCTGGTCTGCAGTCGCACTGCTCGGTCGAACTCACCCGGGGCGAGGTCCACATGCACGCTCACCCCGTGCCCCACGGCGAACTCCACGTGGTGCCGATAGAGCATCGCCATCGCCTGCTCTTCCTCGAGGGCGACGGGGTCGAGCTTGTCCGACACACGCAGGGACGGGCGGCGATGGAAGATGGGCGAGCCATCGGGTGCGGCCACGGACAGCTCGGGCTGGAAGAGCCACCGCGAGTCCTGCCCTCCACCGGAGCCCTTCGGAGCTTCCTCCTGGCCGTTTACCAGGAAGAGCGTGACGCTCCAGTGGTCTTTCCGGTCACGGACGAGGCCCTGCACGATCACCTGCGGGTACTCCGGGTCGAGCGACAGGTCTCGCAGCCGACCACCCTTGAGGGGGATGGAATCGGACGTCCCTCCCCTTGGGCTCCGCTTCCAGACGGTCTTGGGTTCACCCGTGTCCGTCGTGAAGTAGTCGCTCTTCTCTCGCCCATACCGGCCCCAGCGGGCGGTGATTTGGATCTCGGTTGCCTCTCGGTCGATGCAGAACGTCATGCCGAAGGAGGCCGGGAACAGCGTCTTCGAACCGACCGTCGAGTAATCGGTCGGGCCCTCATCGGGTGTGCCGTTCGTGTCGGTCTCGAGCTTGTCCTGCTCCTCCGGGAACACCACCTGATGCTTGGGGGCGAGCATCCCGACGAGATAGCGGTCACGGACACTCCGCTCGTCGATCTCTTCCTTGGGCCCGACGACTGGACCGTGAAGGTCCAGGAGCACCTTCTCGACGAGTTGTCGCCTGAGATCAACCTGGCTTGGGCCTTTGCTGAGAGTCCGTTCCGTCATCGTCGGTCACCGCTTCGCAGTCGTGTAG
>PMZA01000010.1 GCA_003170595.1 Armatimonadota bacterium
GACTCGACGTTCAGCCAGGGGGTGAGCACGGAGCAGTTTCGGGACTTCGTGGCGTGGTGCAACGTGGAGCTGTACCCCCGCATCACTCGCGAGTGCGGCTGCGCGCAGAACGTGATCGAGCTGGCCTACGAGAAGGCGTTCGAGGTCATCGTCCTGGTGGCGAAGAAGCGGTACATCGGGCGGTACGTGCACTTCAAGGGAAAGCCGGCGACGGTGCAGTCGAAGCCGGAGATCAAGGGGCTGGAGTACAAGCGGGGGGACTGCGCGCGGCTCGCCCGCAAGATGCAAGCGCAGTCGATCGACTTGCTGATGGGTGGGGGAGTGCGTGGGCCGCGCCGGCCGCACTGCGAGGCGGACCCGGCGGTGTTCGAGGAGCTGGTGCGACAGTGGCGTTGGCGCGTGCTCGAGGGCGAGCTGACGTTGCGTGATGTGCGGTTGAGCAAGAGCCTCGGGCGGGGGCTCAAGGAGTACGCGGTGCGGGTGAAGAATGACGGCACGCCGATGGCGGAGCCGCCGCACGTGCAGGTGGCGCGCATCCTGCACAAGCGCGGGCGCGAGGTGAGCGCCGGGGTGCGCATCAACTACGTGGTGACCGACGCGACGGGCAACCTGAAGGTGTTGCCGGCGGAGGACTGGACGCCCGGGGACGAGGACCGGCACTACCTCTGGGAGAACTTGGTGTACCCACCGACGCAACGGCTGCTCGAGTGCGCGTTCCCTGGGGGGCCCTGGCGGCGGTACGAGAAGTCCCGTCCGCCGCCGGCCCCCAAGGCCCGGGTGGTCAAGGCCGAGAAGGCCCCGGCGCGGCCCCGGCGGGCGGCCCCGGTGGGTCAGGGGTCCTTGTTCTAGGGGCGGCCCGCGATCTATGGAAAATCGATTTTCCATAGACGGCCCCGCGGCATGATGGGCCTCGGAGGTACATGATGGCGATGCGACGGCGCGGTGAAGTGGCGGGGCAGGCGAAGTTACCTGAGCCCGCGGTCGCACCGGAACCCAAACCGGACCCGCTTGAGCAGCGGATGCAGATCAGCTTGGACGATGTGGTGCTGGGTGGGGGATTCGAGCCGATCGTGACGCGGTTGTTCTCGCTGCCGGATCCGGAGGCGGTGTACGATGAGCTGATCGGGTTCATCAAGGCGCTCGACCGTGCGAGCCGCGTCGACTACGGCAGCGTGGTGGAGGTGCTCGACAAGGGGCAGGAGATGGCGGAGCGTGCGTTTGCGCTCTACATCAACGCGCGGGTTGCGCAGGAGCGGCTGGAGATTCAGACGAAGGTGGTGATGAGCGCGATGCGGGACCAGGCGAACGCCATTCTGCAACGGGAGAAGGACGAGAAGAAGCGGAGCAAGGCCATCACCGATGCGGACGTGGAGAGCGTGATGGCGGCGAAGTACCCGGACGAGTACGTGGAGATTGAGACGCGCCGGCTGAAGGCACGCAAGATGATGGAAGACCTGAAGGACTTGCACGAACGGGTGTGCAAGCGTGCGGAGGCGGCGAACACGATGACGCGGGGGGCCCGGGGCTGAATCGACTTGGGTGGGTGCGACGGGTCTACCTTTACGGGACGCGTTCGCCGCATTCCACCTGGGACCAATAGAGCAACACAGAGCAAGGGAACGGAAGGGATTTCGACATGAGCAAGAACCGATTGGCGCAAGGTGAAGGCATCCCGGGTGGCTCCTCGGTGGAGTTCTCGGGGGTCGATGACTTCCTCGGGCACAGCACCCGTGGCGGTGATCGCAAGCGGCTGGGCAACTGGAAGGAGGACGGCAGCATCGACATCTGGCTGCACCCGAAGGGGTTGCCGGCGGCGGTGTGGTCGCATCCGTGGTACCGCCTGGTGGAGGACCGGGACAACGCGGGCAAGAAGAAGCTGTGGGGGGCGCGCTTCAACTCCTGCGAGCCGGAGATTGTGCTGAAGAAGCGCTACTTCCGCGATGCGGATGGGACGCGGGAGTACCCCCCGACGGTGTGCCCGTTCAGCCTGATGCTCGAGTGGGTGTACCAGGCCATCGAGACAGGCGAGCTCAACTGGACCGAGAACATCTTCGTGTTCGAGGGTGACGACGACGTGGTGGAGGTGAAGGCCGGCGGCTTCTGCGGGATGTTCCAGCAGAAGGACTTGTCGAAGGAGCAGCTGGTCGAGCTGAAGAAGGCGCGAGTGCGGGTCGGCGAAGCGTACCGCGAGAACTGCCACGCGAAGTGCCACTACGTGTTCCAGGTCATCAACGCGGCGAAGCCCGAGGACGGCCCGGTCATCGCGTTCGAGGGCGAGGCGCTCGGCAAGAAGATGCAGATCGCCATCGGCAAGGAGATCAAGCGGCACGGGGAGAAGGGCAAGGCGTTGGGCGACCCATTCCAGCACCCGTACCCGTTCCGGTGGGAGTACGATGACACGAAGTCCTTCAGCGACAAGTATGACGTGACGGCCATCGCGGAAGACCCGAGCGACGAGGTGCGCGCCGCGTTCGCGATGGATCCGCCGAGCAAGGACGACTACACGCAGCCGAGCAACCTGGTGGAGCTGCGTCGCAGCTTCGAGGCGCACTGGGTCGGCAGCATCGTGCCCCCGTGGGATGAAATCTTCGGGCCTGCGATGAAGCGGTTCGCGGGCACGCCGCAGGCGCAAGCGCCGGAGGACTTTCCGCACGGGGCCAACGCGCCGGACGCGGACGACTCCGCCGATGGCGGCGCGGCCGAAGCGGACGCGGCGGATGGTGAGGAGGCGGATGGTCGGCAGTTCGACTCGGACGGTGTGGAGCTGTTCGCGTGCGACGTGTGCGAGAAGGCGGTGCGGGCGGACGCGACGACCTGTCCGCACTGCGGAGCGATGTTCGACACGGTGTTGGAGAAGTTCGTGCCGGCGAAGAAGCCCGAGCCCAAGCCCCTGCCGAAGCGGGGCGCTGGGGGAAAAGGCCGCAGCCGGCCGTAGGGGCGTCCGAGTGCGGCCAGGGTGAAGACGACCTCCCTTGGTGATCGGAACGGGCCCGGTGGCGTTCGCGCTGCCGGGCCCGCGGCATGATGGTGGTTTGGAGGACCAGAGCGATGGCGTTGCAGAAGCGGGTGGTTCCGAGTGCGGTCGAGAACGGGCGGGAGGCGGCGAAGCGGTTCAAGGCGCTCGGGGCGGTGTCCAAGCGGTTCCGTGGGTGGCGGCCGCAGGCGGAGGTCATCCGGGAAGTCGAAGCGGTGCCGACGTGCATGCCGGCCTACGATGTGCACAACCGGGTGGGGGGGCATCCCATCAGCCGCATCGCGCTGATGCACGGGCCCTCGAACGAGGGCAAGACGCTGGTGGAGCTGGCGCTGCTCAAGTCGTTTCTCGAGCGGGGGCATTTCGCGGCATTCGCAGACGCTGAGCGGAGTACGCCGGCGAAGTGGGTGAACTCGTTGCTGGGCGAGGTGGCCCAGAGCCCGGGGTTCGTAGCGTTGCCGGTCAAGACGTTCGAGCATGCGCGGGATGCGATCCGATCGCTCTGCGAGACGGTGGCGGATGCGCGGGCGAAGCGGGAGCTGCCTGACGATGTGACGGCGCTGGTGTGCGTGGACAGCTTGCGGGGGTTGGTGCCGAAGGCGATCTTCGACGAGCTGAAGAAGGCGCAGGAAGCGGACGCGGCGGAGGGCAAGCAGCGCGGCGGGCGGTTCGGCAAGAAGCCCAAGGGCATCGACGGCTACGGTGGGCGCGCGGCGCAGATGAAGGCGGCGCTGCTGAGCGCGTGGATGGATGAGTGCGTGCCGCTGTTTGCGGATACGCGTTGTGCGCTGCTGCTCATCGGGCGCGAGACGAAGGTGGAGGCCGAGAGTGGGTTCCGGGTCATCACCGAGGACTGGAAGGAGTACAAGGTTGGGGGTGGGGTCGCGCCGTTCTTTATGGCGAGCCAGGTCATCCGGGTGACGCGTGAGTACGTGCGGGTGAAGGATTCGGAGGGGAAGTCGCAGGTGGTGGGTGAGCGGCACGACCTGGCGATGTACAAGGTGAAGGTGAGCGGGAAGGAGGACGTGGCGCAGTACGCCTACGTGCACACCAGCAACGGGGTGCAGGCGCCGGAGGGGTTCGACCGGGCGCGGGACGTGGGGGCGCTGTCGGTACAGCTCGAGGTGGTCAAGCCGCACGGGAGCTGGTTGGTGCGTGCGGACACGGGGGAGGCCATCGCGCAGGGCGAGGAGCAGCTCGTCAAGAAGCTACGGGCAGACCCGGCGTTGGCGGCGGAGCTGGAGCGGCAGTGTCGCGGCATGGTGAAGCCGTGAAGATCGTCGCGTGTGGGGACTGGCACCTCGACTGGATGACCGCGGGGGTGGAGCGGTTCGATGAGGTAGCGGCGGCGGTGAACCAGGCGATCAACTACGCGGCGCAGCACGCGGACTTGTTCGTGTTTCTCGGGGACCTGTGCGACCCGGAGTCGCCGCGGGCGTGGCGGGCGTGCGCGTTTGCGCTCGAGCGTGCGACCGCGTTGAGCATCCCCTCGGTGTGGATTCCTGGGAACCATGATGTGGTGGACGACGGGCATGGGACAACCACGCTGTCGCCGTTGGCGGCGATTGAGGATGACCGGATCCAGGTAGCAGAGGCGCCGGTGGTGCTGACGTTCGGGGAGGTGCAGGTGCTCTGCTTCCCGTACGTGTCACGCGCGAACCTGTACGACCCGGAGGACGTGGTGCGGAAGATGCCGGCGACGGGGGGCCCGGTGGTGATGCTGAGCCACTTGTGCCTGGAGTCCGCGGGGCAAGGGAGCGAGTCCGCGGAGATGGCGCGCGGACGCGAGATGTTCTTGCCGGCGAAGGCGCTGGTGGAGCGAGACCTGAACGTGGCGGTGGTGCTGAACGGGCATTACCACCAGCGGCAGGAAGTGGTGGAGCATGGGCTCAAGGTGCAGTGCGCCGGGAGCCTGGCGAAGTTGACCCGGGGAGAGCGGCACAACGCGCCGGCGTTCCTGGTGGTGGAGGTGTAGCGNNGGTGTAGCGATGGCGCTGCGGAAGCGGAGCGAACTGGAGCGGGTGGTCAAGCAGCAAGCCGATCGGGTGTTTGGCTTCCCGGTGCGGGTGGTGCCGGTGCAGACGCGGCCGCTGCTGGTGATCGATGGCGCGCACTTCGATGCGTTGCTGGGCAAGATCAAGGCGGACGACTTGGAGCAGGTACGGCAGGACGTGACCGGCGGCATCGTGTGGGTGGAGCCGTACGCGGCGACGTTGCAGCCGTCGGTGGATGCGGGGGTGGCGAAGCTGAAGCAGCTCGGGGCGGCGCGGGTGGTGGTGTTGCCGCCGGCGGATGCGAACCGGGAACTGCCACAAGCCGTGGTGGAGCAGGCTACCCGGGCGTTCGTCTCGGCGCCGGCGATGGTGCGGGAGGTAGCAGCGGAGTTGCTGATGGGGGCGAACGCGCCGGAGCATGTCCGCACGCGGGCGGTGGAGTTGGTGGATGAGTACCTGACGGGAGCCGGGCTGTGAGGCTCACCGGGGTGCGGCTGCGTAACTGGAAGCGCTACCGGGGCGAGCATGAGGTGGAGCTCTCCCCGGGGGTGTACGCGCTGGTGGCCAAGGCGGTGGAGAACCCGGACCGGTCCAACTGGCTCGGGAAGTCTTCGTTCGTCGAGGCGCTCTGGTACGGCATCACCGGGGACGTGCCCAAGGAGGACACCGTGGACAGCGTGGTGAGTCACGGCGAAGCCGAGATGGCGGTGGACCTCGAGTTCGATGACGGGACCTTCGTGGTGCGGGACCGGGACGTGAAGCGGGGCAAGAGCGGATTCAAGCTCACCATCCCGGACGGCCAGGGGGGCGAGCTTGAGCTGGTGGGGGATGCGGCGCAGGAGGCACTCGAGCAGCGCATCGGGCTGACGAAGAAGGATTTGCGGGCGACCTGCTTCGTGCGGCAGAAGCAAATTGCGAAGCTGGTCACGGACGACCCGGCGGAAGTGACGGGAGTCATCAACGGCTGGCTCGACATGGGCAAGGTAGAGCGGGCGGCGGCGGACCTGGCGACGGCGGCCGCGGATGAGGAGCGGGCGCTGGAGCAGGTCACCATGCAGTTCCGGTCAGCGCAGACGGCGCTCGGCGGGATGGAGTCGGAGGAGGAACTGCGGCAGGAGGAGCAACGGTTGCGGGCGGTGTTGGAGGAGCAACAGGCGGAAGCTGCTACGCTGGCGCGTCGGTGGGAGGAGCGGGTGGCCCGCGAGCATGAGCGTTCGGCGTGGCAAGCGGCGATGGACCGAGCGAAGCGCCGCGCGTTGGCGGGGCTGGAGCTGCAGACGGCGAAGCTCGCGCTAGCGAAGCATGCGCGGGTGACTGACGAGCAACGGCTGGCCGAGCTGCAGCAGGACGTGGAGCACTGCTTGCGGGAGGACGCGGAGCGGCGGCAGGCCGTGGAGGCGGCCCGGCCGATGGCGGCGGGGGCGTTCGATGGGGTGTGCCCGGTGGCCGGAATCGACTGCCCGGCCGGGAAGATTATCAACGGGATGCGGCGGGAGGGGCGGGCCCGGCTGGATGCGGCCCTGGGGGCGGCCCAGGCGGCCCAGGAGACGCTTTCGCATGCTCGGGCGGCCGTTACCCCGTGCCAGGCGGCGGCGCGCAGGAGGGGCGAGTTAGCGGCCCAGGTGGCGGCCTTGCAGGCGGTGCTGGACCGGACCCCGGACCAGGGGGACCCGGGGGTATGTCCGCCGGCGTTGCCGGTACCGGAGTCGACGGGGGTGGACGGGGCGGTGACCGATCAGTTGGCCGAGGTGAAGGCGCGACTGCTGCGGCGGAAGGAGCTGCAGGACGTGGTGCAGGCGGCGGGCGCGGAGGTCCTCGTGCGGGGGAATGAGGTGGCGGCGTACCGGTTGGCGCGGTCGGTACTTGGGCGCAGAGGGGTGCAGCGGGTCATCGCGCAGCGGGCGTGCTTGGTGTTGGAGCAGGGGGCGAATGAGCGGCTGGCGAGTGCCGGGGTGGACCTGCGAATCACGCTGGCGTGGGGACGGGAGACGCAGCAGCTCGAGGTGACGTGTCCGAGCTGTGGGTTGGCGTTTCCGAAGTCTGCGCGGGTGAAGCAGTGCGAGCGATGCGGGGAGGCGCGGGGGCTCAAGAGCGATGAGAAGTTTCATGTCGAGCGGAGCAACGTGAGTGGGGCGGCGGATGACCTGGCTGGGTTGGCGTTGCAGCTGGCGGCGGCGCACTGGCTACGGAAGACCCGGGGTAGTCCGTGGAGCGTGCTCGTACTCGATGAGCCGTTGGGGGCGCTCGATGTGCACAACCGGCGGGCGGTGGCGGCGAGCCTGACGCGGCTGGTGGGGGACGGGTTCGACCAAGCCTTCGTGATCGCGCACGACCGGGGTACGCTCGACGCGTTGCCGCAGCGGATCGAAATCGTAGCGGATGGGTCGTGGAGCAAGGTGAGCGCCACGTGAACGATTCCGAGTTCAGGTCCCGGATGAAGGCGTTGCTGCTGGCGGAGCAGCACTACAAGACCGACGCTGCGGAGCAGTACGCGCGGGCGGCGTGGGCGGTGGCCGCGAAGCAGGTGCTTGAGTTGGACGTGCTCACGGCTACGGTTCGGAAGGCGGGATTGCTGTCATGAAGTGGGAAAGATCGAGTAC
>PMZA01000131.1 GCA_003170595.1 Armatimonadota bacterium
CCCCCGCGGGCTAGAAGCCCGCGGCTACAGTTCACGGGGAGGGCGTACCTTGGGTCTTGCATGCGCGGAAGCCGGCGGCGTCGTCGCGGCCGGTCGGGGACTCGCCGCCGCGAATCGAGCTGCGGCAGTTGCGAGCGTCGTTCCCCCACGCGCCACCCCGCAAGGTCCGGTACTCCCCGCTCTCCGGCCCTGTCGGGTCGTCGTGCGGCGAGTCCGCGTAGTACTTCTCGTCGTACCAGTCCGCGCACCACTCGAGCACGTTGCCCGCCATATCCAGCGCCCCACACCAGGAGGCGCCCTCAGGGAAGCTGCCTACCGGGAAGGTCGTCCCGCCCGGTCCCCGGTTCTCCTTGTTGCAGCACTTCTCGTCGTTGCTCTGGTTCCCCCACGGGAACTTGCGCCCGGACGGACCTCGTGCCGCATACTCCCACTGCGCCTCGGTCGGGAGAGCCAACCCGTAGTGCTCGCAGTAGGCCTTCGCCTCCTCCCAGCTCACCCAGATGACCGGGTGAAGATCGCCCTGATTGCTGTCCCGGGGGAACGTCACCCCGACCTTGTGACAATACTTACGGTACTGCGCATTCGTCACCGTGCACTTCCCCAGCCAGAAGCCCTTGCTGATCGTGACGCGATGCACCGGCGGCGCGATGTCGTCGGCCCCCATGTACAGTTCGCCAGCGGGCACCCACACGTATACCCCACCGTCCGGCCCCGTCGCCGTCTCGCCGGCCGCCGTACCCGGCTGGTCCAAGGTGGCATAGGTAGGCGGGGCGTCGATGGGTGGCGCTTCGGGCTGCGGACGAGGGGGAGGGGCTGAGACGATCGGTTCTTCGACCGGCTCGGCCACGGGCGCCGGCGGAGGCGTCTTCGCTGGGGCTTCCGCGATGGGCTGAGGGGCTGACGCCTCCTGCCGCTGTTGGACTAGGGGATAAGCCGAGTCGCCCGCCGCGTCGATCATATCTAGGTTCTGCTTCCGCAGACCCCTGACGATGCGCTCAGCGAGGGCATCGTAGTCCCAGCCGACGTGCGGGAGCTCGGCAGCCACGGCGCCACCGAGTGCGATGGCCCACTTGGCCGCGCGCTGGCGGAGTTGTGCGTGAGTAAGGCCGCGGAGGAGAGGAACCTTCACGCGGCCGAGCCGGTGAGCCTCAACCAACTCAGCGTATACCTCACCGGAGCGGAGGGCTTGCTCGGACACGACGAACACAACCGCTCGGCAGCGGCTTAGCTCGTCGCTGATCTCTAATAGGTAGTCGCCGGAGAGGTCGCTGTCACGGGCGTAGTACCAGACGGAGTACCCTGCGCGCTCGAGGACTCTTGCGACTTCCTTCACCACGTCGGTGTCTTCTTCCGCGTAGCTGATGAATATGTCGGACATGGACTGCCTCCGTGACCATACTGTACCACGGCCTCGCACCAGATGTCCCTCAGGATGAAAGCCAAAGAAGGCCACAGCATCCCACCCCCGCGGCCTGAAGTCTGCGGCTACACAGGCCAAGCAAAGAACTCGTAGCTGGCAGTTGGATGAACCAGGAAGGAGAGTAGGACGTCTCACCTATCGAGAGAGGGAAGCATGGTTGGGGAACGGACGTGCGAGAGTGGGTTGACAGGGGGCTTCCCCGAGCACCTATACTAGAGGACGTCATGACAGTCCGAGGCCACACCTTCTTCGCAATACTGATCGCGCTCGCCGTGGTGGTTGTCGGGGTTCCCGCGTGGGCGGCCAAGCCAAAGCCGGCATGGGTCATTCCCACTGCCGCGCTCGTTCGTGGCGGCCCGGGCGCTGAGAAGCCGCAGATAGGCAGCATCCCGAGAGGGACCAAGGTCGCCGTCCTCGGCACCCGCGACCAGTGGTGCCACGTCGCCCTCCCCGGCGGCGGCAACGGATGGATCGCCAAGTGGCTCCTCGAGTTCACCCCCGCCAAGGGCGCAACTCTCGCCAAGCAGGCCGGCCTGGGCTCCGGTGGAGGCAAACCCATCCCCGCGTGGCTGAAGTCCTCCTGCAACGTCCGCGCCGGGCCGGGCCTCGGGTTCGATAAGTTCGGCACCCTTCCCTCCGCGACGAAGGTCTTCGTCACAGGCAAGAGCGATGAGTGGTGCCGGTGCAAGACCCCTCACGGCGCGGGCTGGGTGCGGCGCGACATGATGGAGTTCGACGTCGCCGCCGGGCGGAAGCTGATCGCCTCCGCCGCGGGTGAGGCTCAGCCGGAAGAGACCGGGCCTCCGTCGGCCAAGGGCTTCGTCGCGGGGCAAGATGTGCACCTGCGCGAGAAGCCGTCGAAGACCTCGCCGGTCGTGGCGAGTCTGGCCAAGGGGCAGACGGTGTACGTGGTGGATCGGAAGGGAATGTGGTATCGGCTGCGCGTGCATGGCGGGAGTGCGGGGTGGGTGCTGGGCAGCCTCGTGAAGTTCACCCCCGAGGCGAAGCCTGCGAAGCCGAAGGCGACGCAGGTGGCGGCGGCCGCGAGCCATGAAGACTTCCCCGCCTCGACGCCGCAGTCGAATCCCCTGACGGACTTGTCGAACAAGACGTGCATCGAGATCGATGCCTACGCGGCGGGCGACGGTGTGAACCTACGGGCGGCGCCGGCGCTGGGTGCGATGACGAAGTCGCGGCTGCATGACGGCGACCACATGGCCGTGACGGGCGTGTACAACCACTGGGTAGAGGTGCGGACGGAGACGGGGGCGAGGGGTTGGGTCGCCGGGTGGATGCTGAACTACTGCGGGCCCGAGGGCTGCAAGATCACCGATGACGCGGGCGATACGTACCCCGTGCGCGTCGGGTGGGTGGCGCGGCCGGAGCTGAACCTGCGCGCCGGGCCGGGCATGGAATACCCCGAGCTTGGCAGCGTGGGCCTGGGCCAACCGGTGATCGTGTTGGAGCGGAAGAACCAGTGGTACCGCGTGGCGATGGCCGATGGGAGCGTGGCGTGGGCGGCCGGATGGCTGGTCGACACGCGCGAGCAGAGAATGAGGCGGCAGCAGCGGCTGGCCATGGCCGCTTCTGGTGAGGCTGCGACGACGACAACGACGGCGAGCACCGACATCGGCGGCGTCGGATCTGGTGGAGCTGGTGGAAAGACTGGCACCAGCGCCACCAACTGGAACGGCGGGAGCGGGCTGGGCGCTAAGATCGTGAAGATGGCGCTGGGGTTCATCGGTTACCCGTACGTGCATGGCGGGGCCGACCCGTCGGGGTTCGACTGCTCCGGGTTCGCGATGTACATCCTCGGCAAGTACGGGATCGAGTGCTCGCATGACTCGCGGGTGCTCTTCACCGAGGGGCATCCGGTCGCGCGCGAGGAACTGCAGCCGGGGGACATCATCTTCTTCCGCAACACCTACCGCGAGGGCATCAGCCACGTGGGGATCTACATGGGCGACGACCAGTTCGTGCATGCGTCGGGGCATAAGACGGGCGTGCGCGTATCGAACCTGACGAAATCGTACTACGCGGAAAGGTACGCGGGCGCGAGACGGTTCCACGAGTAGCGGGCGGTGAGAGCCGTGAGCGGGAAGCAGTGGGTGGTGCTGTCGGTGGCCGGGGTGTTGCTCGTGGTCGTCGCAGTCTGTTTCCCTGTCTTCACTCCCATGTCGCCCCGCCGCTACGGCGTCGACCTGGCGGAGGTCGTCCTTATGGCCTGCATCCTGGCGGCAGCGGGCCTGGGCGTGTGGGTTGTACGGATGAGGGCAGGCTATGCGTCGGTGATGGGATGCTCGGTCCTGGTGGCCGTCGTCGCCGTGGCTGCAGGGGTGCTCGTGGTGGGCAACTCCGACCACGGGCCTAGCCGGCAGAGCCCATGCATATCGAACCTCCAGAAGTTGGCGGCAGGGGCGCTCGCGTATGCCGGGGACTATGACGATCGGCTGCCGCGCGCCAGCGAGTGGCCGGCCGCCATCTACCCCTACCTCAAGAACTACCGCGCCTACAAGTGCCCGAACGACGAGCGGAAGGAGGGGATACCCTTCACCGCGCCGGGCTGGAGCAGGAAGGGCTGGATCAGCTATGGGGCGAACCTGCGCCTGAGCGGTGCGAAGACCGACGACATCGCGGAGCCGGACCGCAGCATCCTGCTGTTCGACTGCGACCTGCTGGCCGGAGCGCCGGACGCCGCGGCGTGGCGGCACAACGATGGCGCCAACTTCGCCTTCGTGGACGGGCATGTGAAGTGGCTGAAGCCTCGGGACGTGGGTGGCGGGAGGTGAAGCCGTGACCGGGAAGCAGTGGGCGCTGCTGGGGACGGCGGTAGCGTGTCTCATCGCGATCGCTGCGATCGCAGTGGTTGCCCACAGCTCCCTGTTCCCGCGCCGCGTGGATACGGTGTCGGAGTTCCCCTATCGGCTGGTGCCAGTCTGGGTGGTGCTGGCGGCGGCGGTGGTTGCGGCGGTGTGGGCGGTGAGGCTCAGGCCAGGCCGAATGCCGATGGCGTGCGCGTCCGGGGTGTGCCTGCTGGCGGGGGCGGTCCTGTGCCTGGTACTGCTAGCCGCAGCGCTGCAAGGGATCGGCCACCAGGGCCCCTTCTGCCCGTCGTGCCTCAAGGAGCTCGCAAGGGCGAGCTTGATGTATGCGCAGGACTATGACGACAAGCTGCCGTCGGCGCGCGAGTGGCCAAGCCAGATCTACCCGAAAGTGAAGGACGACTCGCCCTACCGATGCCCGCAGGACAAGAGGATTGCCGGGACGCCCTATCATCGGCTCGGAGTGCCCAAGGCACTCTGGCTCAGCTACGGGATGAACGTGGGGCTGGATGGCGCGAAGACCGCTAACGTCCCGAATCCGGAGAGCGTGATCTGGCTGTTCGACTGCGACCTGGAGAAGGCGATACCCGATCTGGCCGCGTGGCGTCACAAGAACGGAGCCAACTTCGCGTTCGTTGATGGGCACGTGGGAAAGCTGACGCCTGAGGAAGTGCGGGCCAAGGCGAAATGAGGCCACAGCCTTCCACCCCCGGGCGGACCTTCGGTCCGCTTAGCTGAAGTCCGCGGCTACACCTGCCGGGCAGTGTGGCTTGAGGGGAGGAATTCGATCGTGGAAGGCTTCGGGTTGGCGGTGCTCAATATCCTCGGGCAGGCGGTGTTCATCCTCAGCCTGCTCGTCGGTGTCGTCATGTCCGCCGTCACCCTCCCCGGCAGTCTCCTCGTCCTCGCCAGCGCCATCGTCTTCTCCGCCTGCACCCACTGGCAGCGGCCCGGATGGCAGGTGCTCATCGGCCTCGCCGTCCTCGCGACCATCGCTGAACTCCTCGACAGCATCCTAACCATGTATGGCGTGCGGAAGTATGGCGGGAGCAGGCGGTCGGCGGTGCTGGGCGGCGTCGGCGCGCTGGTCGGGGCGATCGTGGGCGGCTGGGTTATACCGGTGCCTATCGTCGGGTCACTTGTTGGTGCGCTGGCGGGTGGATTCGCGACGGCCTGGTGGCTTGAGACGAGATCCGGCAGAGAGCACCGGGAGGCCGTGCGGGCCGGATGGGGTTCGGTCATGGGGCGGGCGATGGGCGCGACCGCGAAGGTCATCCTCACGATCGCGATGGTCGTAGTGACCGTCGTCGCGGTATATTCAGGGTAGGCAGGGAGTCCGTATGCGCCCGAGCTACGGGTTCATCACAGAGCATTGTGGGAGAGGATCATGGACAACAAGATACTGTACGGGCCGTCGTATTCGCTGCTGGTCGTCACGCTCCAGCAGGGCGAGGCAGTGCTCGCGACGTCGGGGACCATGGTGTCCATGTCGCCCACCGTCGAGATGGACACGGCCGCGCAGGGCGGGTTGCTGCAGGGGCTGAAGCGCTCGGTCCTCGGTGGCGAGAGCTTCTTCATCAACACCTTCACGGCCACGGGCGGGCAGGGTGAGGTCACCCTCGCGCCGGTGCTGCCGGGCGACATGATGCACGTGCCGATGACCGGCGGGGCGATGTATGTGCAGTCGGGATCCTACATCGCGGGGACGGCGGGGGTTGGCGTCGACACGTCCTGGGCCGGGGCGAGAGGGTTCTTCTCCGGCGAGGGCCTGTTCTTGCTGAAGTGCAGCGGGCAGGGCGACCTGTTCGTCAGCGCGTACGGGGCCATCCATGAGGTGGACCTGCAGGCCGGGCAGGAGTACGTCGTCGACACCGGGCACGTGGTCGCCTTCGAGGAGACGATGACGTGGAGCGTGAAGACCGTGGGCGGGCTGAAGTCCACGCTCTTCTCAGGCGAGGGACTGGTGTGCGACTTCGTCGGGCCGGGGCGGCTGTATCTTCAGACGCGGAGCATCGACGCGTTCCTCAGATTCCTGGTGCCGAAACTGCCGAAGCAGCAGTAGCCCGGACGCTACGGGAAGTTGGTGGCGTACTCGTCCTGCAGGCTCGGCTGGAGCGCCGTGTAGAGATCCCACGACGCCTTCGGGCTGAGGACGGGGACCTTGCTCAGAGGCAGAAGTTTGCCCGGCGGGGCGAGGCCCGGCAGCGTGCCGTACGCGCCGGTGAGGTCGCGAAGCTGAGTCTGGCCGCGCTCGGAGAGGAGGAAATCCTCGAAGAGCTTCGCCGCGTTGGGGTGAGGCGCCGTGGCGAGAATGGCGACCGGGCCGATGACCAGGGGCGCGCCGTCGGTGGGCCAGACGATGCGGAGGCCGGCCTTGGCGGCGGAGTCTGCCATGACGCCGGCGAGCACGCTCACCTCACCGCGCTGCAGGGCTGCGATCATGTCGCGGTCGGTGCGGTAGATGCGCCACTGGAGCTTCTTCATGCGATCCCAGAAGGAGTAGCCGTACTTCTCGCGGAGGAGATAGTACGTGGCGTAGGCCGAGCCGCTCTTCTCTGCGTCCTTGAGGCCGATGATGGCCTTGGGCGGGAGCTTGGGGAAGAGATCTGCCCACGAGGTGACGGGGGTCGTGTCGCCGGGCCGGAAGGCGAGGACCGTGACCTCGGCGCGGCAGGACGACCAGTAGCCGCTGGACTGCTCGTTGGTGGGAATCTTCGCCGCGTAGCTGGAGAGGTAGTGGTAGAGGCGGCCGTCCTGCTCGAGGCTGACGAAGACCGCGGGGTCGAGGACGTGGAGGACATCGGCGCGAGGCGTGGTCTTGAACTCCCCCTCTATGCGCTGGACGATTTGGAAGGTGCTGGCGCGGGTGACGTGGCAGGTGATGAAGGGGTACTGCTCCATGAACTTGTCGGCGATGGGCTTGGCGTTGCGCTCAGACATGGAGGTGTACCAGACGACCTCGCCCTCGCGCTTGGCCTCGTCGACGTTGATCTCGTTGGGGTTGGCCCCCTGCTGGGTCTTGACCTCGAGGGTGCGTGGGGCGGGGCAGCCGGTGAAGAAGATGGAGACGCCAAGGACGATCGCCGCGGCGAGGAAGAGCCGCGGTGCGAAGGCGCTAGAGATGATGGGGCAAGGGCGTGCGGTCATCAGTCGGCCTCGCCAAGAATGAGAAAGAGATTGTCGTCCAGGGGCTCGCCCTGAAGCCGGGCGGCAGCGCGGTCCATGAGACCGGCGGTCGCTCGGAGAGGGAAGCCCTCGGTAGTGCTAGTTCCGGGCGCGGGCGCAAGCTCCTCCCGCATGGCGCGATCCCAATCCGCGCTGGCAAAAAGAAAACCCTCCGAGGCCGCGACACCGACGCACCACGCGTAGGCGCGGAGAGGGTCATCCTCCTCGGCCTCCGTGAGACCCCAGGCGACGAGGAGTGATCCCCGCCAGATGCCCACGACCGCGCCGTCAAGCTCGGCCGCTAGGAGGATCGCGTCGTTAAGCCAAAGCTTAAGCTCGGTCGGCGTGGCGACGCTCTGCGGAGGAGTGAGGGCCGCGAGGACGGCGTCAGGCGGAGGCGCAAGATCGGGCAGGGCCGAGGCGTCGGAGGCGAGGAGGTCAGCCATGCCAGCGAGGAGGGCGAGGTTCGCCTGATCCGGGAGAGCGGGCTCGCCGGCGGAGGGCCGATGGGTAGGCGTGCGAGCGTCGGCTATCTCGCGACGGAGTTCGGCGGACATGCCCGCTAGCGGGGCGAGGGCTCCGCGTACGAGGGAGCCTGCGACGTAAGCCGCCACCAGTGCGAGCAGTGCCGCGAGAAGGATCGTGCGCAGGGCGAGTGACGCCAGTCGTCCCCATAGGAGGCCCGCGCGATACCCGGCGTAGAGGTGCATGCGCGTGCCCGTGGGCGTCACGAAGGGGAAGTGGACCGGCAGGAGGTCGGGGCGGCGGAAGGTGTCGGGGCCCTCGCGGGCGAGGGTCTGGGCCATGTGCGAGCGCATGCCCTGCGGCCAGTCGTCGGGCCGGAAGGCGAAGGCCTGGGGCACGCCCTCGTCGTTGGCGAGGATGATGTAAGAGAACTCGGCCGGGTAGCCGCCGCCGCTGATCTCATCGCGGACGAGGCGGTCGAAGTAGCTCTGGGTGACCGACGCAGGGACCTGCGGCTGGAGATCGACGAGGTGGCTGACGAACACGGCGGCGCGGGCGAGGGATGCCTCGGTCTGGCTGGAGACGACGCCGTAAAGCTGCCAGGCCTGGAGCGCGCCGGTGAGCATGACCGCAATGGCGACGACGGCGGCGACGAAGGTCACGAGGCGGCTGGAGAGGCGGGTCATGCGCGGGACGCGCCGTGGGGCTTCGGAGGGAAGGTGGGCCATCGCGTAGGCGACGAGGAGCAGCGCCGCGAGGCCGAGGATGTGAACCGGCGCGAGGTGTTCGCCGAGGGCGATCCACGAGAGGATCGCGGTGATGGCCGTGCCCGAGGTGCGCAGGCCGACGGCCAGGTGGATGGGGAGGCTGCGCACGGCCGAGTAGTAGACGACGATGGGGAGGGCCGTGCAGACCCACGCGAGGATGAGGAGCACGCCCCAGTGCTGGAGGGTCGTGGGGAGGAGAAGCTCGCCGCGGGAGTGGCTGATAAGCCCGTACGCGAGGGCGAGGACTGCTCCGCCGCCGAAGCGTGCGGCGGCGACGTGGGAAGGATGCCAGGCGTTGAGCGCGGCCTTGGCGGCGACCTCGGAGGTCGCGCGAAGGATGCCTGCGGCGACGGCTAGTCCCGCGCCGAGGAGCAGGGGCTCGGCGACCGTGCTCTCGGACCCGCCCGACTGGCCGGTGCTGAGCATGGCCGCGGCTATGAGCATGGCGGCGACCATACTGATGCTGCCGAAGGAGACGTCCTCCTGCAGCCAGACGTAGGCCATGAAGGCGACGAAGAGGGGGCCCGCGCGAGAGAGGCCGTTGGTCACCGCGGCCGGCGCGTGGAGGAGGGATACCGTGAAGAGGAGGGCCGCGATGCCTGAGCCGAAGATGGCGACGACGCCGAGGCAGAGCTTGCTGGCGAGGGTGCGCTGAGAGGCGGGCGGCTTCTCACCCAGGCGTCGCGGCGCAAAGAAAGCCATCGGGCCGACGAGGAGGCTGGCGAGCAGGTATCGCCAGGTGAGGATCGTGGCGGGGCTGAGCGGCGAGGTCGTGGAGGTGAGAAGGGATTTGGTCAGGACGGGCGCCGCTCCGGTCAGGGCGGCCGTGACCACGACCCAGAAGACCGGGTTCAGGCGCGCGGCAGGCTTGGCCTCATTCGGGCTCCGGGCCAGAGGTATCACCCTTGCGCCGATCGCGGAGGTGCGCGGCGAGTTGCCGGAGGCGATGGATAAGGCTGAACCGCTGGAAGGTGTAGACGATGAGCGGCAGCATCAGCGCCAGCATGATGCCGAAGCGGAAGATGGCGCCCGGCCAGGTGTTCTCGGCGGGCGCCCCGAGGGATGGGGCGAGTCTGGTGGCCGCCTCCCAGGAAACGAAGGCCCACGCGAGCGGCACCTGGAAGGCCAAGAGGGAAAGGACGGAGCGGCCGAAGGGCATGCCCATCCGGTACATGGCCGTGAGGCTGAGCGTGACCGTCATGCACCAGGCGCCGACGCAGAAGGCATACGAGACGCCGATGAGGTCGGCATGCCCGGCCGGCGCCCAGGCGAAAATAACGATGGCGAGGGCGCCGATCATCTGGCCCGCGAAGGCTTCCCACCCGCGGTCGAGCACAATGAGGCTGTTACTCATCGCGATGGGCAGCGTCATGATGCACGTGCCGAAGGCCACGATCTGCCCGGCGGGCACGGCGTCAACGTAGCGCGGGACGAGGGTCTTCGCCGCAGCCGGAAGGAAGACGGCCGTGAGCGCGGAGAGGAAGGGGACGCTGATGGCGAGGGCGGCGGTCGGCTGAAGCGCGACCTGGCGTAGACGCTCGACCGAGCGGGTCTTCGCGAACTCCTCGAGGAGATGGGGGAGGAGGACAAAGCTGACGTTGCGCACGATGTTGAACATGTAGCGCCGCGTCTGAACCGCGATGCCCATGTAGAGGCCGAAGGCGCCGATGGCCCCGCGGCGGAGGAGGAGGGTGCTGTCGACGAGGGTGAGTAGGGTGTCGCCTATCGCCATCGCCGCGAGGGGCAGGCCGGCCCAGAGCAGGCTCTTCACCATCGACCAGTTGAGGCGCATCCGAATGACGACACGGACGCCGATGTACTGGACGACGGTGGCGATGACGGTGGCGGCAAGCCAGCCGATCATCACGCCGTTGAGCTGGCCCTTCCACGCGCCGAAAATCTGAAAGAGCGTGAGGGTGATCGCCAGGACCACCGAGCTGACCACGAGGGGCTGGTATACCTGCCACGCGCGGGCGACCGTGCGGTAGAGATTGTAGAGCTGATCGGAGAGGTAGATGAAGGCGCCGAGGATGAGGACCGTGCGGGTGAGGCTGGTGAGACCGGGCGTGAAGAGGGCCGCGAGGAGGATGCCGGCGGCCGCCACCGAGGCCGTGAGAAGGTTCCAGCTGACGCCCGAGTCCTCGACCTCCTGGGCCTCCTCCTCATCGCCGGAACCAATCGCCGCCGGAAGGCGCTTGCTGATGCCGTGGAGGACGCCGAGGTGGGAGTTGCTCAGGTACGCCTCGATGGTCTGGACAAGGCCCATGAGACCGCGGGCGGTGGGGCCGAGGTACCGCATGACCACGACGGAGCGGACCAAACCGGTGAGCATCTCGAAGTAGCCACTGCCCGCCATCATCAGGAAGTTCGCGAGCAAGCCCGTGCGGGCATGCTGTTTGCGATCGCGAGGTGACTTCTCTTCGTTGCTCATATCGAACGGACAACAGTATGGCAGGAGGCGGTAAGGCAAGGCAAGCCTTGACAGCAAAAGGCATGCCATCGAGAGGAGGGCTTCGCTGCAAAGAAGAACGCCGCCGTGCGAGGAGCGCGGCGGCGCCTTTACCCAAGTCGCCCGGCAGCGGCTTGCCCTTGTGTTACGCAGGCCGCAGCTTCGCGGCCAGCGCCCTGTAATCGTCCGTCGTGGCCCACCAGCGCAACATCTGAATCCGGTACACCGCATACCCCTCGTTGTACCGCGGATCCTCGGTCATCGGGATCGCCGCAAGCTGGCCAACGTCGTCGGACGCGTGCTTGGCGAGCATCCCCTCGCAGTCGGTATGTTGGGCCTCGGCGCCCGTGTGGCGGCAGGTCTTCGCGATCGCGTTGCACGCGGCGTCAAGGTCCGCGCAAGCCAAGAGCCCGGCGCGGTCGCAGGAAAGCTCGCCGCGCAGATGCCACGCGTGGGCCAACTCACCGGCGGCGGCGCGGTCGAGCTTGGGATGGCTCTCGAACCAGCTTCCCATGAGGTCCCAGAGGTACTCCTTGATCGCCTCCTCGCATGCGCCCAGAAGGCGGCCCGAGCGGTCGGTAACCATGAGCGTCGTGTCGAAGTAAGGCGCGTGGCCGCTGCGATGAACGGCGAGGACGCGGGCGATGGCGAAGAGAAGCTGGGCCCCCGAGATCGTGCGGAGGAGGCCGGTGTTGACGACGACCTCGCTCTCGTGGGCGCGCAGAGGGACGCAGTGAGGCGAGCCCTCCGGCGCGAGGAGGAGGCTGGGCTCCGGGCCGCCAAGGACCTCGCAAGCCTTGTGGGCGGCCTCGTAGATTTCGGCATGCGTGTGCTTGCTCGCGTGGGCACATTCGGCGAGGACCGAACCCCACGCGTCGGGGTCCTTCCACGACTCGAGGATGCGATGGATGACCGGGGCGAGCAGTGCGTTCTGCAGCATGAGATCGCGGTACTGCCGATCCTGCTCATGCTCCCAGGGCTGAGGGCCATCGGCGGACCGAGGCGAGGGAGTTAGGGGCGCAGGAGCGGCGGGCGCGGCGACGACCTCGGCGACCTGGAAGTCCTTCGGAGCGGGCCGGTCGTCGTCGAGATCGACCGTCGGATCGTAGGACTGGGCCTCGCCGCCGGGGACCTCGTCGTCGAGGATGTCGCTCAGGTCGGTGATGCGCTCGAGGGTGATGGTCTCCTCGTCGATGGGGACGTCCTCGATCTCGTCTAGGTCTGTGTCGCCCTCGGCGGCGATGAGGCGCTCCTCGACGAATTCGGGCTCGACACCCTCCTCCATGATCTCGTCCATCGTCTCGAGATCGCCGAAGTCGGCGACCGGCTTGTGGCGCTGGGTCATGAAGGGATCGGGCGGAAGCTCGGTCGCGCGGCGGATGCGTTCGGCGGCCTTGGGGTCGACGCGATCGAGCGCCGCCCAGGCCTCGAGGTCGTCGTGATGATGGTGGACGATAACCTGAAGGTGGCGAGAGGCCTTGTGCCCCTCGCCGACGACCTCGTACTGCTGGGCGAGCCAGCGGCGCGCTTCCACGAAACCGGTGTCGTACTCGAGGGAAGTCTCGGCGATCTCGAAGGCGTCCTCGACTTTGCCGCGGTGAAACTGCTCGATTGCGTGGTGGAAGGTGGCCTGGGCCTGCTGACGCTCGGGCGTGAGGGCGTCGTCCATTGGGCTAGCCTCCGTCGGCGAAGATCAATAAGCCAGTTATGATGTTCGTGCATCATAGACTATCTCCTGCTCTTTGTGTCCCTTCCGGCGAATTTCGGTCGAAAAGGATGTGGGCGGTCGGCCCCGAACCGGGTGGTGATGGAAGGGGGAAACGCCATGCTGATCGTGGTCATCTTTGCGCTCGTGATGGTGGCTGTGCCGGCGGTGCGTGGGGATGTGTATGGGCGGCTGCCGCATGGCGATGGGTTCCGCAATGTCCGCGACTCTGGGGCGGTCGGCGACGGGGTTGCGGATGACACGCAGGCGTTCATACGGGCGCTGGAACTTGGGCGTGGCGGCAAAGGCGATCGCGAGAAGAAGGCCGCGAATGTCTATGTGCCGAGCGGGACGTACCTGATTAGCGACACGCTCATCGTGTACCGGCTGACCATGCTGGCGGGTGATGTGGACAACCCGCCGACGATCGTGCTGAAGGAGAAGTCGCCGGGCTTCGGCGATCCCGATAAGCCGCGGCCGATGCTCGTCACCTACTGCGCCTACGACACCGACCCGCTCGACCGGCAGTGGGTCCTCCGCAACGATCAGGTCGGCGGCAGCACGAACAACACGTTCTTCATCACCATCCGCAACATCAACCTGAAGATCGGGGCGGGCAATCCCGGGG
>PMZA01000072.1 GCA_003170595.1 Armatimonadota bacterium
TGCCACGCCGGGCGCCAAGCCCAAGGTCTCCGTCGTCGCCTTCTACCCCGACACCCCGGGCCACGCCGATATCAAGCAGATGGTCCAGGGCTTCAACAAGCGCTATCCGGGCCAGGTCAAGGGCGAGTTTCTGGACTTCAACTCCGACGCGGGTTTCAAGCGCATGACCGCCCTGAACATCAACTGCGGCTGCATCCTCATCGACGGCAAGCAGACCTTCGACGTCACGGGCGCCGACGGCAAGTCCCGCCACATCAACTTCGCCCGCGCCATGGGCGGCGAATGGCAGGCGGCCGACCTCGATCTCATCGTCAAGCAGGAAGTCTCCCGCGCGTACAAGTAGTGCGGCCCGCTCTTCCCGCCCCGGCCTTCACCGCCTTTGTCTGTCATCCTGAGGAAGGCGCNNTGACGAAGGATCTCCTTTTTTTGTCTGCCTTTCGACGCAGGGCTTTGCGAACCTGACCTGCCAAAAGGAGATCCTTCGGTCGCAAGAGGAAGTCTTGCTCCCTCAGGATGACAGACGTGGGGCGGAGCCTTGCGACCGGGGATATATCCCCTACCCTGCGGCGATGAAACCGCCGCCCAGTAGCCACCCGTCGTCGTGCGACCGGGACGGTCGTCCGTAGAACGCCGCCCCTTGCCCGGGCGCGATGGCTTGGTCGTGCTCGTCGATGCGCACGACACACCTGTCGCCCTCCACCACCGTGACGACGCCCCTGATCAGCCTCCCCCGATACCGCACCATCACCAGGCAGGGCACTTCCTCGCCCACCCGCGGCGGGGCCAGGCTCACCCAGTTCACGCCCTCCACCTCGAACTCGCGGCGGCGCAATTCCTCCCGCGGGCCGACGATGAGGGCGTTGCGCGCCGGGTCCTTGGCGATGACGTAGAGGCGCTCCAGCTCACCGACAGGTCCCGAGCCCGTCGAGGGGCCGCCACCCAGCCCTCGCCTCTGCCCCACCGTGTAGTACGCCAGCCCCAGATGCGTGCCGACTTCCCGCCCGGCGACATCCAGCATCGGCCCCGGCTCGGGCGTCAGAAACCGCGCTACAAAGTCCCGGTAGTCGTCGCCCACGAAGCACACATCCTGGCTCTCGCGATGCAGGACCGGCAGCTTCCGCCGCCGCGCCTCCTCGACGACCTCGGCCTTCAGGCTCTCCCCGAGCGGCAGCACCGCTCGGCTTAGCTGCTCCTGGCTCAGGCCGATGAGCATGTACGACTGGTCCTTGCCCTCATCGGCCGCGCGCCTGACCCCAACCCGCCCGCCGTGGGGCTCAATGCGCGCATAGTGCCCCGTGCCCAGCGCCTCGCAGCCCATCGCCCGCGCGACATCCATCAGCGCCCCGAACTTGATGACCCGGTTGCAGGGCAGGCACGGATTGGGGGTCAGCCCGGCCCCATACCCTGCCACAAAATAGTCGATGACCGCCGCCCGAAACTCCTTCGACAGATCGACGATCCGATGATCGATACCCAGCCTGCGGCACAACTCCACCGCCACCGCCTCATCGCAGCAGCCCCGCGCCTCGGGCCAGTCGTCCGGCAGCAGCCTCGCCGTGAGGCCGACCAGCTCCCGGCCGTCGTCCTGCAGGCGTGCGGCGGCCACCGCTGAGTCCACACCTCCGCTCAGCGCGACCGCCGTCTTCACGAGGCTCACGTCGTCTCCGCTCATTGCTTGAACCTTAGCACTGGCCCACCGGCGTCTCAACCCGGCGGCGGAAGAATCCTGTGGCACCCGCGCGCCCGCTAGGAATATACTGTCACAGCCAACTGTGGCGTTTGCTCTCAAGTATGCGCGGTCAACCCTTAGGAGGTGGTCGTTGTGCGCAGGGGCTTCACGCTTATCGAGTTGCTCGTTGTGATTGCCATCATCGCCATTCTCGCGGCGATCCTGTTCCCCGTCTTTGCCAAAGCCCGCGAGAAGGCCCGCCAGACCAGCTGCGCAAGTAACGAGAAGCAGATCGGTCTGGGCATCATGATGTACTCCCAAGACTACGACGAGAAGCTGCCGTTCTTCCGCTATGGCGCCACGGTCTGCAACTGGGTGGCCTCCGACCGCGGCCGCAACTGGACCGACGTCATTGATCCCTACGTCAAGAACCGCCAGATATACCTCTGCCCGTCCAACCCGCGCACGTTCTGCGCCGCTACCGCGGTCGATGGCTACGTGCGCATCCCCTTCAGCTACTCCTTCAACTGCAGCGCCCTGAGCAACTGGTCCTGCATCGGAATGGGCGACGTCAAGATCCCCTCTCAGATCATCGCGCTGGGAGAGTCCGACGGCCAATACTGGCGCATGCGCCCCAACGGCCTCACCTGCAACTGCGCGATCGCCAACATGGCCGGCTCCCCGGCGCACAACGGTGGCCAGAACTGCCTCTACCTCGACGGCCACGTCAAGTGGGTGTCCAACAACAGGCTCATGGCCCCGACCGACGCCATCTGGGGCGCTTACGCGCCCTGGCGTTACAGCGCCGAGACGTCCTACTGGTAGCCTGCGGCCCTGTGGCCAAACGAAAAGCGGGGGAAGCCGCAAGCTCGGCTTCCCCCGCCTTAGTTTCTCACCACTTCGCGACCTCAGAGCCTGACCTTCATCGCCCTCGGAGGGCACGCAGCCACGCACAACTCGCACGCGATGCACTCGTCGGTATCGAAGATCACGTACTGGCTCTCGTGGTCATCGATCCGCAGCGCCCCGGTCGGGCAGACCACGATGCAGTGACCGCACTGGGTGCAGACCTCATCGTCGCGGACGACATCCACCGACAGCGCCTGCACCCGCACGCCCTGCTCCTCGACCCAGGCCACGCCCTTCTCGACGTTCTCCTCCGTGCCCTCGAGGCCGACGACCATCACGCCTTCCTGGTCGGGCAGGATGCTCGCGCGCAGGATGTTGACCGTCAGGTCGAACTTCTTCACCAGCGTCGACACGATGGGCTGGTCGATGAGGGTCCTCGGATAGTGCAGCACTATTCTGCGCTCGCTCATTTAGCTCACTTCCTCCGCCAGCGCGGGCCTTTCGCGCAGCATCTTGAAGGTCTTTCCGCTCTCGGCGGAGGGCAGAAGCTCGACGGGCTTGCTGATCTCGAACTGCCCGGTCTGCACC
>PMZA01000089.1 GCA_003170595.1 Armatimonadota bacterium
ATCCGAAGAACGACGTGCTCGACATCGAGGCCGTGGCCAAGGTCGCGCACGAGGCGGGCCTGCCCCTTTTCATCGACAACACGGTGGCGACCCCGTACCTGTGTAGGCCGATCGAGTGGGGCGCCGACATCGTGATCCACTCGCTGACCAAGTTCCTCGGCGGCCACGGCACCTCTGTCGGCGGCATCATCGTCGACGCCGGCAAGTTCGACTGGACGAGCGGGCGCTTCCCCGAGTTCACCGAGCCCGACCCGAGCTATCACGGTCTGAAGTTCTCCGAGGCCTTCGGGGCGATTGCCTTCATCCTCAAGACGCGCGTGCAACTCTTGCGCGACCTGGGGCCGGCGCTGAGCCCCTTCAACGCCTTCCTCATCCTTCAGGGCGTCGAGACCCTGTCGCTGCGAGTGCAGCGCCACAGCGACAATGCGCTCAAGGTCGCGGAGTTCCTGGGGACGCACCCGGCGGTGACGTGGGTGAACTACCCGGGCCTGCCGTCGGCGCCGACGCACGAGCTGGCGACGAAGTATCTGCGCCACGGTTTCGGGGCCATCCTGGGCTTCGGAATCAAGGGCGGGGCGGAGGCTGGCGTCAAGTTCATCAACGCCGTGACGCTGCTCAGCCACCTCGTGAACATCGGTGACGCGAAGTCGCTGGTGGTCCATCCGGCGAGCACGACGCACGCGCAGCTCACGCCCGAGGAGCGGCTGGCTACGGGCGTGACGGATGACTTCATCCGCCTCGTGATCGGCATCGAGGACATCGACGACATCCTGGCCGACATCGACCAGGCTCTGCACGCCTCGCAGGCGTAAGGGGAGGGGACCTCGCGGGGCGCCTTCGCCGAGCGGCACGCCGCTCAGGGGCGCCCCGCCGGGATTCCCGAGGAGGTGGAGACGATGACCAAGACCTTGACGTTCGCCGAACCACCGGACGAACTGCAGCTCGAATCCGGGCGCAGCCTCGGTCCGGTGACTTTGGCATATGAGACCTATGGGCAGCTCAACGAGGCACGCGACAACGCGATCCTCATCCTCCACGCGCTTTCGGGGGACGCCCACGCTGCGGGCTACCACGAGGGCGAGGACAAGCCCGGCTGGTGGGACATCATGATCGGGCCGGGCAAGCCCTTCGACACCGACCGCTTTTTCGTCCTTTGCTCCAACATCATCGGCGGCTGCAAGGGCTCGACGGGGCCAGGCTCGACCAATCCCGAGACCGGCAAGCCGTTCGGGCTGGCGTTCCCGGTCATCACAATCAAGGACATGGTCGACGCGCAGAGGCATCTCCTCGATCACCTCGGCATCGACCGCCTCTACGCAGTCGCTGGCGGATCGATGGGCGGGATGCAGGTCCTGCAATGGGTGGCGGCCTATCCCGAACGCGTGGCTCGCGCCATCCCCATCGCGACCTGCGCCTCGCTATCGACGCAGGGCATCGCCTTCGACGAGGTCGGCCGCCAGGCGATCATGTCCGACCCCGACTGGCGCGGCGGCGATTACTACGACGCGACCGAGCCGCGGCGCGGCCTCGCCCTCGCGCGGATGGTCGGCCACATCACCTACCTCTCCGAGACGTCGATGCACAACAAGTTCGCCCGGCGCCTGCAGGAGAAGGCCGAGTACGGCTACGACTTCGCGACGGACTTTCAGGTCGAGAGCTACCTGCGCTACAAGGGCGACAGCTTCGTCGATCGCTTCGACGCCAACTCCTATCTCTACATCACGAAGGCGATGGACTACTTCGACCTCGCGCGCAGCTACGGTTCGCTGGACAAGGCCTTCGCGCGCACCGACGCCGATTTTCTGATCATCTCCTTCTCGTCGGACTGGCTCTTCCCGACGCACCAATCGAAGGCGATCGTGCGCGCCCTCAGGCACAACAACCTGAACGCGGTCTTCACCGAGATCAAGACGGACTATGGCCACGATGCTTTCCTGCTCGAGTCGGACAAGATCGGCCCGCTGATCGCGAACTTCCTCGCGGACACGGCGGGTAGGGGGTCATGAAATGGCGACGCTGCTAGATGACTTCAGATCGGGACAGTGGAGCCGGCCGCCGGGGCTGGCGCCACAGCACCATGTGATCGTCGACCTCATCCCGGATGGCAGCCGCGTCCTCGACCTCGGCTGCGGCGAGGGCGATCTGCTGCGGGCGCTCATGGACTTGAAGAACGTGCGGGCGGAGGGGATCGAGATCTCCGACGACTGCATCCAGGCGTGCGTGGCGAAGGGCGTGCCGAACGTGAACCAGGGCAACCTCGACGAGGGCCTGGCCGACTACGAGGACGGGTCCATCGACTACGTGATCCTCGCCGACACGATCCAGGTACTGCACCGCCCGCTGCAACTTCTGCAGGAGATCGCGCGAGTGGGGCGGTCCTGCATTGCCGGCCTGCCCAACTTCGCGCACTGGCGAGCGCGATGGCAGCTTGCCGTGGGCGGGCGTATGCCGAAGACGCCGACGCTGCCGTACGAGTGGTACGACACGCCGAACATCCACCTGACGACGATCAAGGACTTCCGCGCGTTCTGCGGCGTGGCCGGCCTGGAGATCCTGCGCGAGATACCCCTGCGGACGGTGGGCGGACGGTGCCATGAGGTGCGGTTCCTGCCTAACCTGCTGGCCGATCAGGCGGTGTTCGTGCTCAAGGGGACGAAGGCGACGGGGTAGCGCGCTTCACCGAGTGGAGGTGCGTTCCGGATGGCAGTGTATCTCGACAACAACGCGACGACGCCCTTGCGCCCTGAGGTCTGGGAGGCGATGGCGCACGTCGAGTTCGGGCCGCACATGCTGCGCAACCCCTCGAGCCTCCACGTGGCCGGGGTCGCTGCCCAGAGAGCCGTGGCCGCGGCGCGGGCACAGATCGCGGCATCGGTCGGTGCCGCGCCCGACGAGGTCGTCTTCACCGGCGGCGGCAGCGAAGCCATCAACCTCGCGATCAAGGGCGCGGTCTGGGGCAGCAGGATCGCGATGCCCCACGCCATCTCCACAACCATCGAGCACCACGCGGTCCTCCATGCCCTCGACTGGCTCCGATCGACCGGCGTCGCCACGACCCTCGTCCCGGCCGACTCTCGGGGCGTCGTCGATCCCGCAGCCATCGCCGACGCGATGGGCGAGTGGACGGTCTTGGTCTCCGTGATGCATGTGAACAACGAGACCGGCGCGATCCAGCCGGTGGAGGAGATCGGCGCGATCTGTCGCGAGCGGGGCGTGCTGTTCCACGTGGATGCGGTGCAGGCGGTTGGGAAGCTGCCCGTGGATGTCAGGCAAATCGGCTGCGACCTCCTATCCTGCTCGGCGCACAAGCTGGGCGGGCCGAAGGGCGTCGGCGCCCTCATCGTTCGCGCGGGGACGCCTCTTGTGCCGCTGGTCCACGGCGGCTCGCAGGAGCGCGGCCTGCGCGCCGGGACGGAGAACGCCCAAGGCATCGTCGGCTTCGCGACGGCGGTCGCCCTGGCCGAATCCGAGCGCGAGCGGAACTGGGCCCACTGGCTCAGCCTCCGCCCGATCCTCTATCGCTTGCTGGACGATATCCCCGATGTGCGGCTCAATTCCGACCCGGACAGCACGGTGCCGAACTGCGTGAACCTGAGCTTCGCCGGCTGCGACGGGATGAACCTGGCGATGAACCTGAGCGCGAAGGGCGTATACGTTTCGACGGGCTCGGCCTGCACGGCGGGCGACGTCGCCCCGTCGCACGTGCTGAAGGCGATGGACCTGACGGACGACGAGGCGAAGTCGGCGCTGAGGTTCTCGATGGGCGCGTCGACGACGGCGGCGGAGGTCGAGCGCGCTGCGGAGACTACCAGGGCAATTGTGGAGCGCCTGCGTGCAGTGAACGGGGTGTAGGACCGTGGCAAGGGGAGGCTGGACTTCATGCAGGGAAGGCGGTTATGCCGCGCCTCCGCCGGCAAGCAAGAGCCCCGACGCATCCATCGCATCATGGCTCATCATCGGACCGTACTGAAAATGTATAACACGATTATACGGTGGCGGGCCTTACGGGACTTTAACCCGGCGCCGTCCGACTTGACAAGCCATCACCCTAAGCAGGGCTCACCCCGCACGCCTAGCACGGGCCTGCTGGGCTCGTCCTGCAGACCGAGATGAGGCCACCTGCGTTCGGCCGCGGTGCTTTGGTTCGTGAAGACATAAGGTTCATTAGACGACGTCCTGGGCGTGCACGGCGACGATCTCAGCCGCTGTCAGGCTACGGTTCGAGGTCGACTAGCTCCGGATGCGCGCTCGCGAGCCACTCCTGTACCTCCGCTCTGAACTCCCTCGCGTTCTTGAGAATGCCGGCGGCCATTGAGGACGAGACAATGCCTGCTTTGTCGTACTTGGTCTTGTTGCGAAGCCTGCGAGCCTTGTCGAAGTAGGCGGCACGTCTCGCGAACATGCCGGTGCCCACCCTCGCCAGAAAGTCGAAGAGCACCTTGTGCTGCCCCTCGCCGCCTAAGCGCCGATAGCCCTCAGCTACCATTACCGCATCGGCTATGGACCTGGCTGCCTCATAAGCGCTGTTGTGGCGACCGTCGGCCGGGCGTTGTGAGATCGCCGCGTCCTCCAGGTCTCGGTCTGCCAACGCCAACAGCTCTGCGATCCGCTGCCTGGTTTCGTCGGGCGTCAAGCCGTGGCGGCGGATGCGCCCTTCATGCTCCAAGTCGCTGTAAGGCATCTTCGTCCCCTTTCAGCATGATCTTCGGTTTCCGGAGCACCGATGTCAGGAAGCTGTTGCCCTCGCGGAGCGCTTGCCGGAATTCCTCGGGACGGTAGCCCACTGGTGTTATTTCCCTGCCTGTTTGTCTTGTGACTTCGTCGAGGGCCTCGGACAGCTTGGCGTCGTCCGCGTCGCCGACTATCATCACGTCCACATCGCTTCCTGGGCGGTCCTCGCCGGCGGCAACCGATCCGTAAATGAACGAGATCTCCACGCCGTCCGTGTCTACCGCCGCCTTCAGGAGCGGGACCACCCCGACCGCCTCGCGCACCAAGTCGCGCAGGGGCGCAAGCAGGGGCGCACCGGCCACCAAATGGTATCGCTTGCTTGTCCCGACCTGCTCCGCCTCGACCAGTCCAAGGCTCTCCAGCAGCTTGATCTCCCGTCGTACCGCCGAGTAATGCAGACCGCAGCTTCGTGCCAGCTCCCTGATGTGGGTGGGCGTGGCTCCGGGAAGCAGCAGGCACGAAAGCACACGCGCACGTGCCGCCGATCCCAGCAGCCTGTGCAGCGCCTCCTTCCCCCATTCCGTTCTCTCGGTCGGCCTAGCCATCACTGATCAGCAATACTACGCCAGGGAACCACTCTGGTCAATATATGTGCTCAGTCGGTCAAGTATCTTGCCCACCCGAGTCGAGAGACCAAAGGGCCAGTTTTGCATAAGCTATATTACGTGACTGTTGCCCTTAGCCAGATGTAGTGGCCTTGATGGGAAGCCGGAAAACGCGAAGTGGTGGCCAGAATGCCAGTAAACAAGGCGGAGGGGATTGCGGCACCAGGATAGGCTGCTGCAACGCGCGAGACCACCCCCGGGCCTCCAGCGGCCAGGAACGGCCCCCCCGGTGCCCGCGCAGGATGTGGGCTCGCTCTTCCTCCTCGCGATCACTCACGACGACTGTGGCCGTGACCAGCGGCTTCGGGCAAGAGGAGAGCACCCGTCGAGCAGGAAGTGTGTTGGCAGGAGGCGGACCTATATGAAGCGCCGACGGTGTCAGATAACCCGCAGGACGCTCGGCGTGACTGGGGCAAGTCTCGCAGCCGCGCTGGTGCTGCTGATCGTGATGGTCGTCTGCTTCGCCCAGGCGCAAAACGCTTTGGACCAGCCGGGGACGCGGGCGGGTGAGACGGCGACGGGCCCCGACGCTGGGGTGTACGTGTGGGTGCCGGCGGG
>PMZA01000308.1 GCA_003170595.1 Armatimonadota bacterium
AACTCGCCGAGCTTGTGGCCGACCATGTTTTCCGTCACATACACCGGAACATGCTTGCGGCCGTCGTACACAGCGATCGTATGCCCCACCATCTCGGGGAAGATCGTCGAGCGCCGGGACCAGGTGCGGATGATCGTCCGCTGGCCCAGTTGGTTCATCTTCTCAACCCTGTCGAGCAGAGACTGGTCGATCCAGGGGCCCTTCTTTCTTGAACGCGCCATGGTGCAACCATCCTCCAGCAAGACTAGCGACGCTTCTTGGCCTCGTGGCGGGTCCTCACGACGAAATTGTCGGAGGGATTGCGCTTCTTACGGGTCTTCACACCCAGCGTCTTCCAACCCCAGGGGCTGCGCGGACCGGGCTGGCCGATCGGGGCCTTGCCCTCGCCGCCGCCATGCGGATGGTCATGGGAACCCATGGCCGATCCACGGACCGTCGGGCGGACGCCGCGCCAGCGCTTGCGGCCGGCTTTGCCGTCCTGAATGTTCTTGTGGTCGGAGTTACTGACCGTCCCGATCGTCGCCCTGCACGCCGTGGAGATCAGCCGCACCTCGCCCGAGGGCATCCGCACGTGTGCGTAGGGGCCCTGCTTGGCGATGACCTGAGCCATCCCGCCGGCGGAGCGGCAGATCTGGCCGCCGCGGCCCGGCTGAAGCTCGATGTTGTGAACTTCGGTGCCCAGCGGGATCTTCTCGATCGGCAGGCTGTTGCCCACCCGGATCGGGGAGGCAGGCCCGCTAATGACGGTCATCCCGCGCTCCAGCTTGTCGGGCGCCAGGATGTAGCGCTTGTCGCCGTCGGCATAGTGGAGCAGCGCGATGAAGGCGGAGCGGTTAGGATCGTACTCAAGCGCCGCGACCTTCGCCGGGACGCCCTCTTTGTCGCGCTTGAAGTCGATGAGCCGGATCTTGCGGGCATGGCCGCCGCCCTGATGGCGGACGGTCACGCGGCCCTGGTTGTTGCGACCCGACTGCTTCTTCTTCGTGACAACCAGGTTGCGCTCCGGCTCTTTCTTATCGAGCGCCGAAGTGTCCAGGCTGATGTAGAAGCGCCTGCCGGCTGAGGTTGGCTTATGCGTTTTGACGGGCATGGAAACCTCTCCTGCGCTAGGCGCGCTCGACGACGTCGATACGATCGCCCTGGGCGATGGTGACGATGGCTTTCTTCCACGAGGCGGTCCTGCCCTCGGGATGGCGCCAGCTCTGCCGCTTCTTCTTGCCGCGGATGTTCATCGTCGATACGCCCACGACCCGCACTCCGTGCAGAAGCTCGACCGCTCTGCGGATCTGGATCTTGTTGGCGCTGCCCAGTACCTTGAAGGTGTACTGGTTGACTTCATCGATCAGCCGCATCGTCTTTTCCGTCACGATCGGGGCGATCAGGGTATGGCGATAGATCTCTACTTGCTGAGGGGGCAGCATTTACTCTCCTCCCTCCGGAACTTCGTTTTGGCTCGAAGCACCGCTTGGGGTCGCCAGGGCATTCATAGCCTCGACGCCCGCCGTAGATATCAGGATATGACTGGCCCAGAGGACGTCGCGCACGCTCATGTGCGGGACCTCCCGCCGGACCAGGTGAGGAATGTTGCGGCAGCTCAGGTGCAGCATCGGCTCGCGGTACTCGTCGGGGGCGAGGATCAGGACCGTCCGCCCGCTCACGCCGAGGTTGTGCAGAGCTTCGGCCACGAAGCCCGTGCTGACCTTGCTGACCTGAAGGCCCGCTACGACGGACACGAGGCCGTCCCGTACCTGCTCCGACAGCGCCGACAAAAGGGCCTTCCGGATCATCTTCTTGGGCAAGCTGACCCGCCGCTTGTCACCATGAGGGCCGTGAGCCTTGTAGCCGCCGACGAACTGGGCCGCCGACCGCGAACCGTGACGCGCACGGCCGAGGCCCTTCTGGCGGAACCACTTCGCCTTGGTCAGGGAGACGTCGCTGCGTACCTGCACCTTGTGGGTGCCGTGGTGCCGCTTGGCCTCCAGAACGTGAAGCGCCTGGTGGATCAGGTCCATGTTCAACGGAAGACCGAATACGGCCTCGCTGGCTTCGACCTGGCCGACTTTTTCGCCTGTCACTTCTCGTACGGCAAGCTGGGGCATATCTTCTCCCCCTGACGGTTACCTGGCCGGAAGGACCACAACGAGCCCGCCACGCGGACCCGGCACGGAACCTCTGACCACCAGCAGGTTGTGCTCGGTGTCAATTTCAACAATGCTCAGGCCAGGGACGGTGCGCCGATCGGCGCCCATGTGACCCGGATTCTTGTGGCCCTTGAACACGCGGGCCGCATCAGTGGCACCGCCGGACATGGGCGCTCGGTGGACTTTCGAGCCGTGGCTTGCCGGCCCACCGTGAAAGTGATGGCGCTTGATGACGCCGGTGAAACCGCGGCCCTTCGTCGTCCCGGTGACCTGGACATCCTGGCCGGCCTCGAAGAGGGCGACCGTGAGCTCCTGGCCTTCCGTATATTCGGCGGCGCCGGCTTCGAGCCTAAACTCGCGCAGGTGGCGCTTGGGGACGTCGATCCCATGGGCCTTGAAGTGGCCGGTCATGGGCTGGTTGGTCTTGCTGACGGGGCGATCGCCGTAGCCGACCTGGATGGCCTCATAGCCGTCCTTCTCGGTGGTCCGGCGCTGCACCACGACATTGGGCGTGGCCTCGATGACCGTGACCGAAACCGCGCGGCCGTTGGCATCGAAAACTCGGGTCATGCCTATTTTCCTGCCCATGAGTCCTACCGACATTTCCTTCACCACGCTCTGGTTTCGCCGAGATTCCGGCCTAGCCCGCGTAAGTCTTGATCGATACATCCACGCCACTGGCGAGGTCGAGCTTCATGAGCGCGTCGACAGTGCGCGACGTTGAGTCCATGATGTCGATAAGCCGCTTGTGGACGCGGATCTCATAGTGTTCCATCGAGCGGGAGCTGCGACCCAGGGCCGTCGGCTTGACCACGCAGTGGACCGTCTTGTGCGTCGGCAGCGGCACAGGCCCCGCTACCCGAGCGCCCGTCCGTTCGGCCGTCTGTACGATCTTGCGGGCCTCACGGTCGAGAACCTCATGATCGAAGGCCTGTAGCTTAATCCTTATCCTGTTGCTCTTGGGCATTGCCAACTCCCTCCTGCCAGGGCCTCGCGACTACTCGAGGATCTTGACGACGGCGCCGGCGCCGACGGTCCTGCCGCCCTCACGGACGGCGAACCGGAGGCCTTCATCCATCGCGATCGGCTTAAGCAGCGTGATCGTCATGGTGATGTAATCGCCGGGCATGACCATCTTGACGCCCTCGGGCAGGTTCAGGCTTCCCGTAACGTCGGTGGTGCGGAAGTAGAACTGAGGCCTGTAGCCGTCGAAGAACGGCGTGTGACGGCCGCCCTCGTCCTGCTTGAGGACGTAAACCTGGGCCTCGAACTTGGTGTGCGGGGTGATCGATCCGGGCGCCGCGATGACCATGCCGCGCTCGACCTCATCCTTGTCTACGCCGCGGAGGAGGATACCCACGTTGTCGCCGGCTTCGGCGTCGTCCAGGATCTTGCGGAACATTTCCAGCGAGGTCGCCACGGTCTTGCGGGTCGGGCGAAGGCCGACAAGCTCGATTTCCTTGCCGGGGGTGATGATCCCGCGCTCCACACGACCGGTCGCCACGGTGCCGCGGCCGGAGATGGTGAAGACGTCCTCGACCGGCATCAGGAACGGCCTGTCGAGGTCGCGGATGGGGTCGGGGATGTAGTTGTCTACCGCATTCATCAGGTCGAAGATCGGCTTGACGTTCGGGTCGTTCTCGTCCCCGCTCGGGTTCTCCATCGCCTTGATCGCGCTCATGCGGATGACCGGCGTGTCGTCCCCCGGGAAGTCGTAGGCGTTGAGAAGCTCGCGCAGCTCCAGCTCCACCAGGTCCAGCAGTTCCGGATCGTCCATCATGTCCACCTTGTTCAGGCAGACCACCATGTGCGGCACGCCCACCTGCCGCGCCAGCAGNNGGGCAGTCGATGTGCGCATAGTGTCGCTTGGGCGTCTCGTACTCGGCGTGGAAGATCTGGATCGTAAGACCGCGTTCTTTCTCTTCCGGAGCCGAGTCGATCTGCTCGTAGTCGAGGCCCTTGGCGCCGTAACCCATCGAGGCAGCCATGGAGAGGTTGCGAGTGATGGCTGACGTCAGGGTCGTCTTGCCATGGT
>PMZA01000336.1 GCA_003170595.1 Armatimonadota bacterium
CCGCAGCGGCACCGGACCTGCGCCCGCGCCGAGGAAGTGGGTGACGCCCGAGATGCGCTGGATGACGTTGCGCAACTCCTCGGTCAGGTCCATCTCGACGAAGACGTAGCCGGGGAAAAGCTTGCGCTTGACCTCGCGCCTGCGCCCGCCCGTCGACCGGATTTCGATCTCGGTGGGGATCAGCGCGCGGCGGATGAGGCTGCCGATGTTGCGCGACTCAGCTTGCCGCTGGATCGCCTCGGCGACCTTGTTCTCTTTACCCGTCAGGGTGTGTATGACATACCAGTGCATCGACATGATTGTTGGCACCAACGCTAGTGGTACAGGTTGAGCATGCGCACGATGTTGGTCATGAGCGCGTCCCACGTGCCGACCCACGCCGCGACGACTACGACCGCCACGACGACGACTACCGTGTACGTGTAGGTCTCGTCCTTGCTGGGCCAGACCACGCGCTTCATCTCGAGGACGACGTCGCGCAGGAACTTCTCCAGCGACCGGTAGGGCGACATCATCTTGACGCCGAAACCTACCTGGCTGCCGCCGCTCGTCTTCTTCGGCTTGCCGGCCGGCTGCTGTGGCTGTTCGAGTGTCTTGCCCTTGTTTCCGAAAAGGCCCATGTCGGTCGCTCCTTGCTTCCATCCAATCAAGCACCCTCACCGGGCACCCAAAACCAAACACCGGCCCACAGGCGGGCCGTTGTCGCGGTTTTCGAACCTGATGCGATGCCTCTTCGAAGGTCTCGCAACAGGTTCAATGGCAGGGGCGGCGGGACTCGAACCCACNNTTTGGAGACCGGCGCTCTACCAAATTGAGCTACACCCCTGCAGCCCTGCAATACTAACAGCCCGCCCCTACTTCTTCAAGCGGGACTCTTTGTGCTCCGTATGCGCGTTGCACCGTTGGCAATGCTTCTTCATGGTGAGCTTCTTCTGCTGAGCCTGGCGGTTCTTGGTCGTTATGTAGTTCAGCTCAGAGCACACCGAGCACATCATCGCTACTTTGATCTGTGGCATATCGCCGTTCCTCTCTTACGTTTCCTGTTCGCTGCGCGCTGAGGTTGAAGATGGAGCCCAGGAACGGAATCGAACCGTTGACCCCGTCCTTACCAAGGACGTGCTCTACCGACTGAGCTACCTGGGCTCCGCAACGCGCCGTAGCTACTGCAAACTTACTGGTGGTGGGGGAAGGACTTGAACCTTCGTAGGCGTACGCCGGCGGATTTACAGTCCGCTCCCTTTGACCACTCGGGCACCCCACCACCGCAATTCACTTGTTCAGTTGGAGCCGACGGCCCGAATCGAACGGGCAACCTGCGCATTACAAGTGCGCTGCTCTACCATTGAGCCACGCCGGCATGCGAAAAGCGGGGTGGACTATAGCAGATCTGATAGCCCTCTGGCAATCTTTTTCTTTGCCCGCTGCAGAGCGTTGTCGACCTGCTTGACGCTGCACCCCAATTGACGCGCCACCTGGCGGTACGTCAGCCCAGATACATGCCCCAGCAGCGCCCGCAATTCCATCGACGAAAGTTCCCGCGCGATCACCGCGTCCATCGCCCGCAGGACCGCTCGCGCGAGCATCACCCGGTCCGGCCCGGCCTCATCCGCGACCAGGCAGGCTTCGCCCAGGCCGCTCACCGCGGCGTCCCCATCCTCACCCGGCGGCGCATCCAGCGAGACCGACCAGTTCAGGGCGAGATGCTTCTGCCGCCTCGCCGCCTTGACTGCGCTGATGATCTGGCGCGTGATGCACAGCTCGGCGAAGGACCGGAAGCTGCAAAGCCGCGTCGGGGAGAAATCCCTGACCGCCTTGATGAGCCCGACCATCCCCTCTTGCACCACGTCGTCGGACTCGGCGCCTGCGAGGAAGAAGGCTCGCGCCTTCCCGTCCACCAGACCCTTGTACCGCGTCAACAACTGCTCCAACGCCTCGGCCGATCCCTGCCGCGCGCACAAAACTAGCTGCTCGTCAGAGGAGACCCTAAGATCCGGTCGAGGAACCCATGCAACCGCAGCCTGCAAAGCCATCGCAAGACCCCCACCTAGCCCCTTGGCTTCGTTGAACTGCTTCGGGTTAGTAAGCTCCAATATTCTATCCCCGAACGGCGGCTCAGTCAATCATCTTTCGCCGTGAGATTGCCTCTTGTGCCCCGCCAAGGCCCCGGCGTACACTCTTACTGACACGGCAGCGGAGGTCGGCGGGACCCTTGCCGAGGAGGTGTCGCTCATGCCTGGCGTAGAAGTCCGTGATGTCGATCCTTTGACCGTCCTGTGCCTGGAGCGACGCGGTCCGCTCTCGGAAATGGCCTCTGCCTTCGCCGACCTCTGGGGAGCCCTGGCCGCTGCTGATCTGCAGCCCGCCGGCCCCTTCACGACCACGTATCTCGACGCTGAAACCCCCTTCGATCCGAGCGACGTGCGCTACAAGGTCTGCGTGGCGGTCCCTCCGGTGGAGGCCGACATCAAGCCACCCGCTTACGTGGAGACCTGGCCGCCCGGCAAGGTCGCGGCCTACACGCACCGGGGCGCTTACGCCGACCTGCGGATGGCCTACGAGATACTGGTGCGCTGGATCTCGGAGAACGGCTACATCATCACCGGCTCACCGCGAGAGGTCTATCTGACCGGCCCCCACAGCACGGGCGACCCGTCCAACTACGTGACCGAGATTCAGTTCCCCATCGAGTCCCCGTAATCCGGCCGCTCGCCGCTCCTGAGCCGCGGCCGACACGACCGCGGTAGAGGTATCGGGTTGCGTTGCCGCCTGCCCACAGCCCTCCGGGGCCGCAGCCGCTCCGCCGGATGGTGATCGCTGTGCCCATCGAGTTCGCCTGTCCCAACTGTGGGACCGTGCTCAACGTTCCCGATGATCGCGCAGGCGCGAAGGGCAAGTGCCGGGCGTGCGGCCAGATGGTCACGGCTCCCGGGGCACCTCCACCCACCGACCCTCTGCCGGATGTGTCCGACATGGTTCTCGACGACACGCCTCCCGCCAAGGCCGCCACTCCACCCACGACCGCCCCGCCCGCCGATCAGACCCTTCCCAGGAGCGGCTACGCGCCAAGCGCTCCGCGGCCCCCCCTGACGATCCCGCGCCACGTCAGCATCATGCAGGTCCTCTCCGATTTGGGCGGGGCCCTTGGGAGGCACGGCTTCATGCTCGTGCTAGCGTCCTGCTTCGTGCAGATAGCGCTCCTCTTCTGCGGCCTGGTATGGCCGGCGTTCGTCGTCGGATACTGCGACATGTGCCTTGGGGCCATCCGCGGCGAAGACGTCGAGTTCGGAGACCTGTTCGAGGGTTTCTCTAGCCTCCTCCCGGCCTACGGCGTAGCCCTCGCTGTCGCCTTCGTGTCCGCGGCCGTCATCTTCCTTGTCGGCCTTCCCTTCGGCATCCTCACGCCGGCGGGCGGCCCTGGTTCCGGCCCGGTACCCATCGGCGCCGTCTGGGCGACATGGATCAGCCTCTTCGCCCTGGCACCTTTCTACTGGCTCGTCTTTCCCGCGGTGGCCGACGGCGCGGACATAGTGGAGGCCCTGCGATTCTCCATCCTTGCCGGCTATCGCAACTGGCCGACTCTGATGCTCATCTCCTTCCTGGTCTCCGCGGCCGCGGCCGGCATCGTCTTCCTTGCGGTGGTGACCGCCGGGGCGGGTCATGGCGCCATCGCCTTCCTTGCCCTGCTCATGCTAGGGCCGGGCGTCTATGTCAGCATGTGTTCGGCCTACAACCAGGTCGAAGTGCGCGAGTCCGCCGAGACCGCGTAGCAGGTCGGAGCCCCGCGGGTTGCTTTTCCGACCTCAGACGCGCTATGCTCCCCGTGCCATGTCTCCCGAGCCGGCCGACCTCGCCGTAGCTCGCGCCGCGGACGAGCTTGCCGACGCCCGCGCGCTCATCCTTGAGCAGATCCATCGCGTCATCGTCGGCCAGGATCTCGTCCTCGATCATCTCCTCACTGCCCTCTTCGCCGATGGTCATTGCCTCTTCATCGGCGTCCCGGGCCTCGGCAAGACCCTCCTCGTCCGCACCTTCGCCCAGTGCCTCGACCTCCACTTCGCCCGCGTGCAGTTCACCCCCGACCTGATGCCCTCGGATATCACCGGCACGGAGATTCTCTTCCACGATCCGGTCACCGAGCAGCGCGAGTTCCGCTTCCTGCGCGGCCCGGCCTTCACGAATGTGCTCCTCTCCGACGAGGTCAACCGCGCGCCCCCCAAGACCCAATCGGCGCTCCTCCAGGCGATGCAGGAGAAGCAGGTCACGGCGGGCGGCCGCACGTACCAGCTCGAACTCCCCTTCTTCGTCCTGGCGACGCAAAACCCGATCGAGCAGGAGGGCACCTACCCTCTGCCGGAGGCCCAGCTCGACCGCTTCATGTTCGCGGTGGTGATGGATTATCCGACGCCGGAGGAGGAGGCGCAGATCGCCCTCGTCACGACCGCCGGCCCCATGGAGGTACCGCATCCGGTCATGTCGGGACCGGACGTCCTTCGCCTCCAGCAGCTCGTCCAACAGGTCGCCGTCGGCGAGACGGTGCTCACCTTTGCCACGCGTCTCGTGCGCAGAACTCGCCCCGCCGATGAGACCGCGCCGGACTTCATCCGCAAGTGGGTGCAGTGGGGCGCCGGTCCTCGGGCCACGCAGTCCCTGATCGCGGCGGGCAAGGCGCGAGCGCTTCTCCACGGCCGTTTCGCTGTCTCACGCGACGACGTCCGCGCGCTGGCCCTGTCAGTCCTGCGCCACCGTGTGATCCCGAGCTTCGCCGCCGAGGCCGAGGGTGTGTCGGCGGATGACATCGTCGCCAAGCTGCTGGAGGGTCTGCGCGAATGAGCGTCCACGAGCTTCACTCCGCGGGAGGGGTAGTCCTCCGCGTCGGCGCGGCAGGGCTGGACGTCCTGCTCGTCCACATGACCGACCCGGATCAGTGGCGGCTGCCCAAGGGCAAGCTCCGCCGCGAGGAACCGGCGGCGGTCGCGGCGGTGCGTGAGATTCGCGAGGAGAGCGGCGTCCTTGCGGAGATCCTCTCCCCTCTCGGCGAGACTGAACACTCGTTCACTCAGGACGCGCACCGTTACCGCAAGGGCGTCACCTGGTTCCTCCTGCGCCCGGTCTCGCCCATGACCGCCCTCGCCGATCCCGACTTCGATCAGGTGGCGTGGATGCCCATCGACGAAGCCTTCGCGCGTCTCACTTTCGAGAACGAGCGCTCCATGGTCAGCCGCGCGATGGATCTCTGCGGCGCTTCGCGTTAGCCGCCCCGCATGCAGGTCCGCCCGCCCTCACGCCGAAGTCTCGCCCGCGCTTCACACACAACGCTCCCGGAGGGCCTTCCATCATGGATAAGGTTCGCGTCGCACTGATCGGCGCCGGCGGCATGGCCAACGGCGTTCACTATCCCTCGCTCGCCGAGTTCACCGACGTCGAGCTTGTCGGCCTCTGCGATGTCGTCGACGACAAGCTCAACGCCACCGCCGACCGCTTCGGCATCGAGCGCCGCTTCACCGATTACCAGAAGATGGTCGAGGACACCGCCCCCGACGCGGTCTACGTCCTCATGCCCCCGCACCATCTTTTCGACATCACCGTCTGGCTCCTCCGGCGCAAGCTCCACGTCTTCATCGAGAAGCCGCCGGGCGTGAACACCGAGCAGACGCGCCAGTGGGCCAATCTCGCCGCCGCCTCGGGATCGCTCACCATGGTCGGCTTCAACCGCCGCTTCATCCCGGTCCTCCGCTATTGCCGCGACAAGGTCCGCGAGGAGGGCGGCTGGATCCAGCAGACCGTCGCCACCTTCTACAAGGACTATCGCGAGGGCGGCCCCTACTATGACGGCGCCACCGACGTCCTCACCTCCGACGCCATCCACGCCGTCGACGCCCTCCGCTTCATGGCCGGGCAGGAGGTCGTCAAGCTGTCGTCGTCGGTGCGCAAGTTGGGCCGCCACTTCGACACGAGCTTCAATGCGATGATGGAATTCGAGAACGGCTGCGTGGGCATCCTCCTCGCGAACTGGATGACGGGCGGGCGCGTGCACACCTTCGAGATGCACGGCTTCGGCATCTGCGCCTTCTGCGACGGCGACACGCAGGCGGAGATCCATAAGGACAACGTGCTGAACGCCGAGGTGATCACGGCGGCCGAGGCGGCGAAGAGTGAGGAGCGGCACAAGACGTATGGCTTCTACGACCAGGCGCGGCACTTCATCGACTCGATCAAGATGAACCAGGAGCCGGAGACCTGCTTCGCGGACGCGACGAAGACGATGGAGATCGTCGACCGCATCTACCGCAGCGCCTGGTAGTGGTCTGGCTCGTGGAGGGGCCGGATAGTAGCCTCTCCTCGCGCAAAAAACAAGCCCGGCGCCTCAGGCGTCGGGCTTCGTTATTGCATCGGCGATCCGTCCCGCGAATCTACGGCCCGGACTGCATGTCCAGGTGGCTCACTATGTCCATGGACTTGCGCCACTTCACGTGCCCGTCGATGAACGCGATGTTGGAGCCCCCGTTGTGCCGGGTATTGTCATCCGTCCACAGCGCCTGCGACGCGGCCGTGTACGCGCCCCCGCTGGTGCACGACGCCCCGCACACGTCGGCGAAGGCGATCGCCGGCCACCTGGGCAGGCACCGCGCATCCGCGAAGTACACGCTCTGCGAGGGGTACTGATACTGGGCCAGGGCGTACCCTGAGTTCATGACGCCCTCGAACAGGGAGTAGCCCAGCGAGAAGTTGGCCGGCACCTGCCCCGCGGCGATGGCGTCGTTAACGCCCATGTAGTGCGTGCTGTCGTTCAGACAGTCGCCGCCACCGCTGGGGCATGCCCAGATCTGCCAGTTCTTGATATAGGGGTTCAGCCGGACGTAGATCGGAATATGCGACACAGGGGTCGTCGTCCTGTTCGGCGCCGACGCACCGTCACCGCAGGCTGTGCGTACCAATGGGAACTTCTCGTCATAGTCCTGAACGTACATCAGGGCAGCCAACATGAGTTCCTTCAGGTTCGACTCGCACGACGCCTGCCTCGCCTTCTCCCGCGCCCTCGCGAAGACCGGGAAGAGGATCGCCGCGAGGATCGCAATGATTGCGATCACAACTAGCAATTCAATGAGCGTAAAGCCTTGCTTCTTCACTTCCGGTCACCTTCATGAATCTCCAGAGTAGGTTGCCCTGAGCCAGGCGTTTCACCGGGCTCACCACTCTCCTACTACGTTCGCCGCCGCTTATTGTTCCGCTTCGGCCGCCGCGCAAAGAAGAAGCCCGACGCTTTCGACGCCGGGCTTTTTATCTCATCCAATCCTTATCAGGCGACTACGGTGCCCACTCAATCCGCTTGCTCGCCAGGATGTCCCCCGCGCTCATCCACTTCACATGCCCGTCCACGAAGGCGATGTTCGAGCCGCCGTTGTGGCGCGTGTTCTCTTCTTTCCATCCAGCCTTCCCTTGCCCACAGCCGGCAGGCATCGCGTGGCACGTATTGGCGTAGGCGACCTCCTCGGCCCTCGGGAAGGACGCGGCGTCGCCGATCAGATACGTCCGCGCCGGGTGTCTGAAGGACGCCAGCCTCGCCGAGTTGGCCTTAAGGTACTCCGTCGGCGCGTAGTTCACGCGGAGGTTCGCCGGCACGAGCCCGTGCTCGACAGCCAGGTTGACCGCCGCATAGTGGACGCTACCGTTGGCGTCAGCCGGGCAGTCGTTGACCCCCGACGCGCTCGGGCACGCCCAGGTCTTCCAGTTCTTCAGGTAGGGGCTCACCACGATGTAGTACTCATAGTTCGCCGGGCCCCAGCGAGAGACGTTCGGCGGAATCGAGCACTTCGTCCGGGACGCCATGAACTTCCCATCATTGTCCTGCGCATACATCAGGAACGCCTGCGCAATGGCCCTCAAGTTCGACTGGCACGGCGACAGCGTCCCCCTCGCTCGGGCCTTCGTGTATACGGGGAACAACGTTGCCGCGAGGATCGCCACCATCGCGATCACTACGAGCAGCTCGATGAGCGTAAAGCCGCGCTTTCTCACTGCAACTCACCTCCCGCAAGCAGGAACGCGTGAGCCTTCGAACCCTACCTTCGGGCGGGCTCACCTTACAGATTCGGCGCTGCCCACTGTCCTCCTGCAAAGAAGAAGCCCGACGCTTTTCGGCGCCGGGCTTCGTGGTGATCCCTTCGGACCGCGCTAGGGCCAGAGTAGGTCGGCACTCGTGAAGATGGTGTTCGCATTCTGCCACTTGGTGTGCCCGTCCATGTAGGCGATGTTCGAGCCACCGTTGTGAACCGTGTTGTCATCCGTGCGCCGGTCCGCGTTGCAGTCTGCCGCGCACACGTTCGCCCAGGCCACATCACCCTTTCGGGGGAAGGCGCTGCAGTCCCCGATCAGGTAGGTCTGAGACGGCTGTTTGTACAGGGCCATCTTGGGGCCGTTGATGTTGAAGTTCTCGGTCGGCTCGTAGTTGCAGGAGAAGGTCGCCGGCACCGCCCCGGCGGTGATGGCTGCGTTCACGGCGATGTAGTGCGAGCTGCCGTTCGAGCACCCGAAGTTGCCCGACGTGCTGGGACAGGCCCAGATCTGCCAGTTCTTGATGTAGGGGTTAAGCAACACGAAGTAGGGAATGTGGGCGCCATCCCATGTGTGATTGTTCGGGTCATGGCACCAGGTAAGGGAGGACGGGAACCTCTCGTCGTAATCTTGCGCGTACATGAGGTAGGCGAGCCCGATCTCCTTCAGGTTTGACAGGCACGATGTCTGCCGCGCCTTCTCCCTCGCCTTCGCAAATACGGGGAACAGAATGGCAGCGAGGATCGCAATGATCGCGATCACGACCAGCAACTCGATGAGCGTAAAGCCGCGCTTTCCCATTGCCCATGCGCCTCCAGTCGATGCAATTGTGATGGTGGCACGACCCTACGGCCGCGCCACATATTACCTAATATCTGGTTGGCCATCCGTCCTTTCTTTCCTTCCCCTTCCTCGAAACTATTTCTCGCCGGCAGGACATCGCCCTCTCCGTGTCGAACAACCTCCTTAGCCCGACCACATTCAGGGAGGAAGGTCATCTTGCGCACAACCTTTCTCATCAGCGGCGCGATCCTGCTGCTCGCCCTCCACGCCTTTGCCGACGCATCTATCGCGAACGGCACCATGGACGGCGCCCCCGCCGACCACTCCGACGGCAAGGGCTTCCTCGTCACCCCGCCCTCCTGGACGCCAGTCAATACCGACGCCACCCGCGGCGACCGCATCTCCGTGGAGAACTCTGACCGCGCAGACGCGGGCCCGTGCCTCCACATCAAGACCTTCGGCGGCGACGCCGGCGTCTACCAGTCCGTCCATCCCCTCGATCAGGGGAAGACCTATCTCCTCTCGGCGTGGGTGAAACGCCTCTCCGGAAGCCTCGCGATCGAGGCCTACTCCTACGCCTGGGGCCCGGCGATCATGCGCTACGTCGACTCGACCAGCACCAACTGGCAGCACGTCGTCGTCCCCCTCTCACCCATCGATGACGGCGCCCACATCTACCTCGTCGCCGCCGCCACCACCGCCGACTTCCTCATCGACGACCTCGACCTCCGCCCCGCCCCGGTCCAGGTCGGCGATCCCGAACTCCTCCCCTACGACCTCGGCCCCACGAAGCCCTATCGCGTCAGACTTTCCACCCAGCCCGACGCCGCGGCCTCCTTCAACGTCCTCGCCCAGGCGGTGGATAACAGCACCGGCCAGATCTACTCGGCGCCCGTGAAGTGCTCCGTCGCCACGGCGAAGCCCGCCGTCGTCAACGTCGCCATCCCCGTCGACGCCGAGGGGACCTTCACCCTCCGCGTGACCGACGCCGTCAGCGGCGACGTCCTCGGCGGCTCGCATGACATCCACCTCAACGGCTCGCCCTGGGACGTCCACTTCCCCTACAAAAACTCGCTGTACTCGAGCCTCGGCTACAAGTGGCCCATGCGCATCAATCTCCAGGGCGGCGCCAGCGACGTTCTGCGCACCCTCACCGGAACCGTGACCCTCACCGATTCTGGCGGCAGGACCGTGCGCAGCGTCGACGCCAGTCGCACCGCCACCGGCCTCCTCGTCCGCCTCGACGCCCACGATCTTCCCACCGGCGACTACCGCCTCGGCCTCACCGTCCGCACCANNCTTCTTCCCCATCGGCCTGTACTGGGTCCTCGCCAACCCCTCCGGATGGCTGCCCGGCCCGGATCGCAAGACCGACGACCTCAACGAACTCCGCCAGGCGGGCTTCAACACCCTCCACACCTACGCCTTCGAGCACGACAACGATGCCGATACCGACGACAACGCCCTCGCCTATCTCGACATGGCCCACGACCTCGGCTTCATGGTAATGATGGGCCTCAAGCGCGACTGGTATCAGGGGAACACCCTCGACCTCCAGGCCATCACGCGCCGCGTCGAGCGCCTGCGCAACCACCCGGCGCTCCTCTGCTGGACCCTGTGGGACGAGCCGAACTTCGCCGAGGGGGTCCAGCCGCGGGTGCAGTCGCTCTACGACACGGTCAATGCCGCAGACCCCTACCACCCGACGATGCCAGTTTTCGGCGGCGCGAGCGGCCGGCCCTTCCACGACGCGGCCGACGCCAATCTCTTCGACTGCTACCCCGGCGCCGGCGGAGCGGGGACGTTGCCGCAGGTCTTCCAGTGGGCGCATGCGAGCATGCCGGACAAGCCCATCTGGTACGTCGCGCAGGCCTACAAGCAGGGAGACCACCTTCCTTCGGTGGAGGACATGCGCCTCTTCTACCAGTACGCGCTGGACGCGGGATCGAAGGCGATCTTCTGGTACAGCTACGGTGGGGACGGGAAGGACTGGGACAGCATCCGCATCACGCCGGAGCACTTCGCGAACGTGAAGCGCGTGGTGCGTGAACTGGCCGACAAAGTCCACTAACC
>PMZA01000503.1 GCA_003170595.1 Armatimonadota bacterium
AGGTCAACGAGGCCTACGAGAGGATGCTGAGGTCGGATGTGAAGTACCGCTTTTCGATCGACATGGCATCTCTGAGATCTGAGTGATCTCTGAGATCCGAGTGATAGACGGGGGGGATTGGGCATGTCTGAACCAAAGCAGGAGTCGGCCGTACAGAAGATGCTCGGGGACTTCGCGCCGAAGCTGGTGCAGGTCACGGACGATGTGCTATTCGGGGATGTATGGGCGCGCGAGGAACTCTCGCCCCGTGACCGCAGCCTTATCACTGTGGCCGCGCTCATCGCCGGCGGGAACACGGAACAGCTACCGTTCCACCTGAAGAAGGCCAGGGAGAACGGGCTCACGGAGACCGAGATCGTGGAGGTCATCACCCACCTGGCCTTCTACTGCGGATGGCCGAGGGCGATGTCCGCGATCCTGGTCGCGAAGGAAATCTTCAACAAGTAGCGGAGGGGATAAGTGATGCTTGAGAAACGGAAACTAGGCCAGCAGGGCCTTGAGGTCTCAGGAATCGGTCTTGGCTGCATGGGAATGAGCCAGTCGTATGGCCCCGCGGATGAGACGGAGTCCTTCGCCGTCATCCACCGCGCCATCGATCTCGGATGCACCTTCCTCGACACGGCGGAGGCCTACGGCCCCTACAAGAACGAGGAGCTGCTGGGCCGGGCGCTGAAGGGTCGGCGTGACGAGGTGACCCTCGCCACGAAGTTCGGCTTCCGCATCGAGAACGGGAAGATGATGGGCATCCAGGACAGCCGGCCCGAGCACATCCGCCAGATGGTGGAGGAGTCTCTGGGGCGTCTCCAGACGGACCGCATCGACCTGCTCTACCAGCATCGCGTCGACCCGGCCGTGCCCATGGAGGACGTGGCGGGTGCGGTGGGCGAGCTAGTCGCCCAGGGCAAGGTGCGCTTCTTCGGCCTCTCCGAGGCGGGCGTCGCCAACATCAAGCGCGCCCATGCCGTCCACCCGGTCTCCGCGCTGCAGAGCGAGTACTCGCTGTGGGAGAGGAACCTGGAGGCCGACGTCCTGCCGGCGATTCGCGAGCTGGGTATAGGGCTCGTGCCGTTCGCCCCGTTGGGCCGCGGCTTCCTGACAGGCGAGGTCAAGCGGGCCGAGGAGTACCCCGAGGGAGACTTCCGGCGCGGCGATCCCCGCTACCAGGGCGAGAACTTCGACGCCAACATGGCTGCGGCGGAGAAGGTGCGAGAGGTGGCTCAGTCCCTGGGCGTCAAGCCGGGACAGGTAGCGCTATCCTGGCTGCTCCAGAAGGGGCCGGACATCGTGCCGATTCCCGGCACGAAGCGCCTCAAGTACCTGGAGGAAAACGTTGCCGCGGCGTCGATCAAGCTCGATACGGCACAGATGAAGGCGCTCGACGACGCCCTGGCGCCGGACAAGATCTCCGGGCCGCGCTACAACCCGACCATCGCGTCGACCATTGACCGGTAGTCGACTGTCTGGCAGGTGGCTGAGGCCAGGAGCGGGCTTCCGGGGCACCGGCGGCGCGTGGTATGCTCCGGGCGAGACGATGACCTCTTAGCCGCCATGCCCGAAGACACGATCCGCCGCCTACCACAAGGATGCCAACTGGAGTCGGAGTATACCGACGAAGAATGGCTGCGTTTCGTGACGTGTGCGAGGGAAACCTTTGACGGGGCCGAACACTTCCATAAGGAGTTCTATGCGAAGATCGACTACCATGAGGTCTCGGACCATGAGGTCCGGCGCACCATCCGTCGAAGCGCCAAGCTCGTGGCCTACCGCCATGACGGAAGGAGTCGCCTTGCGCTCTGGGACGACTCAACGAGAGTATTAGTTACAATGACGACCGAGGGCGAGGGCCGATTTCTGAACGCCTTTACCGTGTATGACCTGCGGCGGCGCCTGTCGGCGAAGAGCATCAGCGATCTCAGGTGGCTAAGACGATGACTATCCTGCAAGAGATGGCCCTGCGCTATGTGCGGCAGTACCGGCGCTCACGCGACCCTCTGGCTGAGCCCTACGACCCCGACGCCGGGGAAGAGGTGCTCGCCGCGCTGTGCAATCGGGCCGCCCTCGAGGATGTCCCCGAAGTCCAGGCGGAACTCGTCGCGGAGGACGTGGCCTTCGCCGAGGCACTGGCCGGATCGGCCGACGAATGGAAAGCCCACATCTCGTCGTGGGCCGAGTCCTGCAGGTTTGCGTCCTCGGCGTGGTGGCGGGCGATCGTCGCGAGAAGCCGCGAAAGGCGCAGCGCCAAGGCCGTCTGATCGGCGTCCTCGACCCGCTGATGGTCAGACATCCCGAAAAGGCCCAGCGGTACCTGTCCTTCTACACCCACGTCAGGAGTCACTTCAAGGAGTCTGTTGCCGACGGTGGTGAGGAGATGCTGGCCGCGCTCCTCAACCGCGATGCCTTGGAGAGCGTGCCGACGATGCGCCGCCAGTTGGCCGCGGAGGATGCGGCCTTTGCCGAGACGCTCGCGGACGCATCTGACGACTGGCATGAGCAGCTCTCCGCGTGGGCCGTGGCCTGCAGGTTCGGCAAGGCGCCCTGGTGGCGGGCGATCGAATCCAAAACGCGTGAACTCCGTAGCGCCAAGGCCGTCTGACCGATTTCCACAGGCCGCGGCAGGGCCGTGTGGAAATACTTTTCCCGCGCCCCTTGAATCTGCTTGACTCCCTAAGCCGCGCCGTCTATACTCTTGCCCGCCGCTGAAGCAAGCGCCCGAGTCATTGCCGGGAGACCCCCGTGGATGAGGGCGAACTGCTTCTTTGTGCTGTGAACTATTGGCAGTCTGGGGTTGACACAAAAAATCCTGCGCGGACAAAACAACCGCGCGGACTAAGCTGGGGGTGCTAAATCGCGGCGCTGTAGCTCGCAGCCTGCGGCCCTTGGGGCCGCATAACAGAGTTTGTTCTGTGAGCCCACGCCCCTCAGTTGCTGAGGGGCTTTTTGTGTCCGCGATCTAGCCTGCCCCATCTGCCGGTCAATCACGTAGAAGCCGTTTCAAAACAGGACGCGGGCCTTGTAGGCGATCGGGAGTCGCGCGGGGACTTTTCCTACCGCGCTCCCAGTCGGGCCGGGTGCCACGGACGAGTCGGGAAACGGGTTTTGGAACAGCTTCTCAGGGAGTGACCCTGCGGTGCCGACGATAAGCCAATTGGTCAGGAACGGCCGAGATAAGAAGCGTCGCAAGCCTAAGACGCCCGCCCTCAAGGTCGTATGGAATGCGCTGAAGCGTAAGCCCGTGGAAGTCGAGGGCGCGCCCCAGCGAAAGGGTGTTTGCGTACGCGTGTGGACCGTCACACCTAAGAAACCTAACTCCGCGCTACGCAAGGTCGCCCGCGTTCGTCTGACCAACCGCGAGGAAGTCACGGCCTACATCCCCGGCGAAGGCCACAACCTCGCCGAGCACTCGGTCGTTCTCGTGCGCGGCGGTCGCGTTAAGGACCTGCCCGCCGTTAAGTACCACATTGTTCGCGGCGCCGAGCAGACAGCCGGCGTCGAGGGGCGCAAGTCATCGCGCTCCAAGTATGGCACCAAGCGGCCCAAGAAGTAGGCCAGGGGGAAGAACAGGAAACCATGCCAAGGCGCGGCCCTGCCCAACTTAGAGAGATCGCACCCGACCCCGTTTTCGGGAGTGTCGTGGTAGCCAAACTTATCAATCGCATCATGCTCGACGGCAAGAAGACCGTCTCCGAGCGGATCGTGTACGGCGCCCTCGACCGCATGGCCGAGCGCACTGGCCAGAATCCGCTGGACGTCCTCCAGGCGGCCTTCACCAACATCATGCCTCACCTGGAAGTCCGGCCCCGCCGCGTCGGTGGCGCCACCTACCAGGTCCCGATGGAGGTCAGTGCCCGCCGCCGGCTCACCCTGGGCATGCGCTGGCTCATCGCCGCCGCCCGCGCCCGGACCGAGCGCGGCATGATCGTCCGGCTGTCGAATGAACTCATGGACGCCGCGAAGGGTGAGGGCGGTACCGTCAAGAAGCGTGAAGATACGCACCGCATGGCCGAGGCCAACAAGGCCTACGCGCATTACCGCTGGTAGTCCGTAGCTCCGACCGGGCGTGCCCGGGCGCACTTTAGAAACTATCGCAGGATCGGTGGATTTAGGTGGCCGACGACCGTTTGCCGCTGGAAAAGACGCGCAACATCGGTTTTGCCGCACATATTGATGCTGGCAAGACGACCACCACTGAACGCGTCCTTTTCTACTCAGGCCGCATCCACCGGATGGGCGAAGTCGACGACGGCGATACCCAGATGGACTGGATGCCCCAGGAGATGGAACGGGGCATCACCATCACGGCGGCCGCGACGACCTGCACCTGGCAGGGGCATCGTATCAACATCATTGATACGCCCGGCCACGTGGACTTCACCGTTGAGGTGGAGCGCTCCGTAAGAGTTCTGGATGGCCTGGTGGCGATCCTGGCGGGTGTCGGTGGGGTTCAGCCCCAGTCGGAAACCGTCTGGCGTCAGGCCAATAAGTACCGCGTTCCGCGGATGGTCTTTGTCAACAAGCTCGACCGCATGGGCGCCGATTTTCACGACGTGCTGCACCAGACCCGCAGCCGCCTGGGTGCCAATGCAGTCGCTTTGCAGATCCCTATCGGGGCCGAGTCGGCCTTTGAGGGCGTTGTCGACCTAATCAGGCGTCGCGCTCTCCGTTGGACCGACGAACTCGGCCTGCAGATTGAGGAGTCCGCGATCCCTGATAACATGGAAAGTCTGGCTGAGAAATACCGCGAGAACCTCATCGTGTCGCTGGCCGACGTCGATGAGGTCATCGAGGACAGATACCTTTCCGGCGAGGAGCCCTCGGAGGATGAGATCCACGAGGCCCTCCGCCGGGCGACACTGACCTTCAGTGTGGTGCCGGTACTGTGCGGGAGCGCCCTGAAGAACAAGGGCATCCAGCCGCTCATCGAGGCCATCTGCCGCTACCTCCCCGCCCCGACGGACATGCCCGAGATTGTGGGTGTCAACCCGAAGACCGGTGAGGAAGAGCGCAGGCACAACGATCCGGCCGAGCATTTCTGCGCCCTGGTCTTCAAGGTGCAGGCCGACCCCTTCGTGGGCCAGCTCTACTACACCCGCCTCTACTCCGGCTCCCTCAAGCGGGGCCATACGGTCCTCAATGCGCGGACCGGCGAGCGCCAGCGGGCGACCAAGCTCCTCCGGATGCACGCTAACCGCCGCGAGGAGCTGGAGGAAGCCTTCGCCGGCGACATCATCGGCGCGGTCGGCCTCCAGGACGTCACCACCGGCGACACGCTCTGCACGACGGCGCGGCCTATCCTCCTCGAGCCTCCCACCTTCCCTGAGCCGGTCATCTCGACGGCCATCGAGCCGCGAGCCGGGGCTGACGAATCCAAGCTGGTTGCGGCGCTCGAGCGCCTCACCCGCGAGGATCCGACCCTGACCCTGCGGACGGATAAGGAGACTGGGCAGTACATCCTCTCGGGGATGGGCGAGCTGCACCTNNACCTGGAGATCATCGTGGACCGGCTGAAGCGCGAGTCCGGTGTGGACGCGCGAGTGGGCAAGCCGATGGTGTCCTACCGCGAGACGGTCATGGCCGAGGCGAAAGCCGAGGGGCACTTCGACCGTGTCATCAGCGGCAAGCACCAGCGCGCTGCCGTCACTCTCCGCCTCCGCCACGCCGCGGAGGGCAAGAACACCGCCTCGCTGGGGTACGACACGACGCAGGTCCCTGAAACTATGAATGCGGCAGTGCTGGGCGGCTGCCGGGAAGCTTTCGACGCAGGCCCGCTGGCCGGTTATTCGGTGGTGGGGGTTGAGGCGGTGGCGATCGAGGTCCTCTACGACGAGGATAACTCGACCGACCTCGCCTTCAAGAGTGCAACAAGCCAGGCTTTCCGTGAAGCATACCTTCAGGCGAAACCGACTCTGCTGGAGCCGGTGATGCTGGTGGAGGTGGTGACGCCTGAGGAGAACATGGGCGACGTCATGGGCGATCTGACCGGCCGCCGCGCCGACATCCGCGAGATGAAGGCGAGCGCCGGCAGGACCCAGACGATCAAAGCCCTGGTTCCTCTGGCCAACATGTTTGGGTATTCGACGACCTTGCGCTCCCTGAGCCAGGGCCGGGCGACATACACGATGCAGCCTGACCGGTACGATCCCGTGCCGGAAGAGCGACAGGCCGAGATCCTCGGCCGAGTGCCCTGAGGCACGGTTGAATCCATAGACAGGAAGCGTGCAGGAG